>NZ_CP136651.1:912750-1217000 GCF_036784765.1 Novosphingobium sp. ZN18A2 | reverse complement strand
CTCGGGGCGGCGGATCGGCGAACCGATCTGCTTGACCTTGATGGTCTTCTTCTTGCTCTGGGCCATTTCGCTTACTCCGCGATAGCTTCGGCCGCGGCTTCAGCCTCGGCTTCGCTCGCGCCGCCGCGACCCAGCAGGTCGGCAACCTTCTTGCCACGACGCTGGGCCACAGACTTCGGTGAAGTCTGGTTGGTCAGCGCGTCGAAGGTGGCGCGGATCATGTTGTAGGGGTTCGAAGTGCCGACCGACTTGGTCACCACGTCGGCAACGCCCAGGCTCTCGAACACGGCGCGCATCGGGCCGCCCGCGATGATGCCCGTACCGGCCGGGGCCGTCCGGACATTGACCTTGCCCGCACCGAAACGGCCCTTGCCGTCGTGATGCAGCGTCCGGCCTTCCTTGAGCGGAACGCGAACCATCTTCTTCTTGGCCGAAGCGGTCGCCTTGGTGATCGCTTCGGGAACCTCGCGGGCCTTGCCGTGGCCAAAGCCCACGCGGCCCTTGCCGTCGCCCACAACGACCAGCGCGGCGAAACCGAAGCGCTTGCCGCCCTTCACGGTCTTCGACACGCGGTTGATGTGGACGAGCTTTTCGATCAGCTCCTCGCCGCCGTCGTCGTCACCGCCACGGCCGCGACGATCGTCACGCCGGCCACGGCCACCGCGATCATTGCCGCGTCCACGGCCACGTCCACGGCCTTCGCGCTGCTGCGGCTGGGCCTGGGGCTGCGCGTCGCCCGAAGCGGTCGACTGGGTGTCCGCGGCTTCGGTCGTTTCGGTCACGGCCGGCGTCGGGGTCGGGGTTTCGTTTTCGTCAGCCATCATCAGAACTCCAGCCCGCCTTCGCGAGCGGCGTCGGCCAGCGCCTTGACGCGGCCATGGAACAGGAAGCCGCCGCGATCGAACACGACGGTGGTGATGCCGGCGGCCTTGGCCTTTTCGGCGATTTCCTTGCCGACCTTGGCGGCGGAATCGACGTTGGCGCCCACGTTCTTCTGCCCTTTGACCAGGGTAGAGGCGGCGGCCACGGTGCGGCCCTCCGCATCATCGATGATCTGGGCATAGATGTGGCGGCCGGTGCGGTGCACCGACAGGCGGGGACGGCCGGCGGAACGGGCACGAAGCGCGCTGCGCACGCGGCGCCGGCGGCGATCGAAGAGAGAAACCTTGGCCATCTTACTTCTTCTTCCCTTCCTTGCGGAAGATATATTCGCCGCGGTACTTGATGCCCTTGCCCTTGTAGGGTTCGGGCTTGCGCCAGCGACGGATCTCGGCCGCGACCTGGCCGACCATCTGCTTGTCGATGCCGGAAATCTCGACCGTCGTGTTATCCGGGGTCTTGACCTCGACACCTTCGGGAACGTCGAAATCGACATCGTGCGAATAGCCGAGCTGCAGCTTGAGCTTGCGGCCCTGCGCCTGCGCACGATAGCCGACGCCGCTGATCTCGAGCGTCTTCGAGAAGCCCTGCGTCACGCCTTCGACCAGGTTGGACACCAGCGTGCGCTGCATGCCCCAGTGACTGCGGGCGGCCTTGCCGTCGTTCGCCGGCTGGACCGAGATCGCGCCGTCCTGCACGTCATAGGTCACCATGTCGGACAGGCCCAGCGAAAGCGTGCCCTTGGGGCCTTTCACGGTAAGCTGGCCATCCTTGATGTCAGCGGTGACGCCGCTCGGGATCGTCACCGGCCTCTTGCCGATGCGGCTCATCAGAACACCTCCGCAAGCACTTCGCCGCCGACGTTCTGGGCACGTGCCTCGGCATCCGAGAGCACGCCCTTCGGCGTCGAGACGATGGTGATGCCAAGGCCGTTGCGCACCACCGGAAGTTCCTTCGAACCCGAATAGACGCGGCGGCCGGGCTTCGAGACGCGCTGCACATGCTTGATGGCAGGCTCGCCCTCGAAATACTTCAGCTCGATGCGCAGCTGCGGATGAACGCCGGTCGCGTCCTCACTGTAGCCACGGATATAGCCTTCGCGCTGCAGCACTTCGAGAACGCGCGCGCGGATCTTGGAGGCCGGGGACAGGACGGAGTCCTTCTTCGCCCGCTGGCCGTTGCGGATACGGGTGAGCATGTCACCCAGGGGATCGGTCATCGCCATATCGGTTGTCCCTTACCAGCTCGACTTGGTCACGCCGGGGATAAGCCCCTTGTTGGCGAGATCGCGCAGTTCGACGCGGCAAAGCCCGAACTTGCGATAGTAGCCGCGCGGACGGCCGGTGGTGGTGCAGCGGTTGCGCACGCGGGTGGGGTTCGCGTTGCGCGGAAGTTTCGCCATCTTGAGTCGCGCCATCAGGCGTTCGGTCTCGTCAACCGACTCGTCGTCGGCAATGGCCTTCAGCGCAGCATACTTCGCCGCGTACTTCTCAACGAGCTTCTTGCGACGCTCGTTCTTGTTGATCGAACTCAGTTTCGCCATGGACTTAAGCTCTCTTCCTCAGATCTTGCTCACGCGGCCTGCTGCTGTTCGGCAGCATCCTGCGGGAAGGGGAAACCGAACAGGCGCAGCAGCTCGCGCGCTTCCTCGTCGGTCTTGGCAGTGGTGGTGACGATGATGTCCATGCCACGCACCTTCTCGATCTGGTCGTAGCTGATCTCCGGAAAGATGATCTGCTCCTTCAGACCCATCGCATAGTTGCCGCGTCCGTCGAACGACTTGGGGTTCAGCCCCCGGAAGTCGCGGATGCGGGGCATCGCGATCGTAATCAGGCGATCGAGGAACTCGTACATGCGTTCGCGGCGCAGGGTGACCTTGCAACCGATTGGCATGCCTTCACGCAGCTTGAACTGCGCGATCGACTTCTTCGCCTTGGTGATCACCGGCTTCTGTCCGGCGATCAGTTCCATTTCGGCGGCCGCCGTCTGGACCTTCTTCTTGTCCTGGCTCGCTTCGCCCACGCCCATGTTGAGCGTGATCTTCTCGATCTTCGGCACTTCGAGCAGGTTCTTGTAACCGAATTTTTCGGTCATCGCCTTGGCGATCTGCTCGTCGTACTTCTGGCGAAGGCGGGGCGTGTACTTATCAGCCATCGATCGTCTCCCCGGACTTCACGGCCACGCGGACCTTCTTGCCGTCGCGCTCTTCAAAGCGGACGCGGGTTGCCTTGCCGTCCTTCGGGTCGGCCAGGCTCACCTTCGAAATCGCCATCGGCGCCTCGGAACGGTCGATGCCGCCCTGAGGGTTGGCCTGGCTCGGCTTGCGGTGACGCACGGCGACGTTCACGCCCGAGACCAGAACCTTGCCGTCCTTCGGCATGACCTGGAGGACAGTGCCGGTGCGGCCCTTGTCCTTGCCCGAGCGGACGACGACGCTGTCGCCCTTCTTGATCTTCGCGGCGGCCATTACAGCACCTCCGGAGCGAGCGAGATGATCTTCATGAAGCCGCGGCCGCGCAGTTCGCGCACGACCGGGCCGAAGATACGGGTGCCGATCGGCTCTTCGTTCTTGTTGACGAGCACGGCGGCGTTCGAATCGAAGCGGATCACGCTGCCGTCTGCGCGGCGCACGTCCTTCTTGGTGCGCACGATCACCGCGCGGTGAACGTCGCCCTTCTTGACGCGAGCGCGGGGCTGCGCCTCTTTCACCGACACCACGATGATGTCGCCGACGCCGGCGGTGCGGCGCTTGGAGCCGCCCAGCACCTTGATGCACTGGACGCGCTTCGCGCCGCTGTTGTCAGCGACGTCGAGGTTGGATTGCATCTGGATCATAGATCCGGTTCCTTCTCAATGGCTTGCCGGAACCAGTCCGGCAGTTCCAAAAATTCCTTTACCGAGCCTGTTGAAAGGCTCAGTTGCCGGCGGCTTCCACGTCGAGGTCGGCTTCGAGCGCAGTGCCCTTGCCGGCCTGCACACGATCAACCACCTTCCACGTCTTCAGCTTGGAAATCGGCGCGGTCTCTTCGATCCGCACGACTTCGCCGGGCTTGAACGCGTTGTCTTCGTCATGGGCGTGATACTTCTTCGAACGGCGGATGATCTTCCCGTAAAGCGGGTGCTTCACCTTGCGCTCGACCTTCACGACCACGGTCTTGTCGGTCTTGTCGGAAACCACGGTCCCGATCAGGATACGCTTGGGCATCGTGGTGCTCCTTACTTCGCTTCCGCGGCGGACCGTTCGGCCTGCAGCGTCTTGATGCGCGCGATGTCGCGGCGGACTTCCTTGATCCGCGCCGGACGCTCGAGCTGGTTCGTCGCCGACTGGAATCGGAGGTTGAACTGCTCGCGCTTGAGGTCGGCGAGGTCAGCGGTGAGCTGGTCGTCCGACTTGGCGCGCAGATCGTCGATCTTGTTTGCCATCTGATAGACTCCCTTACTCGCCGCCAAGGTGCGAAGTGTCACCCAGGCGGGCAACGACCTTCGTCTTGATCGGCAGCTTCATCGCCGCGCGGCTGAACGCCTCTGCGGCAAGCGGACCGGCAACGCCGTCCAGTTCGAACAGGATACGGCCCGGCTTCACGCGCGCGGCCCAGTATTCGATCGAACCCTTGCCCTTGCCCTGGCGGACTTCGGCAGGCTTCTTCGACACCGGCACGTCGGGGAACACGCGAATCCACAGGCGCCCCTGGCGCTTGATGTGACGCGTGATCGCGCGGCGCGCGGCCTCGATCTGGCGGGCGGTGATCCGCTCCGGTTCCATCGCCTTCAGGCCATAGGAGCCGAAGTTCAGCGTGGTGCCGCCCTTGGCGTCGCCCTTGATCCGGCCCTTGAACGCCTTGCGGAACTTGGTTTTCTTCGGTTGCAGCATTGGTCTTGCTCTATCCTATGCCTCAGCGTGCCGGACGGACGCCGGAGGTCTGGGCCTCCATCATCAGCCGGTCCTGGGCCATGGGGTCATGGCCCAGGATCTCACCCTTGAAGATCCAAACCTTGATGCCGATCACGCCATAGGCGGTGTGCGCCTCGGCTTCGGCATAGTCGACGTTGGCGCGCAGCGTGTGAAGCGGAACGCGGCCTTCGCGATACCATTCGACGCGGGCGATCTCGGCGCCGCCAAGACGGCCGCCACAAGTGATCTTGATGCCCTCTGCGCCAAGGCGCAGCGCCGACTGAACGGCGCGCTTCATCGCACGGCGGAACGCAACGCGGCGAACCAGCTGGTCGGCCACGCCCTGAGCGACGAGCTTCGAATCGATTTCCGGCTTGCGGATCTCGACGATGTTCAGCTTCACTTCGCTGTCGGTCATCTTCGCCAGCTTGCCGCGCAGCTTTTCGATGTCCGCGCCCTTCTTGCCGATGATCACACCGGGGCGGGCCGCATAGATCGAAACGCGGCAAAGCTTGGCCGGGCGCTCGATCACCACCTTCGAGATCGCCGCCTGCGGCAGGTTCTCGACGATGTACTTGCGGATCTCGAGATCTTCCTTGAGCATCTGGCGATAGCTGGCGCCTTCGGCATACCAGCGGCTGTCCCAGGTGCGGTTGATCTGCAGGCGCAGGCCGATCGGATTGGATTTATGACCCATGGATCAGGCCTCCTCGACTTCGCGGACCACGATGCGCAGCCGGCTGAACGGCTTGAGGATGCGGGTCGACTTGCCGCGTCCGCGCGCGTGGAAGCGCTTCATGGTGATCGACTTGCCGACCGAGGCTTCCGCCACGACCAGCGCATCGACATCCAGGTTGTGGTTGTTTTCCGCATTGGCGATCGCGGATGCGAGAACCTTGCGGGCGTCAACAGCCATTGCCTTCTTCGAGAAGGACAGGATGTTCATGGCCTCTTCGGCCTTCTTGCCGCGGATAAGACCGGCGACGAGGTTGAGCTTCTGGGCCGAACCACGGATCGTGGTGCCGACCGCCAGAGCTTCCTTGTCGCTGACGCGGCGCGGGGCTGCCTGCTTGCTCATCAGCGCTTACCCTTCTTGTCGGCAGCGTGGCCCGGGAAGTTGCGCGTGGGCGCGAACTCGCCAAGCTTGTGGCCGACCATTTCCTCGTTGACCGAGACCGGGATGAACTTCTGGCCGTTGTAGACGCTGAACGTCAGACCAACGAACTGCGGCAGGATCGTCGAACGACGCGACCAGGTCTTGATCGGAGCGGCGCGGCTTGCTTCCTGGGCGTCTTCCGCCTTCTTCAGGAGGTGCAGGTCGACGAAGGGGCCTTTCCAGACGGAACGTGCCATCGTGTGTTACCTCTTCTTCTTCGCGTGACGCGACCTGATGATCATCTTGTCGGTCTGCTTGTTGTTGCGGGTACGGGCGCCCTTGGTCGGCTTGCCCCACGGAGTGACCGGATGACGGCCGCCCGAGGTCCGGCCTTCACCACCGCCGTGCGGGTGGTCGACCGGGTTCTTGGCGACGCCGCGGGTAAGCGGGCGCTTGCCGTTCCAGCGGTTGCGGCCGGCCTTGGCCAAGTTCTGGTTGCCGTTGTCGGGGTTCGACACGGCGCCCACGGTGCCCATGCAATCGCCGCGCAGGTACCGCTGCTCGCCCGAGTTCAGGCGAACGATGACCATGCCGCGATCGCGGCCGACGAGCTGGACATAGGTGCCGGCGGAGCGGGCGATCTGGCCGCCCTTGCCCGGCTTCATCTCCACGTTGTGGCAGATGGTGCCGACCGGCATCTGGCTGAGCAGCATCGCGTTGCCCGGCTTCACGTCGACCTTCTCGCCCGCGACGACGGTGTCGCCAACGGCAAGACGCTGCGGCGCGAGGATATAGGCAAGCTCGCCATCCTCGTACTTGATCAGCGCGATGAACGCGGTGCGGTTGGGATCGTATTCCATCCGCTCGACAGTGGCCGGCATGTCCCACTTACGACGCTTGAAGTCGATATAGCGGTACTTCTGCTTGTGGCCGCCGCCGATGCCGCGTGAGGTCACGTGGCCCTTGTTGTTACGGCCGCCGGTCTTGCGCTTGCCTTCAGTCAGCGCCTTGACGGGCTTGCCCTTCCACAGCGACGACTTGTCGACAAGGATAAGACCGCGCCGCGCGGGGCTGGTCGGGTTATAGTTCTTGAGTGCCATCTTCCGATCCGCCTCAGATACCGCTGGTGACGTCGATCGACTGGCCTTCGGCCAGGGTCACGACAGCCTTCTTCACGTCGGAACGCTTGTAGGGCTTGCCCTTCCAGCGCTTCGTCTTGCCCTTCTGGGTCAGGGTGTTCACACCGGTCACCTTGACGTCGAACAGCGCCTCGACCGCAGCCTTGATCTCCGGCTTGGTCGCCTCGTCGGCAACCTTGAAGACCACGGCGTTGTGCTCGCTGAGCAGCGTCGATTTTTCGGTGATGTGCGGCGCGACGATCACGTCATAGTGACGCGTGTCGATCGCTTCCTTGCTCTTAGCCATTGAAACGCGCCTCCAGCTTTTCGACCGCGGCGCGCGTCAGCACCAGCGTATCATGCTTCAGGATGTCATAGACGTTGGCGCCGACAGCCGGGAGCACGTTCACGCCGGCAAGGTTGGCCGAAGCGCGGGCAAAGCCCTCGTTCACGGCCTCGCCGTCGATCACCAGCACCTTGCTCCAGCCCGCCTTGGCGAACTGCGCGGAAAGCGCCTTTGTCTTGGCGTCCTTCATGTCGAGGCTGTCGACGACCACCAGGCCGTTCTTCGCCTTCGACGAAAGCGCCATCTTCAGGCCGAGCGAACGGACCTTCTTGTTCAGCGAGAGGTTGAAGTCGCGCCGACGCGGGCCGTGCGCCTTGCCGCCGCCGATGAAGATCGGCGCCTTGCGGTCGCCGTGACGGGCGGTGCCGCCACCCTTCTGGCGGCCGAACTTCTTGCCGGTGCGCGCAACGTCGGACCGCTCGCGAGCCGCGCGGGCGGTGCCGCGGCGGTTTTCAAGCTGCCACGTAACGACGCGGTGGAGGATGTCGGCGCGCGGTTCCAGACCGAACACGTCGTCCGACAGTTCGATGTCGGCCTTGCCGGCCGAACCGTCGAGGTTGAGGACCTTGACCTTCACGTTATCAGCCCTCCTGGCCTTCGGTCGCCTCGGGCGCCGCGGCTTCTTCCGCAGGCGTATCGGCAGCGGCCGTATCATTGCTGTTGGCGGCGCTCTTCAGGCCGGCCGGGTACGGAGCCTCGGCATGGCGCGAAACCTTGACCGCGTCCTTGACCGTCAGCCAGGCGTTCTTGGCGCCGGGAACCGAACCCTTGACGAAGATCAGGCCGCGTTCGTCATCGACGCGGACGATCTCGAGGTTCTGCTGCGTGCGCTGACGATCGCCCATGTGACCGGCCATCTTCTTGTTCTTGAAGACGCGGCCCGGATCCTGACGGTTACCCGTCGAACCGTGCGCACGGTGAGAGATCGACACACCGTGAGTGGCGCGCATACCGCCGAAGCCCCAGCGCTTCATCGCGCCGGCAAAGCCCTTACCCTGGGTGTGACCCGAAATGTCGACCAGCTGGCCCGGAACGAAGTGCGAAGCGGCGATCGTCGCGCCGACCTCGAGCACCGCATCGTCGGCGACGCGAAACTCGCAGACCTGGGCCTTCAGCGCCACTTCCGCCTTGGCGAAATGTTCGCGCTGCGGCTTGGCAACGTTCTTCTGCTTCGCTTCACCCGCACCCAGCTGCACGGCGACGTATCCGTCGCGGTCAGCGGTGCGAACCGAAACAACCTGGCAATCTTCCAGCGACAGGACCGTCACCGGAACGTGCCGGCCGTCCTCCTGGAACAGGCGGGTCATCCCCACCTTCTTGGCGATCACGCCAGTGCGCATGATCAATACTCCTTACAGAGGCCCACGGAGACCATCCCCGGGGGCGTGTTCGGCCCGTATTGTGAAGCACGCCCCGTCCGGGCCGAGTGCCGCGCGCCGCCCATGACAGGCTCTTCGCGGCGAGACGGGGGACGCTTGCCCGGCCTGGCGCCCGAAGGCTTTGGCCGGAGGTATCCCTATGTCCGTGCGGGAAGTTCCCGCAAAACCGGCCTGGGCCGGAAGGAATGTGGACCGAAGTCCGAAACTCGTAAGTCGAGCGCGGCTTACGCCAGCTTGATCTCGACGTTGACGCCGGCCGCAAGGTCCAGCTTCATCAGCGCGTCGACAGTGGCCGCATTGGGCTGCACGATGTCGAGCAGGCGCTTGTAGGTGCGAACCTCGAACTGCTCACGCGACTTCTTGTCGATGTGCGGCCCGCGGTTGACGCAGAATTTCTCGATGCGCGTCGGGAGCGGAATGGGACCCCGGATCAGAGCGCCGGTGCGGCGGGCGGTCTCCGCGATTTCGCCAGTGGCCTGGTCGAGCACGCGATGGTCGAACGCCTTGAGGCGAATGCGGATATTCTGGGCTTCCATGTCCGTTTACCGATGCGAAAGAGCAAAAAACAAAAACGACCGACCCGCCCTCTCCCAACTCTGCGAGAGAGCGGGGCGATCGAGAATTCCGGCCGCCGGGGGAATCGAATCCCCCGGCGGAGCGGCGCCTATATTACTTCGTGATCTTGCTGACAACCCCCGAACCGACGGTGCGGCCACCTTCGCGGATAGCGAAGCGCAGACCTTCGTCCATCGCGATCGGAGCGATCAGCTTCACGGCCAGCGCGACGTTGTCGCCCGGCATCACCATCTCGGTGCCCTCGGGGAGGACAACCTCGCCCGTGACGTCGGTAGTGCGAAAGTAGAACTGCGGGCGATAGTTGGCGAAGAACGGCGTGTGACGGCCACCTTCGTCCTTCGACAGCACATAGACCTCGGCCGAGAACTCGGTGTGCGGCGTAACCGTACCCGGCTTGGCGAGAACCTGGCCACGCTCGACCTCTTCACGGCTCACGCCGCGGATCAGTGCGCCGATGTTGTCGCCGGCTTCACCCTGGTCGAGCAGCTTGCGGAACATTTCGACACCGGTGACAGTGGTCTTGCGGGTGTCCTTGAGGCCGACGATCTCGACTTCTTCACCAACCTTGATCACGCCGGTTTCGACACGGCCGGTCACAACCGTACCGCGACCCGAGATCGAGAACACGTCTTCGACCGGCATCAGGAACGGCTTGTCGGTCGGGCGCGGCGGCTGCGGGATGTAGTCGTCGACGGCCTGCATGAGCTCGAGGATCGAGTTCTTGCCGATTTCGTCGTCGCGGCCTTCCAGAGCGGCCAGGGCCGAACCCTTGATGATCGGAATATCGTCACCCGGGAAATCGTACGAGCTGAGCAGCTCGCGCACTTCCAGCTCGACGAGCTCGAGGATTTCCGGATCGTCGACCTGATCGACCTTGTTCATGTAGACGACCAGCGCCGGCACGCCGACCTGACGCGCAAGCAGGATGTGCTCGCGGGTCTGGGGCATCGGGCCGTCGGCCGCGTTCACCACCAGGATCGCGCCGTCCATCTGGGCGGCACCGGTGATCATGTTCTTCACGTAGTCGGCGTGACCCGGGCAGTCGACGTGCGCATAGTGGCGCGCAGCGGTCTCGTACTCGACGTGAGCGGTCGAGATCGTGATACCACGCTCGCGCTCTTCCGGTGCCTTGTCGATGTTCGCGAAATCGACGGCTTCGCCACCGCTCGTTTCGGCGAGCACCTTGGTGATCGCAGCGGTCAGCGTGGTCTTGCCGTGGTCGACGTGACCGATGGTGCCGATGTTGCAGTGCGGCTTATTCCGCTCGAACTTAGCCTTCGCCATTTTCCAAACCTTCTTTTCGCTTGAAGTTATTGCTGGACGGAGCGGCGCCCGCCAGAATCATGCCTGAAAAGCAGGCGCCGCCCGTAAACCGAACCTGCCGATTAGGCAAGCTTCTCCTTGACCTCGGCCGCGACGTTCGCCGGGACCTCGTCGTAATGCGAGAACTGCATCGTGTACTGCGCACGCCCCTGGGTGAAGGAACGCAGCTGGTTCACATAGCCGAACATGTTCGCAAGCGGAACGTGCGCGTCAACGACCTGCGCGTTGCCGCGGCTGTCGGTGCCCTGGATCTGGCCACGACGGCTGTTCAGGTCGCCGATGACGTCACCCATGAACTCCTCGGGAGTCACGACTTCCACCTTCATGATCGGCTCGAGCAGCTTGATGCCGGCCTTCTGGGCCGCCTCGCGCATCGCACCGCGACCGGTGATCTCGAACGCCAGCGCCGACGAGTCGACGTCGTGGTACGCACCGTCCGTCAGGAAGATGTCGAAGTCGATGATCGGGAAGCCGACCAGCGAACCGGTCTCGGCCGTTTCGCGCATGCCCTTCTCGACCGACGGGATATATTCGCGCGGGATGTTGCCGCCCTTGATCTCGTCGTGGAAGTTGATGCCCGCGCCGCGCTCGCCGGGGACGAGCTTCACCTTGACGCGGCCAAACTGGCCCGAGCCACCCGACTGCTTCTTGTGGGTGTAGTCGATCTCGACTTCCTTCGCGAGCGCTTCGCGATAGGCCACCTGCGGCGCACCGACGTTGGCTTCCACCTTGAACTCGCGCTTCATGCGGTCGACGAGGATGTCGAGGTGCAGTTCGCCCATGCCCTTGATGATGGTCTGGCCCGATTCGTGATCGGTCGAGACGCGGAACGAGGGATCCTCGGCGGCCAGGCGGTTGAGCGCGACGCCCATCTTTTCCTGGTCGGCCTTGGTCTTCGGTTCCACCGACAGTTCGATAACCGGCTCGGGGAATTCCATCCGCTCAAGGATGATCGGAGCCTTCTCGGCGCACAGCGTGTCGCCCGTGGTCGTCTCCTTGAGGCCGGCGATGGCGACGATATCGCCCGCGAAAGCCTCTTCGATGTCCTCGCGGTTGTTGGAGTGCATCAGCAGCATGCGGCCGATCTTCTCCTTCTTGTCCTTCACCGAGTTCAGGACGGAGCCCTTGGCGAGCTTGCCCGAATAGATGCGGGTGAAGGTCAGCGAACCGACGAACGGGTCGTTCATGATCTTGAACGCCAGGGCCGAGAACGGCGCATCGTCGGACGAGGGACGGCTGTCCTCTTCGTCGCTGTCGGGCTTCACGCCCTTGATCGCCGGAACGTCGAGCGGCGACGGCATATAGTCCACCACCGCGTCGAGCAGGGGCTGCACGCCCTTGTTCTTGAACGCCGAGCCGCACAGCACCGGCACGAAGGCGCGGGCCATCGTGCCCTTGCGGATCAGCCTCTTCAGCGTGGCCGCATCGGGCTCGTTGCCTTCAAGATACTGCTCCATCACGTCGTCGTCCTGTTCGACGGCGGTTTCGACCAGCTTCTCGCGGTATTCGGCGGCCTTGTCGGCAAGGTCGGCCGGAATGTCGGTGTAGTTGAACTTCGCGCCCAGGCTTTCGTCTTCCCAGACGACGCCGCGCATGTTCACCAGGTCCACCACGCCCTTCAGGTCGCTCTCCGCGCCGATCGGCAGGTAGAGCACCAGCGGGGTCGCACCCAGACGGTCGATGATCGACTGGACGCAGTAATAGAAGTCGGCGCCGGTGCGGTCGAGCTTGTTGATGAAGCACATCCGGGGAACGCCGTACTTGTCGGCCTGGCGCCACACGGTTTCCGACTGCGGCTCAACGCCGGCGACGCCGTCGAACACTGCGACCGCGCCGTCGAGCACGCGCAGCGAACGCTCGACTTCAATGGTGAAGTCGACGTGGCCGGGCGTGTCGATGATGTTGATGCGGTGCTTGGGACCTTCGCCATCCT
Source organism: Novosphingobium sp. ZN18A2 (assembly GCF_036784765.1). Lineage (NCBI taxonomy): Bacteria > Pseudomonadati > Pseudomonadota > Alphaproteobacteria > Sphingomonadales > Sphingomonadaceae > Novosphingobium > Novosphingobium sp. ZN18A2. The sequence continues at coordinate 1,204,458 of NZ_CP136651.1, read as the reverse complement.
CGGCCGACCAGAACGTGGTCGTCGCGGCGGACGTGATGGTGATGCCGCGCTCCTGCTCCTGTTCCATCCAGTCCATGGTCGCGGCGCCGTCGTGCACTTCGCCGATCTTGTAGGACTTGCCGGTGTAATAGAGGATGCGTTCGGTCGTGGTCGTCTTGCCGGCATCGATGTGGGCCATGATGCCGATATTGCGATAGCGCTCCAGCGGATAGTCGCGGGCCATGGAAAGTTCCTTAGGGGTTCGGGGTGGGCCTGCCGGATTTCGCCATCCGGTCCGGCCCGCCCCATATGGTTACTAATGTGACCGTTTGAAGACCGTGCTTCGACTTACCAGCGATAGTGGCTGAACGCGCGGTTCGCGTCGGCCATGCGGTGGGTGTCTTCGCGCTTCTTCACCGCGTTGCCGCGATTGTTGGCGGCATCGAGCAGTTCGCCCGAAAGGCGCGCGGCCATCGTGGTTTCGGGACGGTTGCGCGCGGCAGCGATCAGCCAGCGGATGGCCAGCGCCTGGGCGCGCTCGGGGCGGACTTCGACCGGCACCTGATAGGTCGCACCGCCAACGCGGCGGCTGCGGACCTCGATCTGCGGCTTCACGTTGTTCAGCGCATCGTGGAACAGCTGGACCGGATCGGCCTTGGCGCGGGTTTCCATGGTGTCGAGCGCACCATAGACGATCCGCTCGGCGACCGACTTCTTGCCGTCAAGCATCATGTTGTTCATGAACTTCGAAAGCACCGCATCACCAAACTTGGGATCGGGCAGGATTTCCCGCTTTTCGGGACGACGACGACGTGACATCTTCTTTAACTCCTTCGGAGTTGTAGCGGTGCCGGCCCGTCTCCCCCGCCCAACCACCCAATGATCACCCGATACGGTATCGGGTGGTTGGGCGGGGGAGACGGGCCGGTACCGAGGTCAGGCTGGACAGCCTGACCGCACCCTACAAAAAACCAGACCTTACTTCGGACGCTTCGCGCCGTACTTCGAGCGGCTCTGCTTGCGGTCCTTCACGCCCTGCGTGTCGAGAACGCCGCGCAGCACGTGATAGCGCACGCCGGGAAGGTCGCGCACACGGCCGCCGCGGATCAGCACAACCGAGTGTTCCTGCAGGTTGTGGCCTTCGCCGGGGATGTACGAGATGACTTCGCGCTGGTTGGTCAGGCGGATCTTGGCGACCTTGCGAAGCGCCGAGTTCGGCTTCTTCGGCGTGGTCGTGTAAACACGGGTGCAGACACCGCGCTTCTGCGGGTTCTGCTCCATCGCAGGAACCTTGCTCTTGGCCTTCTGCGGCACGCGACCCTTGCGGATCAGCTGGTTGATCGTAGGCATGAAGTACTCTTCACCTTGGTTCTGGCGCTTGCCGGACAAGGCGGAGAGGATCGCGGATTCTCGCGAAAGCATCGTGGGCATGGCCGTTTCCCGATCCGGGCGAACGGCGGCCTGACGCGCATCACGAGCCGAAAACGCTCCACCCAGGCCATCGGCACCGGGTTACTTTGACGGATTACGCGATGGGAAATCCCCGCCGCACGCACCGGCAATGTTCAGCTCTCTTCCGCGGGGGAACCACGACGTGGCTGGGTTCCGTCCGCGAATGAAGGCGCGCCCTTAGTGGGATTCGGGCGGGCGGTCAAGCGCGGAGGCCACCCTTTTTCCGCCCTGCCCCTTCGGAAAACCGTCAGTTCCCGCGACGGTCGCGCGGGTCGCGCCGGTCGCCCGGCGGACGGAATTCGGGCATCCGCGTCCCTTGCGGCGGCGGGCGCAGCGTGCCTTCGAACCGCCGGAACCGCTGGTCGGGCGGACGTGTGGCATCTCGCCGGAAGTGCTGCGAGTCGCCCCGCCGGAAATAGCGTTCCTGCGGGGTCAGGCGATAGTAGAAGAAATTGTCGACGCCCCAATAGCCGTCATAGATCGTGCCGTAATAGCCATCGTACCAGCCATAATAGGGATAGGTGCTCCACCCGAGGGTGATGTGTGAGCGATAGCCGTCATGACAGGCGGCAAGCGGCGCCGCGATTCCAAGCGCAAGACAGGCAAGCAGGACAGGACGTTTCATTCGGACCTCCATCATCACCCCGGGGGGCATCGCCTTCCCATGGACGATGGCAATATGTCCGATCCGGACCTTGATGCCTTGACGGAGATCAAGCGGAGGCAAGCGACGGCAGCAATGGCCTGAGCGCCAGCGCGTGAGTGTGGTGCACCGGGGACAATCAATGTTGCACACCCGCAACACTAGCGTCCGGATCGGCACATTCTCTGTGCAATTTCGAGTTGCCAATCGCCACCTGAATGTGGCCAAGCGGAAAAAGTGGACAGAAAATCCACATCGGGGCCGACCGGATGGGCATGATCCGAATGCCGGCGGCCCGCCAATCATGAGGGAATTCGTTATGAAGAGACTTACCGTTCTGAGCCGTGCAGGAATGCTGGTCGGCGCATCGCTGGGCAGCCTTGTCGTCGCACAGGCCGCTTTCGCGCAGGACGCAACGGGCGCCAACGCACCGGCAAATGCCGAGGATACCGCCCCGATCGTCGTTACCGGCACGCGCCTGCAGCGCACCGCGCTCGACACTGCCGCTCCGGTCGACGTCATCAGCGTGCAGACTCTGAAGGAACAGGGCACGACCGAGCTCGCAACCGCGCTGGCCACGGTAACGCCTTCCATCGACTTCCCCCGCCCGTCCGTTACGGACGGCACCGACGCCATTCGCCCCGCCACGCTGCGTGGCCTCTCGCCCGACCAGACGCTGGTCCTGATCAACGGCGTTCGCGCGCACACCTCCGCGCTGCTCAACGTCAACGGTTCGGTCGGGCGCGGATCGGCCGCGGTCGACCTCAACACCATTCCGTCCACCGCGCTGCAGTCCATCGAAGTGCTGCGCGACGGCGCTTCGGCGCAATACGGATCGGACGCGATTGCCGGCGTCGTCAACCTGCGCCTGCGCGAAGCGCGCTCCGGCGGCGGCGCGACCGTCACCTATGGTTTTTATGACACACAGGTGGACACCGCCCGCACCAGCCGCCACGTGACCGGCGAAAGCTCCGTTACGGCGGCAGGCTGGCAGGGCATCGGCCTTGGCAGCGACGGCTTCCTTACGCTGTCGGGCGAATACACGCACCGCAACCCCACCAGCCGCGGCGACCTTGACCCGCGCCTGGCGTCTCCGAAGGTGGACAGCCGCTTCGGCGATCCCGAAGTGGACAGCTACACCGTCTATGCCAACGCCGGTAAGCCGGTGGGCGATAGCTGGGAACTGTATGGCTGGGCCGGATACCAGTATCGCGACACCAAGTCGGCCGCGTTCCCGCGCACACCGTCTTCGGCGGCCGGCGGCGGCGTAAGCTCGATCTATCCGGACGGTTTCCTGCCGTTGATCAACACCAAGTCATCCGACCTGACCGCGACCGGCGGCCTGCGCGGAGACCTGGGCGGCTGGAACGTGGACATCAACGTCAGCTATGGCCGCAACAAGATCAAGTTCAACACGCTGAACTCGGCCAACTATTCGCTGGGCACCGCCACGCCGCTCAACTTCTATGACGGCGCGCTCACCTATGACCAGTGGGTCGGCGGTGTAGACGTCTCGCAGAAGTTCGACGTGTTCCAGTCGCTCAACGTCGCCTTCGGTATCGAAGGACGCAGCGAAGGCTACAAGATCGAAGCCGGCGAACTCGCCAGCTATTCGGGCAGCGGCGCACAGGGCTTCCCCGGCTTCTCGCCGAACAACAATGTGTCGCGGCATCGCCGCAACGGATCGATCTACCTCGATCTTGAAGCGCAGGTGACCGACAAGTTCATGCTGGGCATCGCAGGTCGCGGCGAAGACTATTCGGACTTCGGAACGACCGCGACCGGCAAGGTTTCGGCCCGTTACGATTTCTCGCCTTCGTTCGCGATCCGCGGCACCGCGTCCACCGGTTTCCGCGCGCCGTCGTTGCAGCAGGAATACTTCACGTCGATCGCGTCCGTCGTGCAGGACGGCAACGTGATCCTGACCGGCCAGTTCCCGTCGGTTGCGCCGGTTGCCGCCGCGCTGGGCGGGCTTCCGCTCGAACCCGAAAAGTCCACCAACCTGTCCGCCGGCTTCGTTGTCCGTTCGGGCGGATTCAACATGACGGTGGACGGCTACTGGATCCACGTTCGCGACCAGCTGGGCCTGTCGGAGAATATCCAGGGCACGTTCAGCCCGGACGTGGCGGCGCTGCTGGCACCGTATAACGTGAAGGCGGCCCGCTTCTTCATCAACGGCCTCGCTTCGACCAGCAAGGGCATCGACGTGGTGGCGAACTACCGCGTGAACACCGCCTCTGCCGGTACTTTCGACCTGTCGGTTGCCGGCAACGTCAACCAGGTTGAAGTGACCCACGTCCCGACCACCACCTCGACGCTCGACCCGGCACCGACGCTGTTCGCGCGCAGCCGCGTGCTTGCGATGGAAGTGGGCACGCCGGGAGAAAAGGTCACGGGTTCGATCGTGTGGAAGAAGGGCATGCTGGGCGCGACGGCGCGCGTTACCTATTACGGCAACGTGATCCAGCCCGGCACGACGGCTGTGAACGACAACTATGTCGGCAAGCACGCCATCACCGACCTCGAAGCCCGCTACGGCGCCGGAAAGGGGCTGAACCTGGCCCTGGGCGTCAACAACCTGTTCGACGTCTATCCCGACCAGGTGCCGGCTTCGCGGAACGGTTCGGGCGTTGTCGCCTTCCCGTTCTTCTCGCCGTTCGGCTTCAACGGACGCTTCCTTTACGTCCGCGCGGGCCTCAGCTGGTAAGCATCGGCAAATGCCGGGGACGGAGGGCGAAGCCGCTCTCCGTCCCCACGCGTTCCGGCGCGAAAAAGCGCGCCGGTCAACGCAACATCGAATAATCCCTACTGGTCTGAAAACGCTCTGGAATCAGGGCTGGACCGTGCGCACCAGAAGGCCGGTATCGTAACCCAGCGCCTCGGCCCGGTCATACAGCGCCTCGGCCCTTTCCCACGGCAGCACCTGCTTTCGCGAAAGCAGCCACAGGAAGCGCCCGGACGGTTCGCCCACGATGGCCCATTCGTAATCGTCGCAATGGTCCAGCACCCAGTAATCGCCGGTGAATAGCGGACCCAGGAAGCTGACCTTCAGCTTGGCATTGGTTTCACTGTCGACCACGCGCGCCTTGCCGGTGACGACGCGCGGCTGCAGGTCCGGCTTGCGGCAGGTGTTGATGACCTTGATCCCGCCGTCCGGCAACCGCCGGTATTCGGCGGTGGACGCCATGCAGCCCTTCTCGAACGCCTGTTCGTATCGCGCGATTTCGAACCATTTGCCAAGATAGCGGTCTATATCGACAGGCTTCCGTGGCTCCGGGACCGACGGATTGCCGACCGGGTGACGGCGCGACAGCGCCCTGGCGGCATATGCCGCCGCGCCAAGACCGGCCGCGAGGCCAAGGGCGCGTGTTGCCTTGCTCATGCCCGATTTACGCGCATAAAGGCGAACGGTTCCCGGCTTCGCGCGTGCGATCCCTGCGTCCGCGAAATGGCCCGCCGCACCGCATTAGTGCGGTGCGGCGGATTCCCGTCAGGCCGGTTCCAGCACAAGGCTGGCCGCCGCCGTATTGCTGATGGGGATGTGATAGTTGCGCGTCACTTCCTGAAGCGAAATGTCGCCCAGCGCGCCGCGCGCGGCAATCCAGTTCAGGATTTCCACCCCTTGCGTGCCCGAAAGCTCTGCCACCTGCTCCACCGAATGGACGGTCAACGCGTCGGGATCGGCGGCAAGGTTATCGAGGCAGAACTTGTCGTATTCCGGGTTTATGAACCCCGCCCTTTCGCCGTCGAGCTGATGCGAAAGGCCTCCGGTGCCGACAACCACGATTTTCTCGTCACCTTGCCATGACCGCAAGGCGCGGTTGACCGCCCGGCCCAGCGCAAGCACGCGTTTCGGGCTGGGCAACGGATACTGCACGGTGTTGATCGCGATGGGCACCAGCTTGACCGGCCATGCATCCGCATCGGGCCAGGCCAGTTCGAACGGGATCGAAAGCGCGTGGTCGACCAGCATCTTCTGGCACATGGTGATGTCGAACTCGCTTGAAACCAGCTCGTCGATCACGTGCCACGAAAGCGCGGGGTGCCCGGCGAATGGCTTGTAAACCGGCAGGCCCCAGCCCTCGTCCGCATTCTGGTATTCCGCCGCCGCGCCGACCGCAAAGGTCGGCATCTTGTCGAGGAAGAAGTTGAGCCCGTGATCGTTATAGAACACCACGGCGACATCGGGTTTCTGCTTGCCCATCCATTCACGGATGGGCGGGAAACCATCGAAGAACGGCTTCCAGTAAGGGTCTTGCTGGTCGCCGCGCACGATTGCGCCGCCGATGGCGGGCACGTGACTGGTGAAATAACCGCCTGTTATCCGGGCCATCATGCCATCCCCTTCTTGTCGACCGCCTGGGCGAGCAGCATCGCCTTGAAATCGTCCACGCTCATGCCCGTCTGGAGCGCGCCCACATCCTGCACATTGAGGCCATAGATGCCGGCGAGTTTCGCAAGGTAATAGATGTTGCCGCCCGCCTCGATCATGGCCAGCACGTTGCGGTCTTCCACCGCCTTGCGCTGCGCCGGCGTAAGATTGAACTTGTCCATGTAGGCCGCCTCGTCGCTGGCGAAGGCCTTGCGGTTCGCTTCGTCGTTGAACGAAAAGCACATCGCGTTGAGTTCGAACCCCTTGCTGGCAAGATCGCCGTCGAACAGCGACGTGCCGGGGATCGAGCGCCGCATTTTCTGCCGCGCCTGGTGGGCCTCATGCGTCTCGTTTATCACGGCTTCCTTCCTTCCCATTGCCGTGTCCGGCTCTGTCGCCGGGTCGGCATCGCTTTCACCGACTCGCGCCGCGCGGGTCGTTGCGGAAGGGATATTCGTATGTGTCGCTTACAATCACATTGACCCATATCAATCCGGCCGAGAACAGGCCGGCCATGCGGCAAATAGGTATTCTTGCGGAGTGGGACGGCCTTGCCGTTTTGCCTAAAACCGGACGGCGATGGCCTCCGCGAACGCAAAACGGCAACAGGAATGCTTGCGGAATTCCGGCGCCCCCGGCCCGCACGACGCGGTGGGCGACCAGATGCGCGCGGCAGTCGACCGGGCAATCGGCGCGCTGTGGTCATTCCACCAGCGCCCCGGTCCGGGCGGGATCGACTGGTCGGCGATCGACGGCTGTTCAACGCTTGAGGAATATCGCAGCGAGCTTGCCAGCGCGCCGGGCAACCTGCTGGCCGCCGCGCGCGCCTTCCTGCCCGACTGGACCGGCCTGACCGCCGACGAGCAGGCCGCGCTGGCCACGATTATCGATGCGGCAGAGCTTGTGGCCAGGGCCAACGCCTTCCTGCCCGACCGGCATCGATTGCCACCCGGCGAGCGGACCGCGCTGGCATCGGTGATCGAAGCGGCCGACGCCCTGACGTTGCGAGGGGAAGCGACGCGGGGAGAGACGATGCGGAGGGACTGAACGATCGCGGATTCCGTACGGCTGCCCCGGAATGTGCGCGATCAGGCCGCCCCCTTCGCGCTTCCCCCGTTCGCGCTACCATGACCGTTGGCGTGTCCGTTGCCGCGTTGTCCTGCCTCGGCCCCGTCGGCCTGGCCGCCGTCCATCGTGTCGCCAAGGGCACCGCGCAGCAACGCCGTCTTCGTCGAAAGAACGAATTCCTCCATTATCTTCAGCCCCTGGGTCGAAAGGCGCACGAATGTGCGCCGTCCATCGCTGCGGTCGCCCTCGCGCTCGACCAGTCCCCGCGATTCGAGGATGCGCAGCCAGCGCAGCGCGGTTGTCGGCGGAACGTGCGCGCCGATGCAGGCGCTGGTGGTCGGCACACGGCGGCTCTCGCGAGAGGCGATGAACAGGTCGAGCAGGATATCCCAGCTGGGTTCGCCGAACAGGTCGGTCGGAAAGAAACGGTCGCGCCGGCGACGCTCGGTATAGATCTCGCGCGCCCAGCGCAGCGCGGAATCGGCTTCCGCTTGCGCCAACCGCCCATCCGGCCCGCCTTCGGCCCCCGGCAAAAGGCGCGTGCGGGTATGGTTGCCTTGCATCCGGATCATGCCATCCGCTCCTTCAGGCCGGTCGCCACGGCAGGTATTGCCCGATCCGCCGCCGCCTTCGGTCGTGCGCCCAGCATCCCGCGATAACGACCGCCATCTGCACGACAAACGGCAAATGCGTCATCGCCCAATAGGCCTTGCGCGCGGCATAGGAATCCACAAGTTTCGAAATGTGCCCCAGCATGATCACGATCTGTAAGGCGCCGACGACCAGCGGCCATCCCCGATTGGCCCGAAGCGCAACCCAGACCAGCGCCACGAGCAGCCAGAAATCGATGATCATGCCGCCCGGATAGACCGTATAGTATCCCGGATCGCCGAACAGGATACGGCTTGCGCTGTATGCGACGATGCTGGTGATAAGGAGAAGTGCGGCCAGCCGTTCCGGCTCTCCGCCGCGATATGCCGCGCACACCCCCATCGAAATGGATAGCGTCAGCGTCACCCACGGTTCGTACATCTGCTTCCTTCATTGCCCGTCCCCGTTCAGGCAGCAAGCGCCGCGGCTTCTTCCAGGCCCTTGATCGGCGTATCGCCACCGTCATCGCCGCACAGTTCGCGGCCGATGCCCTGCAAGCGACGATGGACGCGGGCAAGATCGCCTTCCGCCGACAGCGTCGACTGGAGCCCCCTGGCAAGACGGACGATCGCCTCCTGGCCGGTAAACGGCGCCACGGCGGTTTCGTGCCGGGCCTCCACGATGGTGGTGAGAAGTTGCGACTGCCGCATCAGGGCCAGGTCCAGCGCGGCTTCCGCTTCGTAAAGGTTGCGAGCGATCCGCTGCTTTGCGGCATCCATGGGCATCGTCATCGTGGTCCTCCCGGCCGGCTTGCGCCGTCCTCGATCGTCAGGTGGAGGAAACATCCGGCTTTTGCCTAACGATCGAACATCATCGAAAGCTGGGCGAACATGCTGAGCCCGCCCAGGCCGACCAGGATCACCAGGATCGAGATCAGCGCCATGGCACCAAGGCGCAGCAACGTCCCGTGAGGGCCGTCGAACATTTCCGGGAGGACGTGATAGTATCGATCCCTGTCGGCCCCGGCTCCAAAGCCGGCGCCGATCGCAGGTTCCGACCGGGCCTGGGCCTTGCCTGCCCCGCCTTCCCGGCCAACGGTGTGATGCGGCAGAGCGGAATCCGCGACATCCGAAAATTGATATACGGTTTGTCCGTATGCCGGCAGCCGGGCGTCATCGCGGTCGGCGCCGGTAAGCAGGCGGCTGTAGATCTGGGCCACTTCGTTGCGCGAACCCACTTTCATCTTGGCGCGCGCCAGCATGATCCGCTGGTCGACGGTGTGCGGCGAAATGCCAAGGTCGCGGGAAATTTCCTTGGACGTCTTGTGCTGAATGAGAAGGTCGAGAACCTCGCGTTGCTTTTCGGTCAGCTCATCGAGCAGCGATTGCGGGTTCGCGATGTCGTTCATGACCCTGGTGGAATTCCGATTCCGCTTTAAGCAACTTGTTCCACCTACAGGGAACTATTCCATTTTGAACCATTCGTCAGCAAAATGTCCCAATTCAATTGTCCGGAACGGTCATGATTTCCGTTCTCAACTCTTGAAGCGGAGCGACCGAACCCTTCAGCTTTCGTCGACGCCGGCCAGGTCGATACTGGCCAGAAGCAAGTCTTCCGGCCGCGATGCCTTCTCGCCAAACGACGAGACCGGGCTGAAAGGCTGGTCGGTAAGCGCAACGCCCGAAAGGCCGGCAAGTTTGAAGACCCCCAAAGCGGGCTCTTCGTCGACCCGCCTCGACTTTTGCGGATTGAGCGCCGCGACATAGAGTGCGTCGTTGCGCAGAAAGAGTTGATGCGGGGCGAGCTTCAGCGACGCCGCGTTATAGGTCGCTTCGACAATCTGCTTGCGGTGGATTGCTTCCGCCAGGATCTCGGCCGAACGGGCCTGGCTATCTTGGTTATTGTGCATTGCAGCAACATGGAGATTGCAGCGCGCACATGCAATCCAAATCGACACCCGGCAGCCCCGACGGATCGTGCATCAGGTTGCCCGATGGCGCCGCGCGGGATGCATCCGGTTCCCGTCTCACGCGATCATGGACGCGTGGCCCGTGCACATCACTCCAGCACGAAGCGCGGCCCCGGCCCGCCCGCGCCGGCGCGATCTTCCTTGTTGTAAAGCGCACAGCGCTGAAGGCTCAGGCAACCGCAGCCGATGCATTCGTCCAGCTTGTTGCGCGTCCGGACCAGCAACGCGATCCGGTCGTCCAGTTGTTTGCGCATCGAACGGCTGATTTTCTGCCAGTCGTTCAACGTGGGCGTGCGCCCCTGCGGCAGTTTGGCCAGTTCCGCTTCGATCTCTGTCAGGCCAAGGCCCAGCTTCTGGGCGATCAGGATGAAACTCAGCCTGCGAATGTCGCTGCGCAGGAAGCGTCGCTGGTTGCCCATCGTGCGGAACGACGAGATCAGCCCGCGATCCTCGTAATACCGGATTGCGGAAACGGCGAGGCCGGTGCGCTTCGCCAATGCGCCAATGGGAATAAGGTCGTTCCTGTCCATCACGGATATCCTGCAACAAATTCCTTGACCTCAAGTTAGCTTGAGATTGCATGATTGCCAAATGCTTGATTCGCATTGCAGCGAAAACGACGATCGAAGGAGACAGGAAAATGGCCTCGGCCCGCCTTGAACACGCCAACATCACGGTCAGCGATCCGGACCGTTCTGCCGCCCTGCTGGAAAAGCTTTGCGGCTGGCACGAACGCTGGCGCGGCCCGGCGATCAACAATGGATGGACCATCCACGTCGGCTCTGACACCGATTACGTGGCGCTTTACACACCGGGCAAGCCGCAGGCCGCTCCTTTCGCCAAGGGTGTGCCGCTGAACCACGTCGGCTTGCTGGTCGACGATCTCGACGCGGCGGAAGCGGTGGTCAAGGAAGCGGGCCTCACGCCGATGAACCATGCCGATTATGAACCCGGCCGGCGCTTCTATTTCTTCGACTGGGACGGGATCGAATTCGAAGTCGTCAGCTATGGCTGAGCACGGCTGATACCAAAGCGCGTGTGGCGCTTGACCATTTCCAAGGCGTGATGCGTCAGCATCTTAGCGCCTTGGTATGAGGGGTTGTCGCGGCCGCCTTCCGGTGTATTGGTCGCATATGACACCTGCGACCCACGCCAGTCTCGCCGCCGGCCTGCTTGCAATTGCCGTTGCATCCTGCGCGTCTCCCGGTCGCGGCGACGCCGAACCTTTGGGTGCCGCTGCCCCAGCTCCGTGGACCAGCACTCCGTGGACCAGCGCCGGACCGCTGAAAACGATCCTCACGCCTGCGGGCACAACCGACACCGCCGTTCGCGGCGTCTGGCGGTCGCGCGGGTATGGATGGATTCTTGACATCGGCAAGGACGGAATAACCAGATACCAGACGGACGGCGCCTGTTATGCGCCTCCCCGCGGCGAAGGCGCGCTGTCCGAGATGGATTCGGTCCACTATCGCTATTTTCGCATGATGCCCGGCGGCGGGTCGGCGATCTTCCAGTTGCTGGACGGCGATACCAACGTGGTGTTCGACAGGCTGCCCGCGCTTCCAGCGGACTGCACCCGCCAACCGGACACGGCGCCGCAGGCGGTCGCGGCCGACTTCCTTGCCGCTTTCCGCAAGAACTACGCGTTTTTCGACCGCCGCCCGCCCGGCTATGCAGAGCGCGCCGCACGCACGCAGCGGCTGATCAGGCCCGGCATGACCGAGGCGGAGCTGTGGGACGCCCTCGGCGCGTTCATGCATGGCCTGTCGGACAGCCACACAAAGCTGATCGGCAAGGTCGACGGCGAAAAGCGCCGCGTGCAGGACGGGCAGGGAACAACGCTCCCGCGCATCCGCGCCGGCAAGGGCGGAGAGCAGCACTGGCTTACCGCCCTGCTCGGCCAGACGAAGGACGGGCTTGGCCCGACGGCGCACACGGCCGGCGGCGGCCGCATCGTCTGGGGCGTGATCGACGGGCGCATCGGCTATTTGCAGATCTTCGTGATGGGCGGATTCACCGATCGCACGGACTTTGCCAGCCCGGACTGGGCCAGGGCAGAGATGAACGCGCTCAATTCCGCGCTCGACAAGGCGTTCGCCGCATTCAGGGGGACAGACGCGGTAATCGTCGACCTTTCAAACAATCGCGGCGGGTGGGACCGTGTGGCGAAAGCCCTGCCCGGCCGTTTTACCGACAAGCCGTACACCGGCTTTACCACGCAGGCGCGCGGATCGGGCCTTGCCCCCTTCCCCAACGTGATCCGCCCCGCCGATGGACCGCGCTATTCCGGATCCGTCTATCTGATGACCAGTGACATTACCGTAAGCGGCGGCGAACTGGCGACGCTGGCTTTCCGGCAGTTGCCGCAGGTGACGCAGGTGGGCACCACCACGCGCGGTGCCTATTCCACGCCGCTGGCGAAGCCGCTGCCGAACGGCTGGCTGCTGGAACTGTCGAACGAAACATTCGCCGCGCCCGACGGCACGGTTTACGAAGAAACCGGAATCGCGCCGGATATCCGCATGGACATATACCCGGCAGACGACCCGGTGGGCGGACACTGGCGCGCGGTGAAAGCCGTCGCACGGATGGCGGAAGAGGCGAGCGGCCGGCCACAAACGACCGGCGGCAACGATCAGGAGCGCTAGGACGCCCTAGCCCGCGCTGCCCACCACCAGACACGCCGCGGCCATCAGCAGGCCGGCGAAGCGGTTCGAGCGGAACTTGGCGAGCGCGTCGTCTCCGTCCGTGCGGTCCAGCGTCAGCACTTGCCAGGCAAAGTGCAACGCCACCGGCAAGAGCGCGAGCAGAGCCACCGGATCGGGCCGCACCTGCCAGACGGCAAGCGCCCAGAGCGCCACCGCCCCCGAATAGAACGCCGCCACGCCGCCGCGCACATTGTCGCCCATGCGCAGCGCGCTGGAACGGATGCCCACCAGCGCATCGTCCTCCTTGTCCTGGATCGCATAGATCGTGTCGAAGCCGATCACCCAGCACATCGATCCGGCATAGAGCGCGGCCAGAGCGCCAGGATGGCCGCCGTTGACCGCGAACCACGCCGTCGGTCCGCCCCACGAGAACACGATGCCCAGCCATACCTGCGGCCACCACGTGATACGCTTCATGAAGGGATAGGCGGCAACCGGCGCAAGACTGGCCAGCGCCACCAGTTGCGCCTGCCAGCGCAGTTGCAGCAGCACGGCAAGGCCAACCGCGCAGAGCGTAAGCAGCCAGGCCCACGCGGCCTTTTTCGATACCGCGCCGCTCGCCACGGGTCGCGCGGCAGTGCGCGCCACCTTCTTGTCCAGATCCGCATCGACGATATCGTTATAGACGCAGCCCGCGCCCCGCATCGCGATCGCACCCAACAGCATCCACAGCACCAGCGGCCAGTATTCGCGCGCGCCGCCGGGCAGGAACGTGCCCCAGGCGCAGGGCCAGAACAGCAGCCACCAGCCGATCGGCCGGTCGAACCGGGCAAGCAGGGCATAGTTGCGCCACGGCTGCGGCAGGCGCGCAACGATGCCGCGGTGCTGGCTGTCGGGAACGATTTCGGAGGTGGAAGCCATGCGCGTGCCTTACAGACCTGAGCGAATTCCGCTAGGGGCTGTGCCATGTCCGCTACCCCCGCATGGCCGCCCAAGAGCGCACCGCGCCTGTTCGTTCCCGGCCCGCTTGCCGAAGGCGCACACGTCGCGCTGGACGGGGCGCAGGCGCACTATCTTGCCCGCGTGATGCGCGTATCGCCGGGCGACGCGGTGATGCTGTGCGACGACGACACCGGAGAGTGGCTGGCGCGCGTCGAACAGGCGGGCAAGCGCGACGTAACGCTGGCGGTAGAGCGGCGCACCCGCGAACGCGAGGCGGTGCCCGACCTGTGGCTTGTGCCCGCGCTGCTCAAGAAGGACCGCTTCGACATGGTGCTGGAGAAGGCGACCGAACTGGGCACCTCGCGCATTGTGCCCGTCGTCACGCGGCGCTGCGTGGCCGACAAGCTCAACCCGGACCGCGCACGGACAATCGTTACCGAAGCGGCGGAGCAATGCGCGCGCACCGCGCTGCCCCGCCTCGCGGATACCATGAAACTCGACGCAGTCCTGAAGGACTGGCCACAAGGACGCACGCTGTTCTTCGCGGACGAGGAAGGCGGAATCCCGGCGGCACGGGCATTCTCCGCCCACCCCGGACCGGCGGCGATCCTTACCGGACCGGAGGGCGGCTTCGACGATGCGGAGCGCGCCGCGATCCGCGCACACCCGCAGACCGTCGCGATCACGCTTGGCCCGCGCATCCTGCGCGGCGAAACGGCAACGATCGCGGCGGTCGCGGCGTGGATGGCGAACTGCGGCGACTGGGGCGATACCTGACCGGCCATGCGTTGCGCACAGCGGCATGAAAGTTTCACAAGTGTGATTTACGCTGGCACATTGCTGCGCGGATCACTAGTTGGGGCGCCATGAGCACGCGGCAGGCATCCTCGAAGGACGACCCCATCATCGAAAGCCGCGACCAGCTCGCGCAGCCGATGCAGAACGGCGAAAAGCCGAAAGACCGGTGGCGAATCGGCACCGAGCACGAAAAGTTCGTGTACAAGACGTCGGACCTGAGCGCGCCGTCCTATGACGAACCCGGCGGCATCCGCGACCTGCTGATGGGCCTGACGGAGTTCGGCTGGGAACCGGTGGAAGAAGGCGGAAAGGTCATCGCGCTGGCGGGCGCGGACGGCACCGTGAGCCTTGAACCCGCAGGCCAGCTGGAACTTTCGGGCGCCCCGCTGGAGAACCTGCACGAAACCTGCGAGGAAACGGGCCGCCACCTTGCGCAGGTGAAACAGGTGGGCGAAAAACTGGGCGTGGGCTTCCTGGGCATGGGGCTGTGGCCGGACAAGACCCGCGAAGACCTGCCGGTCATGCCCAAGGGCCGCTATGGCATCATGCTGCGCCACATGCCGCGCGTGGGGCAACTGGGCCTCGACATGATGCTGCGCACCTGCACCATCCAGACCAACCTCGATTATTCGAGCGAGGCGGACATGGTGCAGAAATTCCGTGTCAGCCTTGCCCTGCAACCGCTGGCGACCGCGCTGTTCGCCAATTCGCCCTTCCTTGAAGGCAAGCCCAACGGATACCTTTCCTATCGCAGCCACATCTGGTCGGACACCGACCCGGCGCGCACCGGCATGCTGCCCTTCGTGTTCGAGGAGGGCTTCGGCTACGAACGCTATGTCGACTACATGCTCGACGTGCCGATGTATTTCGTTTTCCGCGACGGGAAATATATCGACGCGGCGGGCCAGTCGTTTCGCGATTTCCTGAAGGGCGAACTGCCCGCGCTGCCGGGAGAAAAGCCGCGCCTGTCCGACTGGAACGACCATCTTTCCACCGCCTTCCCCGAAGTGCGGCTGAAATCGTTCCTGGAAATGCGCGGTGCGGACGGCGGCCCGTGGAACCGGATCTGCGCCCTGCCCGCGCTTTGGGTGGGCCTGCTCTATGATCAGACCGCGCTTGATGCGGCATGGGATCTGGTCAGGGACTGGTCCATGGAAGAGCGTGAGGCGCTGCGCAACGCCGTGCCCAGACTGGCGCTCGACGCACCGATTCCCGGCGGGCGCAAGCTGAAGGACATCGCCGGCGAGGTGCTGGATATCGCGCAAGGCGGACTTTCCGCACGCGGCAGGCTGAACACCGCCGGAGACAACGAAGGCGGCTTTCTTGGCCCGCTTTACGACATAGTCGCCAGCGGCAAGGTTCCCGCCCAGGTTCTGCTCGACAAGTTCAACGGCGCATGGGGCGGCGATATCCGCAACATCTATCCGGAAAAGAGTTTCTGATGCCAGAAAGGACCTTCAAATGATTGTCATTACCGGAATCGTCCGTGCCGCAGACGCATCGGCCTATGCCTCGCTCAAGGGCGCGATGGAAACCATGCTGGCCGAAACGCGCAAGGAAGACGGCTGCCTGCGCTATAACTTCGCCATCGACGTGCTCGACCCGACCGTGATGGTCATCACCGAGGCATGGCGCGACGGCGACGCCGTAAAGGCGCACGCCACCAGCGCGCACATGGCCGAATGGCGCAAGGCGATGGGCGGCGCCAACATGGTCGAACGCGACCTCAGGATGTACAACACCGACGAGGGCACCGCCATCTGATCGTCGCGCCGCCGCTTACGGTGCCGTGAGTAGCGAAACAGCCACATCGGGCTGCCCTGCACAGTCTGTCCTACACAGTCTGTCCTACACAGTCTGTCCTACACTGGCCCCGGCGTGCATGATTGCGCGATGCTTTCCCGCCAATCCGGTCCCGCTTTTTGCGCGTTCGATTCGATAGCCCTGGGCGGGCATCGTGCCCCCGCCCTGCTTTCCGCACAGGGAACCGTCAACACCGTCAACTTCGCGTGCCACGCAAGCGCGAACCTGAACGGTGGCGGACCCTGGAAAATCCGCAATTTCCTTGCGTTCCGGCTCTTACGCGCCTATGCGCGCGCGGTCCGCAACGGGGCCAGCCCCCGGAACGGATGCCTGCCGCGGTATTCGGCCCGACAGGCAGTTCGGCCCTTTGGCCCGGACACGGCAATGGTGCCGCGTGCGGAGAAAAGACCGGCGGAAACAACCGCCTGGCCGGAAAAATCGTTAGTACAGGAAGTTACCTGATGGCCACTACGGCAAATCCCACGCGCGACGATTTCGCCGCGCTCCTCGACGAATCGCTCGGCGGCGCCGCCGACGGCGGCTTTGAAGGCCGCGTCGTCAAGGGCACTGTTACCGCAATCGAAAACGACAAGGCCGTGATCGACGTCGGCCTGAAGAGCGAGGGCCGCGTTGCCCTGCGCGAATTCGCCTCCCCCGGCCAGCCGCACGGCCTTTCGGTCGGCGACGAAGTGGAAGTCTATGTCGACCGCGTCGAGAACGCCGAAGGCGAAGCGATGCTGTCGCGCGACCGCGCCCGCCGCGAAGCCGCGTGGGACAAGCTGGAAAGCGAATTTGGCGAAGGCAAGCGCGTTGAAGGCGTGATCTTCGGCCGCGTGAAGGGCGGCTTCACCGTCGACCTTGACGGCGCCGTGGCCTTCCTGCCCGGCTCGCAGGTCGATATCCGCCCGGTCCGCGACGTGACTCCGCTGATGGACATGCCGCAGCCGTTCCAGATCCTGAAGATGGACCGCCGCCGCGGCAACATCGTTGTCTCGCGCCGCGCCGTTCTGGAAGAAACCCGCGCCGAACAGCGTTCGGGCCTGATCGAGAAGCTGAAGGAAGGCCAGGTCATCGAAGGCGTGGTCAAGAACATCACCGATTACGGTGCGTTCGTGGACCTTGGCGGTATCGACGGCCTGCTGCACGTCACCGACATGAGCTACAAGCGGGTCAACCACCCCAGCGAGATCATCAACATCGGTGATACCGTGAAGGTGCAGATCATTCGCATCAACACCGAAACGCAGCGCATCTCGCTTGGCATGAAGCAGCTTGAAAGCGATCCGTGGGACGGCGTTGCCGCCAAGTACCCGGTGGGCATGAAGCTGACCGGCACGGTGACGAACATCACCGAATACGGCGCCTTCGTGGAGCTGGAGCCGGGCATCGAAGGTCTGGTCCACGTTTCGGAAATGAGCTGGACCAAGAAGAACGTCCACCCCGGCAAGATCGTTTCGACCAGCCAGGAAGTCGATGTGATGGTGCTGGAAGTCGATGCCGACAAGCGCCGCATCAGCCTTGGCCTCAAGCAGGCGCAGCAGAACCCGTGGGAAGCCTTCGCCGAAAAGCACCCGGTCGGCTCGACCGTGGAAGGCGAAGTCAAGAACGCGACCGAATTCGGCCTGTTCATCGGCCTCGACGGCGATGTGGACGGCATGGTCCACATGTCGGACATCGCCTGGGGCATCTCGGGCGAGGACGCGCTGGCGCTGCACCGCAAGGGCGAGCAGGTTTCGGCCATCGTTCTCGACGTCGATGTCGAGAAGGAGCGCATCTCGCTCGGCATGAAGCAGCTTGAAAAGGGCGCACCGGCCGCCGGTGCGACCGCCGCTTCGGGCGCGCTGCGCCGTGGCGAGGTCGTCACCGTCACGGTCCTCGAAGTTCGCGACGGCGGTCTGGAAGTCCAGGCCGGCGACGATGGCGCCACCGGCTTCATCAAGCGTTCGGACCTTGGCCGCGACCGCGACGAACAGCGTCCCGATCGCTTCCAGGTCGGCCAGAAGGTCGATGCGATGGTCACCGGTTTCGACCGTTCGAAGAAGCCCAACTTCTCGATCAAGGCCCGCCAGATGGCCGAAGAGAAGGAAGCGGTGGAACAGTACGGTTCGTCGGATTCGGGTGCGTCGCTGGGCGACATCCTAGGCGAGGCGTTGAAGGCCAAGAAGGACTAAGTCCGCACAGCCTTCGCCACGTGCGAAGCGTAAAAAAGCCCGTCCGGAGCGATCCGGGCGGGCTTTTGCTTTCCCACAGGTTCGCTAGTGTGGCAGCAGGAGACGATGATGCTTGAAGTCCACCAGTTCCCCTGCCTGTCAGACAACTACGGTTTCCTGCTCCACGATCCGGTGAGCGAGGAGACCGCCTGCATCGATACGCCCGATGCCGACCGCTATCTGCACGAAGCGGCAGAGCGCGGGTGGCAGATCACCCAGATCTGGAACACGCACTGGCACCCCGATCATGCCGGCGGAAACCAGGCGATCAAGGAAGCGACGAACTGCACGGTCGTCGCCCCCGCCGGCGATGCCGAAAAGATCGCTTGCGTGGACCGCGTGGTAAAGCACGGCGATTGCGTGGCGCTGGGAAGCTGGGATGCCTTCGTGATCGACGTGGGCGGGCACACGATGGGGCACATCGCCTATGACATTCCGGCCGCGAAGATCGCGTTCGTCGGCGATTCGCTGTTCGCGCTGGGCTGCGGCCGGATGTTTGAGGGAACGCCGGAACAGTTCTGGGAAAGCCTGAAGCGCCTGCGCTCGCTTCCGGGCGAAACCGTGCTTTACTGCGCGCACGAATATACCCAGGCAAACGCGCGCTTTGCGCTCCATGCCGATCCGGACAACGCCGCCTTGCGCGAATACGTTGCCGATGTGGACCGGCGGCGCAAAGACGGCCTGCCGACAGTGCCGATGATCCTGCATCGCGAGATGGAGACCAACCCGTTCCTGCGCGCAGACGATCCGGCGATGCAGGCCCGCTGGGGCGGCGGCAATGCGGTTGAAACTTTCGCCGCGCTGCGGGCGGCCAAGGACAATTTTCACTAGATGCCCGGCAGGGACGATATCGGCGGCCAGACAAGGGCACGCCGGCCGCGGCGCGTAACCTCGTTCGACGTTGCCGAAGCCGCGGGTGTCAGCCAGTCGACCGTTTCGCGCGCGCTGGCGCACGATCCGTCGATCAGCCAGCGCACGCGCGAACGCGTGATCGCGGCCGCGCAGCAACTGAACTACCAGGTGGACGAAAACGCCGCCCGGTTGCGCAAGGGGCGGACCGGCACGCTCGCCGTCGTGATGATCTGCCGCGCCGGGCAGGACCGCAACGACATAAATCCCTTCTATTTCTCGCTGCTGGGCAGCACCTGCGCTGCCGCGTCCACCCGCGGATATGAAGTGCTGGTTTCTTTCCAGGACAGCCCTGAAAATTTCTGGGGACACCACGAAGAGCGGCGCCGGGCAGACGGACTGATCGTGATCGGCACCTGCGAGAATGCCGCGGCGTGGGACTATTTCGGCGCACTCTCGGACCGGGGCCTGCACTGGGTCTGCTGGGGATCGCCCGACGATGCCTTTGACTGGGTGCGCAGCGACAACCGCACCGGAGCCGCGCTCGCCGCCGAACTGCTAGTCGATCGCGGCTGCCGCGATATCTATTGCCTCGGCAAGCTGGGCTCTTCGCAGCGCCAGTTCGATGAACGGTGGGACGGCTTTTCGGAAGCGATGCGCGGCAGGGGCCATGCACCGCGCCTGGCCGAAGTGGAACCCGGCCTGAGCCGTGAGGAACAGGGCCGCCGCGCCGTGGCCGCGCTGGTCGATGCGGGCACGCCGTTCGACGGCATCTTCGCGGTCTGCGACGAAATGGCGCTCGGCGCGCTCAAGGAACTGGAAGCGCGCGGCATGGCCGTGCCCGACGATGTGGCGATCGTTGGGTTCGACGGTGCGCGCGCGGGTGCGTTCTCGTCACCGCCGCTCACCACGATCGAACCCGATTTCGAAGTGGCCGGAGCCTTGCTGGTCGATCGCCTGCTTGCCCAACTGGGCGAACTCGACACGCCCGGCAACCGCGTGCCCGTGCGCATGCTCAGGCGCGGCACAGCCTGACGCGCGGACATGAAAAAGGGCGAGGTTTCCCCCGCCCTTTTTCATTGCGCGGTTCGTGCAATCGAACCGGGCCGGCACCTTCAGTGGCGGGCGATCTCCGAGATCAGGCCATCGACCTGCGCCTTGTCGGCATCGGCGGTATAGCTTTCGGAAATCAGGCCCTGCGCCGCAACCGCGGCTGCCTTAGCGGTCTGCCCGCGCAGTTCTTCAACCGCCGCGCGCTCGGCCGCGCCGATCTTGTCCTTCGCCATCTTTTCGCGCCGGGCGATAAGCTCGGTCGTGTCGGCTTCGGCCTTGGCGATAAGCGTTTCCGCCTCGTGCTTTGCGTGCTGCATCAGCACTTCGGCTTCCTTGGCGCTTTCTTCGTGCTTGCGGCGCGCATCGGCCAGCAGGGCTTCCGCCTCGGCGCGGATCGCGGCTGCTTCATCGAGGTTCTTGCGCGTTTCGGCGATCTGGGCGTCGAGCGCCTCGGTGATCTTGCGCGGCGCCTTCATCACGAAGATCGCGACGAGGAAGAACAGGGTGATCCCGACGTAGACCCAGCCTTCGGCATTGAGGCCGAGAAGCGTTTCTTCGTGGTGTTCGACGTGCGCGGCTGCTTCCGCGGCGAACATGAGGAGGCTCATGGACATGGTCCCTTCAGGCTCCGAGTACCGCGTCGACCTTGGCGCGGGCAGCCTCTTGCGAAGCTTCCATGCCGGTCAGGCGCGAAACGATCTGCTGCGCGCTTTCCGCGGCAACATCGCGAAGCTGCTCGCTTGCCTTGGCGACGGCATCGGCGATGCGCGCTTCGGCAGCGGCGATTTCGGCGTCCGCCGCATCGTGCGCGGCGGCGAGGCGTGCCTCACCCGCCTTCGTGCCTGCGGTCTTCGCGTCGGCGATGACCTGGCGGGCGTTCTCGCGCGCGGCTTCCAGCTCACGATGATAACGCTCGTCGACTTCGTCAGCAGCGGCCTTGGCGGCGCTGGCAGCCTCGATATCGCCCGCCACCTTGTCGTCACGCGCGGTCATGACCTTGCCCAGCTTGGGCAGGGTGGCACGGACCACGAAGAAGTAGAGGACGGCGAAAAACACGGCCAGCCACGCAAACTGCGGCAGGAAGACGTGTGCGAAATCAAATTGAGGCATGGCAGCGCCTGTCTATTCCTTGCTCGGCTTTTTAGGGCTCGGCTTTGGGGCTCGACTTCGTGCGGGCGTTGCATCCCGCAAGGCTTGCGTCAGGAAGGTCCGCCGGCCGGATCGTCACCGGCCGGCGACACCGATCAGCTGAACGCGAGCGCGAGCGCGACAACGGCCGCGATCAGGCCGAGGGCCTCGGTCACGGCGAAGCCGAAGATCAGGCGTCCGCCCATCTTGGCGTCGGCTTCGGGGTTGCGGACCGCACCGTTGAGGTACTGGCCGAAGATCGAGCCCACGCCGATGGCGGCGAGACCAGCGCCAACCGCCGCGAGACCGGCGCCGATGACCCGTGCAGATTCTGCGTCCATGATAAACTTCCTTGCTGTCAGAAACGTTGGTGGATGATCAGTGAAGATTGATCGCGTCGTTCAGGTAGAGCGAAGCGAGAAGAGCGAAAACATAGGCCTGGACCACCGCGATCAGCAGTTCCAGAGCCGTCAGCACGACATTGACCCCAAGCGGGACGATGCCGAACACATAGGGCAGCGCACCGAACGAGCCGAGCGTTACCACGAAAGTGCCGAACACCTTCAGCAGCACGTGGCCCGCCGTCATGTTCGCGAAAAGCCGGATGGCCAGCGTGAAGGGGCGCATGCAGAAGCTGAGCACCTCGATCACGAACACGAATGCGCCCAGCAGAGGGTTGGCACCGTGCGGCCAGAACAGCTTCAGGAAGCCGAAGCCGTGGCGCATGATGCCCACGATGCACACCGTAATGAACACGATCAGCGCAAGACCGAACGTAACCGTCACGTGGCTGGTGGGCGTGAACGCGCCGACCCACGGAAGCAGGCCCAGAAGGTTGCAGACCAGCACGAAGATGAAGATCGAGAACACCAGCGGCGCGAAACGACGGCCTTCCGGCCCGACGTTCTCGTCAAGCATTTTTCGGACGAAATCATAGAGATATTCGACCGCGGCCTGCCAGCGCCCCGGAACGAGCTGCGGCTTCGACGTGCCGATGAACAGGAAGATCGAGATCGCGGCAAGCGCGATCAGCATCCACAGTGCGCTGTTGGTGAACGAGAGGTCGTACGTGCCCGCCTTCAGCGGGTGCAGCGTCACGACATCGAACTGTTCCATGGGATTCGCCATCGGAGCGGTGTCCTCAGTCCTTCGGATCGTTGTCGGGGTCGGTGTCGAACTCGGCCGAGGTCTTCATCGCGCGGCGGATGCCCGCGGCGAATCCCAGGACGAGGAAAACGATCAGGCCCCAGGGGGTTTGCCAACCCATCCACTTGTCGATGGCCCAGCCGATGAAACCGGAGACCAGGACCGCACCGACGAATTCGATGCCCACGGCCCAGCCACGCGTTTCCGCACGCCCTTCGGCGTTGGTGACGCCGCGATCGTGCTTCGCCTGTGCGTCGGCAATCCGGCGCGCGAGATCGTCACCGCCGTTGTTTCCGCTCGAATCAACCAAGAGTCGGCCCCGCATGAACGCCGGCACCCGGAAATGGGCACGACCGGCAAGAAAAAAGCGCGCACCACACTCGCTCCGCGCAAGGCGGGGGTCTGGAACGCGCGGACCCTTTAGGAAGCGTGCGAAGCCAAGTCAACTGCACCAAAGTGGGTGCGAAATACGCAGCATTTCCGCCAATGGCGACTTGCTGCGGCGCAATACTTCACGGCGAAACCGCGCTGGCGTGTCAGGGACAGCGCGAATCGCGCGTCGGCGCGGCCGAGGTGCGCGTCTGCCAGCTGCCGTCGGGCGCCTGGTATTTTTCACCCGGTTTCGTCTTGGAAATCAGCAGGCAGCCCGATGTAAAGGCATATTCCTGCACCGTAGCATGGGCGGCCTGCGCCTTTTCGGCATAGACGGCCTTGCGCTTGATATTGATGTCGTCGACCATCGCCTTCAGCGCGGATGTGCCCGAACCGACCACGCCAAGATAGCCATCGGGCTTCTCACCCACCTGTCCGGCCGCCTTTGCAGCCTGGTAATCGGCACCCTGGGCCATCGCGACGCCGCCTGCGACCAGCGCCATGGTTGCGGCAATCGCCGCGATTCCCATGCGGAACGATCCGGTCTTCATGTCCATTACCATCCTTGCCTCGGGCGACATCAGAAGATGTCTGGGTTGTCCTCGATCGTATTGCTCGCATCGGCCGCGAGCCGGTAGACCACTTCCTGCTTGATGTTGATGTTGAGTTCTATGACGATCGGCTTGTCCGGCGCCTTCACGTTGATGCACCCGCCAAGCCCTGCCATCATCCCCAGCACCGGCAGCGCAAGCAGGCTGCGCCGCCACAGTGTTTCGTTCCCGTCCATGCCCGCGATGCTTAGCGGCAACGCGCTCCGGGTCAATTCTGCGCTTTTCATGGCATGTTCTCGCTTTCGGGAGGCTGAATATCGGGCTTGGGCGGGGTTAAGGCTCTGGCAGAACGATCCGGTTCGGGCGCATCGGGCGGCGCCGCAGGCTCCTGCGCCGTTCTGCGTATCGTGCGGGCGATCGGCCGGCCGTCCTTGTCAAGCAGCCCCAGCGTGCGCGGGTCCACCACGTAGGACGGATCGTAGAAGCTCTTGAGGTTGGTGATCAGCGCATAGAACGGGGCGCGGATATTGACCACGAAGCGCACCGGCAGCTTGCCCAGTTGCCGCGTCACGAAATTGCGCTTGGCGCCCTTGCCCTGCTTCACGCCGTCAAAGCCCACCTTGGTCACGATCTCGCCGCCCAGCGATCCGCTCATGCCGATGGTCATGTGCTTGTAGTCCAGCGATTTGAGCGCATCGAAGGCAAAGTTGCCCATCGCCGATAGATCCTTGTAGGACAGTTCGCCAACATAGGACACGTTGCCGCCGGGTGGCCGCGATTCAAGCGCGCCGCCTTCGATAAAGCCGCCCTCGTCGGTAAACAGCAGCGGCAGCTTTCCGTCGAACACGCCGGTTGCGCTGAGGTTGCCGAAATCCATCTTCTCGACGAACTTCGCCGCGTCCAGCCCCCTGATATCGAGAACGTAGTGGCGCGGCTCGCTTACGGCGAAATGCAGTTCGGTCGGCTCAAGCCGCAAGGTTCCGCCCATGAACGGCCAATGCGCGTCTTTCAGGCGCACGACCTGGTTCGCAAGCAGGGACAGCGTCACGACACCGTCGTTCACTTCCACGCCGGGGTTGATGGAGGCGACAGTGAAGGTCTGATCGGGCGCGGTCACCATGTTCAGCAGGTCTGTGAAAACCAGCGTGCCCTTCAGGCCCTTCGTCGGCCCGAACGGCGCGGCGAAATCAAGGCCGTCGGTGCTGAAGCGTCCGCCGCTTGTCACCCTTTCGCCGGTCCAGTCGACCTGCCCCTTGCCCGTGACCGTTCCCTTGGCCAGCGCGACCAGCCCCTTTGCCAGCGGCGTCAGCGTATCGGGCTGGAACCGCTTGTCGAACTTCAGCCCGTCAACGAACAGGTCCGCATGCCCCTTGGCGGTGCCGAGGTCGTGGCTGATGTTTGTGCGCACGATTTCACGCCCGCTTGCAGGATCGCGCAGCACGGCATTCGCGTCGATCCGGTTATCATGCAGCGTCAGGTTCGCGTCGCGGGCGGTCAGCCGCTCGAACCGCGCGGGATTCTGGCGGTCAGTCACGTCGAAGGTGGCCTTGTCCAGCAGCAGCGTGCCATCGGCATAACGCCAGTCGCCCGCCGCACCCGTGACGTCGAGCGGGACCGCCGCCAGCTTCGCTTCCACGCCCGAGAAAGTGCCGGTAAAGTCGCTTCCCGCTTTCGCCTGAAGATCGGCAAGGCGGAAATGCGTGGCGGTGTCCGGCGGGCCAAGCGTGATGTCGACCGCCTTTGCGCTGATCGCGCCCGGCCAGGCGAAGCCCACCGCGCCGCTGGTGATCAGCATCGGCGTTTCGCCAAGGCGGCCAGACAGGTCGAGCGAAGGCACACCTGCCGCGATGCGCAGGCCCGAAGGCCCGCTTTCCACGATCGCGCCACCGCGCGGCGGGCAGAGCGTCAACGACCGTTTGTCCAGTTCCATGTTGCCCAGCATCAGCCGGTCGAACCGCACCGGCTCGCAGCCGCGCAGCACCGCCAGCCTGCCGTTGGACGCCCAGTCGCCGTCAACCGGCAGAACCAGCCTTTCGGCCCGGCCGCCGGGAATATCGCCGGTCATCTGCGCTTCGCCGGAAAAGCCCAGCGATCCATCGGGCGCCTGCGCCAAAGTAAGACGCGGGAACGCAAGGCTTTGGTCGCCCGCGGCATAAGGCGCCATTTTCATGCGCAGCACCGCGCCGCGCGAATCGGCCTGCTCCATGCGCCCGGTGATGCGCGGCAATCCCGGCCCGCCGGTAGAGAAATTGCCCGATACGCGCGGTGCGGACTGCCCTTTCGCGCCCATCGCGACCTGGAACCGCGAAAGCGAGACGAGCGTGCGCCCGCTGCCGCCCACAAGCGTGCCTTGCGGCATGGCCAGCGCCATCGCCGCGCCATCCTTGCGGGCATCTATATCGGCAATAAGACGGCTGCCGCGCCGCTCACGCTCAAGCGCGCCGCGGACTTGCGCGATCATCGGCGAAAGCAGCGTCCCCGCGGTGCTGCGCTCCGCGCCGGCCAGCGCGGATTGCAGCGCCTGCCCCTGTCGCAACCCGCGCGCGTCGAGCGTTCCGTTGAAATCGAGCCGACGGAACGAATCCCGCGCCCGCAAAAGACCGCTCAGCGCAAGCAGGGCCACGTCGGCCTGCGGCGAGGTCACGCCCCCGGCATTGCCGTCCAGCTTGCCCGTGAGGTTTCCCTTGCGGAAGGCGAGGCGCCCGTCGAGCGCAAGCGTCTGCGCGGTCATGCGGTCGACCGCCGGATGGCGGCCACGCAGCTTGAACGTGCTGGTTACGCCGGACAAATCCTTGTCCAGCTTCGCATCGACCTGGACGTTGGATGCCCCCAGCGACGCCCCGCTATCCGCGCAATCGGCACCTGCTATCCGCAACGGCCCAGCAAATGCGGGCTGCCCGCCCCGCACGTCCACGTGACCATAGGCGCTTGCCTTCCGGACCGCGCAGCCCGGCAGCGCAAGATCGGGCGCAACCGCGCCAAGCTCGCCCGAAAATCCGTTCGAAAGATTGCCGCGCCCGTCCGCCTTGATCGCTACCTTGCCATAGTCGGTCAGGAACAGGGCGCGCCCGTCATCGAGGCCCAGGTTTATATCGGGAAGGCCCGGCGCCGCCTTCTTCCCGCCGAAAACGACCTTGTCGAGGCTTCCGAAGCTCACCTTTCCATCGTGATAGGTTCCGTAAAGGCGCGGCTTTTCCAGCGTGACCGTGCCGATGGATGGCAGCCCCAGGTGATAGACAAGCGTAACGACGGCACGCGATATGGTAAGATCGGGATGCGCGGGATCGCCGACCACGATATTGCTCAACACCTGCTGCGTGCCGCCGACCTCGTCGATCCGGTAAGTCGCGGGAAGGCCGGCAGAGCGAAGCTGGCTTTCAATTACATTGTCGGCGATGCGCACGCGCGAAAACCACGTCGCGGCCAGCAAGACCACAAGCACGACCATAACCGCAACGGCCACGCGCAAGGCCCGGCGGCGCCATCGCGGCGCTCCGGCAGGCTGCACTTCGTCCAAATCGGTCGCTTCGGCCATCCGCCCCCTTCTTGCGCCCCGGTCGGTTTCACGGCAACCCGGCATAGACAACAGTCGGGCGGTGAACGCACGACCATGAACGCACGAACCTGTTGAAAGGTGCCCGCACATTCAAGCTGATGACAGAGGACCCCCAACTCTTTCCTGAACGAACGCCCGACAAGGCGCGACTGCGCGAAACCAGCCATGATTCTTCCGGTCACCGCGAGCGGCTTCGCAAACGGCTGCTGGAAGGCGGGGAAGACGCGCTGGCGGATTACGAATTGATAGAATATCTGCTGGCGACGGCCCGGCCACGTGTCGATACGAAACCGGTCGCACGGTCGCTCATCCGGCGTTTCGGCTCGCTGGCGGGTGTGCTTGCGGCGGACACGCAGACACTGATCAAGCATCCCGACATGGGACCGGCCAGCGCGGCGGCCCTGCGCATCGTCGCCGTCGCCGCGCGGCGCATGGTGCGCCAGCGGGTGCGCGAAAAGTCCGTGCTGGGAAGCTGGCAGGCGCTGATCGACTACCTGCACATAGACATGGCGCACCTGACGCGCGAACGCGTGCGCGTGCTTTACCTTAACGCCCAGAACACGCTGATGCTGGACGAGAAGGTGGGCGACGGGACGATCGACGAAGCGGCGATCCACCCGCGCGAAGTGATTCGCCGCGCGCTCGACATCGGGGCCGCCGCGCTGATCCTCGTGCACAACCATCCGAGCGGGAATCCGCAACCCAGTCGCGCCGACATCCAGATAACGCAGCGCATCATCGAAGCGGGGCGACACCTTGGCATCGTGGTGCACGACCACATCGTGATCGGACAGGACGGGCATGTCTCGCTGAAAGCCAAGGGACTTATCTGATGTGCGTGGCGGCGTTGGCATGGCGGGCGCACCCGCGCTGGCGTCTGGTCGTGATCGCCAACCGCGACGAATTCCACGCCCGCCCCGCGGCGCCGCTGGGCCGGTGGAACGATAGCGGCATCATCGCCGGACGCGACCTTGAGGCCGGGGGAACGTGGCTGGGGGTGAGCGAGGCGGGCCGGTTCGCGCTTGTCACCAACTTCCGCGTGCCCGGCTATCCGAAACCCAGCATGGCCTCACGCGGGGGGCTGGTTACCGACTGGCTGCTGGACGCGCCCCGCCCCGATACCGACCGGATGAACCCGTTCCACCTGCTTGGCATAGATCCCGACGGCGCGCGGCACCTTACCAATGCGCCCGCACCGGCAGAAAGCGCCCTTGCCCCCGGTATCCACGGCGTGTCGAACGGGGTGTTCGACCGGCCCTGGGCAAAAACCCGCCGCCTTTCCGAAACGCTCGGCCTTTGGCTGGACAGCGACGATGACGATACCGGCGCCCTGTTCGCGGCCCTGGCGGATGAAACGCCGCTGCCGCCCGAACCGGACAGCGAAGGGCCGGACCTGCCCTTCAGCCCGGTTTTCATCCGTGACCCGGCCTATGGCACGCGCTGCTCTACCGTCGTGACCATCGACAACGCAGGGAACGGACGCATCGCGGAACGGCGCTTCGACCCCGATGGCGAACCGTCAGGCGAGAGTCGCATCGCCTTTCGCTGGCCCGCCTGACCCTTCCGCTCCGGCCGAAGGCATTGTGCGGATGTAGATGTCGCGCTGCGGAATGGGGATATCGATCCCCGCTTCGGCAAAGCGGCTGGCAATCTGGAAATGCAGATCGGACCGCATGCCACCCGTGTTCATCGCACTGTCGATCCAGCAGGCAAGGCGGAAGCTGACCGAACTGTCCGCAAATCCGGTCATCCACACGCTTGCCGCCGGTTGATCGACGATCCTTGTCTCCTTGTCGGCGATGTCGAGCAGTATCCGGCGCACTTCCTCATAGTCCGACCCATAGGCGACCCCCACCTCCACCAGCACCCGCGCAACGCCGCCGGTGAAAGTAACGTTCTTCACCGCGCTGCTGATGAGCTGCGAGTTGGGGACGATGATATAATGCCCGTCGAACGTTTCGATCCGGGTAGAACGCACGGCAATCTTGCGGACGATGCCTTCGTTGGTGCCAACGACGATCCAGTCGCCTTCGCGCACCGGCCGTTCGATCAGCAGCAAAATGCCGCTGGTGAAATTCTCCACCACCGATTGAAGGCCGAAGCCGATACCTACCGACAGGGCGCCGGCAACGAACGCCAGGCTGGTCAGGTCAAGCCCGGTAGAGGCGATCGCCGCCAGCGCCGCGATCAGTATCCCGGCATAGCCCAGCGCGGTGACCAGTGCCGATTGCACGCCCTTGTCCATGCCGAACTCTGGCAGGATCGCCACACGCAGGAAGCCCTGTATCCAGCGGGTGAGCATATAGCCGAGCCCGAAGACCACCGCGAATTTCAGCACGTCTCCGGCTGAAAGGTTGATATTGCCGAACTTCACACCCGTCCGCAGCGCCACCACCGCGTCGCTCACCTGCTGGATGCGATAGCCCCAGATCAGTGCGACCAGAAGCGCAACACCAAGCGTCAGCAAAAGCCCGCTCACCATCGGAACGAAATGCAGCACGCGGCGATAGAGATGCAGCGGGCCGTCGGCCAGCGCGCGCAGAACCAGCTTCACCGCGCGGTGGAAATAGACCGCGATGGTCACCACCGCCAGGCTGAGCAGGAGGTCTGAAAATATCTCGCGCGCCAGCATGATGTATCCTGCCAGCGCCGTCAGCGCGGCGATCAGCGCGAAGCCGCCCAGAACCCGGCTGATCGGCGTGGCGAAATCCATCCGCGCGGGCTGCGGGTCGTCAGGAGCCGGTTCCGGGCGGGGTTCGCGTGCGCCGTTGCGGATAAGTCCCGCGAGACGCCACAAAAGCCAGCACCCCGCGACCAGCAACAGCCCGGAAAGCAGGCTGGCGGACGAAGCGCCGATGGTGCCCGCCTTCTCCGTCACGCCGATCACGGCCTCGAACGTCAGCATCAGGCCAAGAAACCGGACGACCATCAACGCTTGCCCGGCGGGTTCCGGCGCGAAACGGATCAGCCGCAGGTCATGGATCGGCGAAAGCAGGACCGAACGGCCCAGCCACTGCGCGAACGCGAGCAGCAGGCTGGCAAGCAGGATCGACATCGCGATTTCGCTGACCGCCGCGTTTCCGGCCAGCGGCAGCATCGCCAGCGAAATGCCCGCGATCACCAGCGCCAGAACGGCAATGAAGACGACAAGCGATACCGCGTCGAGCGCGAGCGCCATGCCGAGCTTGCGCCACAGGTGGGCGGCCATGATGATGCGGCCTTCCACTTTCACGCGAACGCGGGTCCAGCCCCGGTAGAACAGCAACGGCGGCACGACGAGCAGCACAAGCGCCAAAGCCGCAAGCCCGATGATCGCCAGTGTGCCGATTCGCGCATTGACGGCGGCAATCCTGTCAGCCCCCACCGAGAACATACGCGCCGTTTCAACCAGCGCGCCGTGCCAGAGGCGCGGGTCAAGCGGCGAGTATCCGTGCGTCATGAGGCGCGCGCGGGTCATCGCCGCAGACCGGCTGTCCAGTTCATCCACCAGCGTGGCGGACCGCGCCTGCGCCTCTCGCCAGCGCAGGACCGGCAGCATTTGCAGGCCAAGCTGGTCCTCAAGCTGGCGGCGCTTCGCGGCAAGCGCGGGCGGTTCGCTCTCACCGGACTTGGGCGCGGCGCCGAGCGCCTCGATCTCCGACTGCGTCAGACGCGTCTCGATCGTTCCCTTGTCGGCCAGCGATTGCGCGTTGTCGCGATCGTTCGCCAGCGTGTCGCGCATGCGGTCGATTTCACGCTGCGTTTCCTTGTCGGATTTTCCGGACGAATTTCGCAGCAACGCCAGCGCCTGCGCGGCATCGGCGTTGAACCCTTCCAATATCGTATCGGCAGGTTGCGCCGCATGGGCCGCCGGGATCATGGCGAATGCCCCGAATGCGGATGCCCACAACAAGGCGCACGCCACGGCTAGCCATCGTTTCGTTCTGCTTAAAGGCACCATGTCGGTCGACGCGATCCTATCGTCCAAGCCGCGATATCGCGCGTTCATGCCGCAGGCCCGCATTTCTAGCAACCGCGCGGAAAGATTAGCCGGACGATTGCGTTATACGGCGCTTGCCCTTGCCATTTGCGCCCGCGCCCCCTAGCCGCGCGCCAGCATTCTGCAAACCGCAGCCCCATCGAACCGGAGTCGACCATGGTACCCCGCTACGCCCGCCCAGCGATGACCGCGATCTGGGAGCCAGAGGCCCGCTATCGCATCTGGTTCGAAATCGAAGCCCACGCCACGCAGAAACTGGGCGAACTGGGCGTCGTGCCGGAAAGCGGAGCAAAGGCGCTTTGGGACTGGTGGAAGACCGATCCGGCAATCGACGTTGCCGCAATCGACGCGATCGAGGCGGTCACCAAGCATGACGTGATCGCCTTCCTCGACTGGGTGGCGCAGCAGGTCGGCCCCGAAGCGCGCTTCATGCACCAGGGCATGACAAGCTCGGACGTGCTGGACACCACGCTGGCGGTGCAGCTTGCGCGCGCCAGCGATATCCTGCTGGCCGACCTCGACGCCCTGCTTGCCGCGATCAAACGCCGGGCCGAAGAACACAAATACACCCCCACCATCGGCCGCAGCCACGGCATCCATGCCGAACCGACCACCTTCGGGCTGAAACTGGCGCAGGCCTATGCCGAATTCGCCCGCTGCAAGACGCGCCTTGTTGCCGCGCGCAAGGAAATCGCGACCTGCGCGATCTCTGGCGCGGTGGGCACGTTCGCCAATATCGATCCGTCGGTCGAAGCCTATGTGGCAGAGCAGCTGGGGCTAGAGCCCGATCCGGTCAGCACACAGGTTATCCCGCGCGACCGCCACGCGATGTTCTTCGCGACGCTGGGTGTGATCGCCAGCAGCATTGAACGACTGGCAGTGGAAGTGCGGCACTTGCAACGCACCGAGGTTCTGGAAGCGGAAGAATACTTCTCGCCCGGCCAGAAGGGTTCATCCGCCATGCCGCACAAGCGCAACCCGGTGCTGACCGAGAACCTGACCGGCCTTGCCCGCATGGTTCGCTCCGCCGTGGTCCCCGCGCTGGAGAACGTGGCGCTGTGGCACGAGCGCGACATCTCGCATTCGTCGGTCGAACGCTTCATCGGACCGGATGCGACGATCACGCTCGACTTCGCGCTTGGCCGGCTTACGTCGGTTATCGACAAGCTGGTCGTCTATCCGGAACGGATGCAAAAGAATCTCGACCGGATGGGCGGTCTCGTCCATTCACAGCGCGTGCTGCTGGCGCTGACGCAGGCGGGGCTGGAACGCGACGCGGCCTATCGCCTTGTCCAGCGCAACGCGATGAAAGTGTGGGAATCGGATGGGCAACTGAACCTTCTGGAACTGCTGAAGGCCGATCCGGAAGTGACCGCGGCGCTCAGCCCGCAGCAGCTCGAGGAAAAGTTCGACCTCGGCTATCACTTCAAGGCCGTCGACGCGATTTTCGATCGCGTTTTCGGCAAATAAGCCGCCACTGGCATTGGACTGCAAAGCGCCCTAGCATCGCGGGCCACAGACCAAGGGGATCAGACGCATGCAGATCATCCGGACGATCGTATGGATCGTGATTGCGGTTGCGCTCGCGCTGTTCACGCTCGCCAACTGGCAGACCGTGGAAGTGCGCATCTGGGAAGGGCTGGTGCTTGAAACCAAGCTGCCCGCGCTGGTGATCGTCGCCTTCCTGCTTGGCCTGCTACCCACCTGGGCGCTGCACAAGGTCACGCGCTGGCGCATGAAGCGCCGGATCTCCTCGCTTGAAAACACCATCGCAGCACAGGTGCCGAGCGCGCCGCTCGCCACATCGTCGCAACTCGAAGCCAGCCAATCCGGAACGAGCGAAACCCCGTGAGCAACCCTGTCTATCTTGCCCTCGACCTGCCCAGGCTCGATTCCGCCATCGCCCTTGGCCAGAAGGTGCGCGCCCACGTTGGCGGGCTGAAGCTGGGGCTGGAATTCTTCTGCGCGCACGGGCACCACGGCGTGCACGAAATCCACAAGCTGGGCCTGCCGATCTTCCTCGACCTGAAATTGCACGACATTCCCAACACCGTCGCCGCCGCGATGCAGGCGATCCATGTGCTGGAACCTTCGATCGTAACGGTCCATGCGTCGGGCGGACGCGCGATGATGGAAGACGCCAAGGCCGCCGCATCAGACGGATGCAAGGTCGTGGGCGTCACGGTGCTGACCAGCCTTGACGACGGCGACCTGTCGCGCACCGGGATTTCCGGATCGGCGCACGATCAGGCCTTGCGGCTGGCCGATCTCGCCCACAGTGCGGGTCTCGACGGGATCGTCTGTTCGGGGCACGAAGTGGCGGCGGTCCACCAGCAATGGAAGGACGGGTTCTTCGTCGTTCCCGGCCTGCGCCCGGCAGACGGCAAGTCCGGCGACCAGAAGCGCACCGTAACGCCGCGCGAAGCGCGCGATGCCGGCGCCAGCGTGCTTGTGATCGGGCGCCCGATAAGCCGCGCGGAAGACCCGCTGGAGGCCGCGCGGCTGATCGAAGCGACGCTTTAGGCCGCACATCATGCCCGCGCCCGCGATCAAGATCTGCGGCATCAGGACCACCGAAGCGCTGGATGCGGCGGTGGCCGCAGACGCCGAATACATCGGCCTCAATTTCTTTGCGAAAAGCCCGCGCTCGGTCTCGCCGGAACAGGCCGCCGCGCTCGTCGCCCGCGCGTCTGGGCGCACGCGCGTGGTCGGGTTGTTCGTCGACCCGGAACCCGCCGAGGTCGACGCCGTGCTGGCAATGGCCGCGCTCGACGTGATCCAGCTTCACGGCAAGGAAGCACCGGACCTTTGTGCCCGCATCCGGTCGGGGACCGGGCGCGAAGTATGGAAAGCGATCGGGGTGCGCAAACGCACGGACCTGGACGCCGCCCAAGCTTACGCCGGTGCAGCAGATCTCGCACTGTATGATGCCAAACCGCCGGAAGGCGCTCCGTTGCCCGGCGGCACGGGCCTGCGCATCGACTGGAACCTTATGAAGGGCGCGCACCATCTGCTGCGCTGGGGCCTTGCGGGCGGCCTTACTCCCGAAAACGTTGCCGAAGCCGCTGCGATCACGGGCGCGATGCTGGTCGATACCTCGTCTGGCGTGGAAAGCGCGCCGGGGGTGAAGGACACGGCGAAGATCGCCGCGTTCTGCCGCGCGGCACGCGGCGAATAACACAAACGAAAGGGCGGCCCGCACAGGGGCCGCCCTCCCTCGCCGACGTGGCTTTGGCGACTGTCTATCCGGTCAGAACCGCAATCCCGCGCCGACCAGCACCGCGTTGGTGTCACGCGCGCCGTCTTCGGTGAAGAAGTGCTTGTATTCGATCTTTCCGTAGAGCGGAGACATCGAGAAATTGTGCTCCACACCGCCGCCGATGTCGGTTGCGTTCGGGCCGACGCCATAGTTGTAGCCGGCCGTGGCATAGAGCCGGGTGCTGGGCGTTACCGCGACGCCGGCGCGCACGGAGCTGCCCCAGCGCGCCTTGCTGCCGCTGGCCAGCACCTTGTCGACCGACTGTTCAACGCCGACAAAGGCTGGCCCCGCGTTCACATCGTAACCGACGGCACCGCCGACGGTCGCTTTGGAGGGAAGGCCGTCACTCCAGCCCAGCCCGGTGCGCAGTTCGACGCGGGCATCGTTGGCGAATGCAGGGGTTGCGACCGCGGCGACAGATGCGGCGGCGGCAAGCGAAGCGATTATCAGTCGCATAAGTATTTCCTTATTTTCAGTAATTTACCAGCGTCAGCCGGTGACGCGGACCTAGGCCCGGCAATCTGTCAAACGGATGAACGGCAAAGAAAGAAAACCGTCAGGATTCACGCCATCATATTGATTTTCTGTGGTTTAGTGCGTTCGGAACCAGATTTGTCGCAATTGGTATCCACATCGGGGCAAATTGCCCCGCCCGCGCCTCAATCGCAGAGGTCCGCGATTCACTGGACAGCGCGACGCGAAACTGCCAATCGCGGCGCGACCAAAGGCAAGCAGAAACCATGACCGAACAGACGCCCAACAGCTTCCGCAACCAGCCCGACGATCGCGGCCATTTCGGCCAGTTCGGTGGCCGCTATGTCGCCGAAACGCTGATGCCGCTGATCCTGGATCTCGAACGGGAATACCGCGCGGCAAAGGCCGATCCGGCATTCCAGGCCGAGTTCGACGATCTTCTGGAACACTATGTCGGCCGCCCCAGCCCGCTCTATTTCGCGCCGCGCCTGACCGAGCATTTCGCCAAAATTGCGGCCGCCGAAGGGCGGCCTGAAGGCGGCGCGCAAGTGTGGTTCAAGCGCGAGGAGCTGAACCACACCGGCGCGCACAAGATCAACAACTGCATCGGCCAGATCCTGCTGGCGATCCGCATGGGCAAGACGCGGATCATCGCGGAAACCGGCGCGGGCCAGCACGGCGTCGCCACCGCCACGGTCTGCGCGCGCTTTGGCCTCCCCTGCGTGATCTACATGGGCGCGCTGGATGTTGAGCGGCAACGGCCGAACGTGTTCCGCATGAAGCTGCTCGGCGCCGAAGTGATCCCGGTCGAAAGCGGCGCGAAAACGCTGAAAGACGCGATGAACGAGGCGCTGCGCGACTGGGTCGCCAACGTGCATGACACCTTCTACATCATCGGCACCGCAGCCGGCCCGCACCCCTACCCGGAACTGGTCCGCGACTTCCAGTCTGTGATCGGCAAGGAAGCGCGCGCGCAAATGCTTTCGCGCACCGGGCGCCTTCCCGACATGCTGCTGGCGGCCGTGGGCGGCGGGTCGAACGCCATCGGGCTGTTCCACCCGTTCCTTGACGACCGCGACGTGGAGATGATCGGCGTGGAAGCCGCCGGGCACGGGATCGAGACCGGCCAGCACGCGGCCAGCCTGACGGGCGGCGGCCCCGGCATCCTGCACGGCAACAAGACCTATCTGTTGCAGGACGAGGACGGCCAGATCACCGAAGCCCACTCTATCAGCGCAGGGCTGGATTATCCCGGCATCGGCCCCGAACATTCGTGGCTGCACGAAAGCGGCCGCGTGAAGTACCTGCCGATCACCGACGACGAAGCGCTCGACGCGTTCCAGCTGTGCTGCAAGCTGGAAGGCATCATCCCCGCGCTGGAAAGCGCCCACGCGCTCGCCGCGCTGCCCAAGGTTGCGCCGCAGATGGGCAAGGACACGATCGTGCTGGTCAACGTCTCCGGGCGCGGCGACAAGGACATCTTCACCGTGGCCGAGCATCTGGGGGTAAAGCTGTGAGCCGCTTCGAAAAAGCCTTCTCGCGCGGCCCCGCCCTCGTCTGCTTCATCACCGCAGGCGATCCCACTCCGCAAGCCACCCCCGCGCTGCTCGATGCACTGGTCGAAGGCGGCGCGGACGTGATTGAGCTGGGCATGCCCTTCACCGATCCGATGGCCGATGGCCCGGCGATCCAGGCCGCGAACCTTCGCAGCCTTGGCGCCGGAACGAAAACCGCCGACATCCTGAAGATCGCAGCCGATTTCCGCGCGCGACACCCCGAAACGCCGCTGGTGCTGATGGGCTATGCCAACCCGATGACCATCCGGGGCGGCGCATGGTTCGGCGCCGAATGCGCGAAAGCGGGCGTTGACGGCGTGATCTGCGTCGACATTCCGCCCGAGGAAGACCCCGAGCTTGGCCCGGCGCTGCGCGACAAGGGCGTTTCGCTGATCCGCCTCGCCACGCCGACCTCGGACGAAGCGCGGCTCGCCACGATCCTCGAAGGCTCGTCCGGCTTTCTTTACTACGTCTCGGTTGCGGGGATCACCGGCAAGCAGCAGGCGGCGCTCGGCTCTATCGAAGACGCGGTCGCGCGGCTGAAATCCGCGACCGATCTGCCCGTCGCGGTCGGCTTTGGGGTGCGCACTCCCGAACAGGCGCGCGAAATCGCCAGGGTGGCGGACGGCGTGGTCGTCGGCTCCGCGCTGGTCGATCTTGTCGGCCAGCACGGCGCGGACGCGGCAGGCCCGATCCGCGAGCTGACCAGCGCCCTCTCGCAAGCCGTGCATCAATCGCGTAAGGAATCGGCATGAGCTGGATAACCCGCGTCAGGAACGCCCTGCCCTTCTCGCCCAAGCGCGAGACGCCCGACAACCTGTGGATCAAGTGCCCCGCGTGCAGCGAGATGCTGTTCGTCAAGGAGTACGAGGATAACCTCTCCGTCTGCCCGCGTTGCGAACATCATGGCCGCATCGGTGCGGACGCGCGGCTGGCACAACTGATGGATGCCGGGTTCGAAATCCTTCCCGCCCCCAAGGTGAAGGAAGACCCGCTCAAATTCCGCGATTCGAAGAAATACACCGACCGCATTAAGGCCGCCCGCGCAGCCAATCCGCACCCCGATGCGCTGACCAACGCGGCAGGCTCGATCGGCGGCCGAAAGGCGGTTGTCGGCGTGCAGGAATTCGCCTTCATGGGCGGATCGATGGGCATGGCGGTGGGCGATGCGTTCCTTGCCGGGGTGCAGCGTGCGCTGAAAGACAAGTGCGCCTATATCGCGGTAACGGCAGCGGGCGGCGCACGGATGCAGGAAGGCATCCTGTCGCTGATGCAGATGCCACGCACCACGGTCGCCATTTCGCAGCTTCGCGCGGCGGGCCTGCCTTACATCGTCGTTCTGACGGACCCGACCACGGGCGGCGTCACCGCCAGCTATGCGATGCTGGGCGACGTGCAGATCGCCGAACCGGGCGCGCTGATCGGTTTCGCCGGACAGCGCGTGATTCAGGACACGATCCGCGAAAAGCTGCCCGAAGGGTTCCAGCGCGCCGAATACCTGCACGATCACGGCATGGTCGACATGGTCGTCCACCGGCGCGACCTGAAGGATACGCTGACGGCCACGCTGGATTACCTGACGGCGGCCAGGGCGGCCTGACGGCACTCCCCCCGATCAGCACCGCCGATGAAAGACTTCGCGATCTCGGACGATCCGGCGGTGCAGGCCCAGCTTGACCGGCTGGGCACACTGTCCTTGCCGCAGGGGCGGCTCAGCCTCGATCCGGTGCGTGAACTGTGCGCGCGGCTGGGCAATCCGCAGGACGCGATGCCGCCTGTGTTCCACGTTGCCGGAACGAACGGCAAGGGATCGACCTGCGCATACCTGCGCGCGATCCTGGAGACGGCGGGGCTCACCGTCCACTCTGCAACGAAACCGCATCTGGTCCGCTATAACGAGCGCATCCGCGTTGCCGGTGCGTTGATATCGGACGCGATGCTGGCGGAACTGCTGGCCGAAGTGCTCGACGCGGCGGGCGACATGGGGCCGAGCTTCTTCGAAGTGACCACGGTGGCGACGTTCCTGGCCTTCGCGCGCCAGCCCGCCGATGCCTGCGTGATCGAAACCGGGCTTGGCGGGCGCTTCGATGCGACCAACGTGATGCGGGCGCCGCTGGTCTGCGGCATCGCGACGCTGGGGCTGGATCACGAAGCCTTCCTTCTGGTGCCCGAAGATGGCGTGCCCGCCGATCCCCTCGCCCGGATCGCGTTCGAGAAGGCGGGCATCGCCAAGCGCGGCGTGCCACTGGTGACGCAAGGCTATCCCGATGCAGCCGCGCACGAAATAAAGGCGGCTGCTGAGCGCATCGGCGCACCGCTGTTCATGCGCGGACGCGACTGGTTCGCCGAGGCGGAAGGTTCGATCCACTATCGGGACGGGCAAGGCCGGTTAACGCTTCCCCTGCCCGCGCTGGCCGGCCTGCACCAGGCAGACAACGCGGCACTGGCCGTGGCCATGCTGCGTCACCAGAATGCCTTCAGGATATCGATGGACGCCGCGGGAAAGGGCATTGTCGACACGCGCTGGCCCGCCCGTCTGCAGCGCCTTTCGCACGGCCCGCTGACCGAAGTCGCCCCCGGGCGCGAGATCTGGCTGGACGGAGGGCACAATCCGGACGCGGGGCAGGCCATCGCGCGCCACTTTGCAGATGAACCGCCGTTGCACCTTGTCATGGGCATGCTGTCCAGCAAGAACCCGGCAGCCATCCTGAAACCGCTGGCGGGCAAGCTGCTGAGCGTTTCGATCGTGCCCGCCCCCGGACACGAAGCGCACGCCCCCGAAGACTTCGCGCCGTTCACCGACCTGCCGGTGAAAAGCTATCCGGACGTGACCACGGCGCTGGCCGCGCTCGATGCGCCGGGCGACGTGCTGATCGCGGGATCGCTTTACGTCGCGGGAGAGGTGCTGCGCCTCAACGGCGAAATTCCGGACTGAACGCTGCCTCAGTCGAACGCGGTATCGTCGTTGCGCGCGTCACCCGGGCCCACTTCGCCCGCCGTCCCCATCGATGCATCGACCAGCCCGGTGCGCATCATCCACCAGAACAGCGCGATGCCCGGCAGCGCGACGACCGTGGTGAGCAGGTAGAAGTTCACATAGCCCATCGCTTCGATCAGCGCGCCCGCCGTGGTGCCGGTGACAAGGCGGCCCACAAAGCTCGCCCCCGCGGAAATCAGCGCATATTGCGCGGCGGTAAAGCGCAGGTCGCACAGCGCGGAGAAATAGGCGACCACTACCACGCCGCCATAGCCGCTGGCGAAATTCTCGAACCCGATCGCGCCCGCCATGCCAAGGTTGGAATGACCGGCGGCGGCCAGCAACGCGAACGACAGGTTGGATACCGCCATCAGCACCAGCGCGATCAGCACCGAGCGTTTAAGCCCAAGCCGAGCATAGAGGATGCCGCCCACGAACACGCCGACGATCAGCGCCCAGAAGCCCACGCCCACGTCATAAAGCGCGATTTCGTCGTTGCTGAATCCCAGATCGTTGAACAGCAGCCGGAAGGTAAGGTTCGCCAGCGTATCGCCAATCTTGTGGACAAGGATGAAAGCGAGGACCAGCCACGCGCCCGAACGGCGAAAGAATTCCACAAAAGGTCCGGAAATGGACTCCCATATATCGGCCATTCCGCGCTTTTCATGGGTAACCTGGTGGCGCTTCGGCTCACCCAGCACCACCGCGGTCAGGATAGCGGGAAGCGCGAAGACGCTGCACGCGGCATAGGCCATGTGCCAGTCGCTGCGCGCCGCGACGACCAGCGCGAGCGCGCCGGCACCCGCCGCCCCGATGCGCCAGCCGTACTGGCTCATCCCCGACCCGACGCCAAGCTGGTAGGGCTTCAGCGTCTCGATCCGGAAAGCGTCGATCACGATGTCGAAGCTGGCCCCCGCAAAACCCAGCAGGACAGCGGCGGCCACCGTCGCGCCGATGTCCTTCGCCGGATCGACCAGCGCAAGGTTGATCGTTGCCGCCATGACCAGCAGGCCCGTCACGATCATCCACGCCACGCGCTGCCCCATCCGGCCAAGCAGCGGCAGGCGCACGCCGTCTATGATCCACGCCCACAGCGGCTTGAAGTTGTAAACGAAGAAGGCAAGCGTGAACGCGGTAATCGTGGACTTTTCGATCCCGTCCTGCGCCAGCCGCGTCGTCAGGGTCGCGGCGAGCAGCGAGAACGGATAGCCGGAAGAAACGCCCAGGAAGAACGCGGCAAGCGATTCCTTTTCAAGATAGGGTTCCACCGAATCCCACAGCTTGCGCGCTTCACCGCCGTCCGTCCCGCCAGCACTCGATGTCATTCGCGACCTTTCCCCGGATTGAAATTTGCCGGCTGCAATTTACGCGCGAAACTAGCCGCGATTTCGGGTAATCATAGCCCCCATGAACAACAACGACACGGTCACGCGGCGGCGCCCGACCGATGGCCAGCTCGCCCTGGCACGAAAGGTCGCCGCGGGAGAGGCGCGCAGCAACGCCGGTGTCGGGCACGTCCCGGCCTCGGTCTATATCGATCCGGACCACTGGGCGCGCGAAAAGCGCACCCTGTTCGACCGGATGCCACAAGTGCTGTGCCCGTCCGCGCTGCTTCCCGACCCGAACATGAGCGTGGCGCACGATGCCACCGGGCGGCCGCTGCTGATCACCCGCGACGGTGACGGCAAGGCGCACGTATTCATGAACGTCTGCCGTCATCGCGGCACACGGCTGGTCGAAGGCTGCGCGGTGGCGAAGGGCAAACGGATGGTCTGCCCCTATCACGCGTGGAGCTATGCCACCGACGGACGCCTGCTCGCCCTGCCCCGGCCCGATACTTTCCCCGGCTTCGACAAGGACGCGCACGGCCTTGTCGAACTGCCGAGTCACGAATCGGGCGGGCTGATCTGGTTCTCGCCCGTCGAAGGCGCGGACTTTTCGGACGCGGCCGAAGTTGGGCGCGATTTCGATGCGATCGGCTTTGCGGGCAAGCATCTTTACGAACGCCGCACGCACTTGGTCGCATCGAACTGGAAGCTCATCATGGATGCCTTCCTCGAAAGCTATCACGTGCTGCGCCTCCACGCCGCGACCATCGCGCCCTTCTTCAAGGACGGCATAACCGCCGGGGATCAGATCGGGCCGCACCAGCGGTCGCTGGTCGGGCGTGCGGCGGAGATGGAGGGGATCGACCTTTCCGACTGGGACGAACTGCGCAAGGTCGGCACTTTCGCCTACCAGCTTTTCCCGGCGACGGTGATCGTGGTCAGCCCCGATTACGTGAACGTGATGACAATCATGCCGCAGGGTGTGAACCGCACGATGGCGGAAGACTTCATGCTGATCCCGCAGCCCCCGCAAAGCGAGAAGGCGGAAAGCCACTGGAGGCGTAGCTGGGAACTTCTGGACGGCGGGGTTTTCGCCAGCGAGGATTTCCGCGCGGCCGCACTGGGGCAGGA
This sequence comes from Novosphingobium sp. ZN18A2, assembly GCF_036784765.1. Taxonomy (NCBI): domain Bacteria; kingdom Pseudomonadati; phylum Pseudomonadota; class Alphaproteobacteria; order Sphingomonadales; family Sphingomonadaceae; genus Novosphingobium; species Novosphingobium sp. ZN18A2. The sequence continues at coordinate 1,162,624 of NZ_CP136651.1, read as the reverse complement.
AGGGCTGGAAACCGGCGCCGTCACGCAGCTTACGCTGGGAACGCTGGAAGGCGGCATCCGCCGTTTCCACGAGATCTGCACCGAGGAGATGGCAAAGGGTGACGCCGCGCTCGCCAACGGCTAAAGGGCCGCGATGAACGCCCCGAAGAACACTGACGAGCGCAGCGGCGACCGTATCGCCAAGTTGCTCGCCCGCGCCGGTGTCGCCAGCCGCCGCGAGGTCGAGCGGATGATCGCCGACGGCCGCATCCGCATCGGCGACGATTTGGTGACGACGCCCGCCACGCTGCTCACGTCCCTGAAAGGCGTGACCGTCGATGGAAAGCCCGTCGCCGCGCCGCAGGCGCCGCGCCTGTTCCGCTTCCACAAACCGTCCGGCCTGATCACGGCGGAACGCGATCCTAAGGGGCGGCCCACCATCTACACCGCGCTGCGCAACGCGCTGCCCAAAGGCACGCCGCGGCTGATGCCGGTGGGTCGACTGGACCTCAACACCGAAGGGCTGCTGCTGCTTACCAACGATGGCGAGTTGAAGCGCGCGATGGAACTGCCCGCCACTGGCGTTCCGCGCACCTATCGCGCACGGACCTTCGGTGATGTGAGCCAGCAGGCGCTGGAAGACCTGATCGAAGGAATCACTATCGACGGCGTGCGCTATGGCTCCATCGACGCCAACATGGAACGCCGCACCGGCCGCAACCAGTGGATCGAGATGACGCTGGCCGAAGGCAAGAACCGCGAAGTGCGCCGTGTGCTGGAACATCTGGGCCTGCAGGTATCGCGCCTGATCCGCACCGCATACGGGCCGTTCCTGCTGGGCGACCTGCCGCGCGGACAGGCAGACGAAGTGAAGCAGATAGAGGTCGAACGCTTCCGCAAGGGGCTGAAACGCGCATGAGGCCGGGCGGACTGCGTATCGTTGCCGGCGAATGGCGCGGACGCCCGCTGCGCGCGCCGCAGGGCGATGCCACGCGCCCCACGGCGGACCGGACGCGCGAGACACTGTTTTCCATGCTCGCCAGCAGGTTGGGCAGCTTCGAAAGGCTTGAAGTGGCAGACCTTTTCGCGGGGTCGGGCGCGCTGGGGCTGGAAGCCCTGTCGCGCGGTGCGGCGAAGTGCATTTTCGTTGAACAGGACGCCGCCGCGATCCGCGCGATCCGCACCAATATCGCCGCCCTGCGCGCCGCGGACCGCTGCGATGTGCGCGCTTCGTCCGCTTTGGCGCTTGGCCCGGCGAAACAGCCGGTTGACCTGATGCTGCTCGATCCGCCGTATCACACCGGCGCGGGCGCGGTTGCGCTGGACAAGCTGCGGCGGCTCGGCTGGATCGGCGACGCGACGTGGATCAGCCTGGAAACCGCCGCCGATGAAACACCCATGCTGAAGGGCCTGGATATCGTGGCGACCCGAAAGGTGGGCAAGGCGATGATCCACCTCGCAAGGCTGGCAGGCGCCGCCTAGGGATCGCCGGGTTTCAGCCCATGCGGGCCTGCGAACGGCACTTATGCGAACTTCCGGTGCTCACGTACTGAAGTACGCTGCGCTCCGGGTTTCGCAACAGCCCCATTCTCGGCTCCACCTGGCCTAAAACCCGGCAGTCCCTATGATTCTCGTCTCGGTTGCGCCAGCGTTCGTTCGAGGCGGCGCCCGCAGTTCAGGGTCTTAGACGCCCGGGACCGGCTTCGGCGGAATCTTGCCGGAAAAGTCGCTAGCGGGCTTGCCCGGCCAATAGCCCAGCGGACGGTTGCCCCAGTTGAGACCGGCCTGGCGCGGGTTGATGCAGCTGTCTGTCATCTGCTTTGTGCACACTTCGTATTCGTTGCCGTTGATGCGCACGACAGTGGCGTGGCCGCGTGCATCGCGCTTGACGATCTGCGCGGCAGGCTGGGCGTCATGCCTCGCGTGGGGCTTTGCCAAGGCCGGCGCGGACACCAGCCCGATGGCGGCGAAAGCGGCAATCGAAAGACCCGTAATTGTGTTCATCGGAATTTCTCCTAGTCTTTCCCGGCACTTCCCTGCCCGGCACTTCCCGTGCGCCCGGCAAGGGCGAACCGGACAGCGATTGCGTTCCAAACACGCGAAGCGGCCTGCCTGTTCCCGCAGCGCGAATTTCCTGCATGGCCGGGCGACGTGACGGCCGCATTGAACGCACCGTCGCCAGCCCGCCCGATTTTCCCGCAAGAAGGTGGAACACGGTAGAAAACCGACGCAACGTAGCGGCGAAAAAATAGAGCGGGTATGGCGGCACACAATGATGCCGCCGTTGCCGGCGGCTCGCTCAACCGTCGTGGATGTGAACGTCGTGCCCGGTGTGCCGGGTAAGGATGGCCACGGCGCGCTCCTCATCGGCCTTGTCCCACGTGCGGACCCACAGAAGCAGCCCGCCATGCCGCATCTGTTCCTGCAGGTACTGCGCATGATGATCGCCAACAAGGCGCGCAAGCACCGTGCCCAGCGCTCCGCCAGCCCCGCCGGCGGCGACCGCCGCCGCGATCACGGCAAGCAACGATCCGCCCGAAGCGACGACCGCCCCTATCGTGGAGAAGGCCGCGAGATAGAGCGGCGCGGAAATCAGCGCCCCTTCCGCCCCGCCGATGGATTCGGTCGGCACATAGAACGTGCGCGGCACCGCCGGATCGTCCTCCAGTTCGGATACCTTGCGATATTTGTGCCCCAGCTTTTCCTCCACCGCGCTTTCGGTTGCCAGAAGGCTCACTTCCGCGCGGTCGAAACCCGATCGCAGAAGCTCGTCTATCGCGGCCTCTATGTCCTTGGCTGTATCGAAATAGGCCACCGCTTCGCGGATGGGGCGGGAACCGCCTGATGTCGGCATATGCTGTCCTCCTGCTCAATCGGGTACGCAAGTCCATCCATGATGGGGCCACGGCCAGCGCAGGCTTCCGGGCAATGCGGATCGGCGTTCATTGCGCCGGTGGGCCAGGGCCGATTTGCGGTTACGTCTCCTGTCCTGCGGCGTGGCGAATCCGCCAGGCACGCGATTACCGTCAGAATTCCCCTGTCAGGCGGCCAAGCAGATAGCCCAGTGATGCCAGGCCCATGGCCAGCGCGGTCCATGCCGCGGCGCCGCGAATATCGTTGGAAAATCGCAGACCGATCGACGTTGCATTCCTGCCGTGCGCGCGCACAACCTTCAGCCAGTAAAACGATGCGACAAGGCCGCAAAACGCCCCGATGCTGACCAGGACGCTCGCCGGATGGAGAAGGCCTGTAAGATATTGCTCCACATCGGCAGTTTCTGCCTCGTATCCGGCGGAGTCAACAAGGCCGCCGGTAGAGGCTCCGCGTTGGGCCGAATGGCGCAATGGGGCCGTTCAGCCCTCGCGCAGGCCGGTGAACTGCGCCAGCCCTTCCGCCGCCAGCCACGCGCGAAAATCTCCGCCGGGGATCGCGCGCGCGCCATCGGGCACGGGGCGGTTCCAGACATAGACCTGCGCCTCGCCGCGGCTGCCGCTCGCGACTTCGGGCATCACCGCAAACGCGCGGCGCAAATAGAGAGAGGCATCAGCGTGCGCCGGATCGCAATCCTCATAGGCGTCCATGCGGGCCAGATCCGCCGCGTCGAAGGTCGCGCGCGCTTCATAGATCATTCCGCGCACCGCGCCCGCGCCTTCATCCGCGACCAGCGCAGGAAACCAGCCGAGCGGATCGGGGATGGCCCACAGCGCGCCTTTCACGCTCGCCATACCGGCGGGCTGGAGTCTTGCGTGGATTTGCGCGGCAACCGGATTGTCGCTGCCCGCCAGCAGGGTTCCATAGAAGAAGAAACGCATCGCTTTCGTCTCTCCACCCGCCGCGTTCAGTGATGGCAGGCCAGCGCCTCTACCACGTCTTCCAGCCGCGCCGGATCGCCCAGCGCCAGCACGTGCCCGTCGCTTCCCGAATGCAGCGGATCGCCGTTCCAGTCACACATCGTGCCGCCCGCCCCTTCGACGATCGGGACCAGCGCCGCCCAGTCGTGCAGTTTCAGGTTCGCTTCGCAGACCACATCTATAAAGCCGCTGGCCAGCATCGCGTAGTTATAGCAATCGCCGCCCATCACCATGCGCTTGTGATCGGTTTTCGCGGCAAGGCCCATGAAGTGCGCGCCGTCGTGATCGTCGAAATATTGCGGGCCGGTGGTCGCCAGGCTGGCGTCCGATAGTTCGCGGCAGGCGCGGGTCTGCACGCGCTGGCCGTTCAGCGTGGTGGCCCGGCCCGAGACGCCGATCCAGCGTTCGCCAAGGATAGGCTGGTCGATAATGCCCAGCACCGGCCAGCCTTCGATCACCAGCGCGATCAGCGTGCCGAACAGCGGCCGGCCGGCGAGGAAGGCGGTGGTGCCGTCAATCGGATCGAGCACCCAGCTGCGCTTCGACTTTCCCGCGCTGGCGCCGAATTCCTCGCCGATCACGGTGTCGCGGGGCGCTTCGGCCTTCAGCAGCGCGCGCATCGCTTCCTCTGCCGCGCGGTCCGCCATCGTCACCGGCGTGGCATCGCCCTTCCGTTCGGACGCAAGGCCGCTGCGGAAATAGGGGCGGATCGCATCACCGGCAGCGTCAGCAAGCCGGCTTGCCAGCACGATATCGTCATCGAGGTTCATGAACGGGCTGTGCCCGCGCTGGCAGTGCGCGGTCAAGCAGGATCGGGAAGGCATACCTTGCGATTTTCGCCGCCTTCGGCCCTTTTTGTGGTAAGCAATAAGTGAACGGGCGCACAGCCCGGTCACCGGAGCCGTGGCAAGGGATTGCGCATAAGCAAAGGTACAGGGCAAGACATGAGCGACAACAGGCCGGCAATCGACCGCGCGATCGCATCGGGCAGCGGCCTGACGCGCGACGGTCAGCCGATCTCGTACAACCGCGCACCCGCCGCTGACCTCGCACCGTGGATAGCCCGGCTTTATGTAACCAAGGTCGTCGCGCCTGACGACTATGTGCTTGATTGCGGGCTGTTCAACGATACGCCCAACATCCGCATACAGCTTTCGGGACAATGGCACGCCGAAACCCAGCGCGGCCCGCTTTCGCTGGGAAGCGCGGCGATTTTCTGTGGACCGCATACCCGCAGGATGCCGATCCGGGTAAAGGGCGGTTTCGTCAGCACCGGCTTCTCTTTCAGGCCGGGCGCCTGCCACGCATTGGCGGGGCCGAAGATTGCAGACACGCTCGATTGCATCGTGCCACTGAACCAGTGCGGCGAATCGTCCGAATCGATGTTCTCGATCCTTGAACCCGGCGCCGATCCGGAAACATGGGTATGCGCTATGGAAGACGCGATTCGCGAGATGGTGGACCGGCGCGGCGGGCGCGAACCGGACCCGGTTACCGCCCGTTTCGAAGCCGCCGCCTATACCGACCCCAGCCGCACGGTCAGGGTGATCGCGCAGGATCTGGGCGTGGAACAGAAGCGCCTCCAGCGCATCGTCAGCCGCGACTTCGGTATGCCGCCCAAACAGGTGCTGCGCCGTGCAAGGGCGCTCGACATGGCGAGCCACATGCGCGGCGTGGCCGACCAGGCCGAGGCGGAGGAAATCGCGCTGCGCTATTACGACCAGAGCCACCTGATCCGCGAATTTATCGCGCTGTTCGGCCTGTCGCCCAACCAGTTCGTCAACCGGCCCCAGCCGTTGATGACCGCGGCGCTGGAAAACCGCCAGTCCCGGCGGCTTGAGATGATCGCGCGGCTTGCGCCGGGTGCGATCCGGCCTTGGGAATAGGCATTTTTGCCGAACGGCGACGCAGCACGCCTGCCGCGCCCCCGATCAATCGAACAGGCTGGAAACGGAGCTTTCGTCGGCAATGCGGCGCACCGCTTCGCCGATCAGCGGGGCAATCGTAAGGATGCGGATGCGTTCGCAGTCCAGCGCGGCTTGCGTGGGCTGGATCGTGTCGGAAATCACCAGTTCCTTCAGCGCCGAGTTGGCGACCCGCGAAACCGCGGCGCCCGACAGCACGCCGTGGGTGATATAGGCTGAAACGCCTGCCGCACCTTCGTCCAGAAGCGCCTGCGCCGCGTTGCACAGCGTGCCGCCCGAATCGATGATGTCGTCGATCAGGATGCAGGTGCGGCCCTTCACATCGCCGATGATGTTCATCACCTCGCTCTGACCCGGCCGGTCACGCCGCTTGTCGACGATGGCCAGCGGCGCATTGTCGAGTCGCTTGGCCAGCGCGCGCGCGCGGACCACGCCGCCCACGTCGGGCGAAACGACCATCAGATCCTGCCCGCCATAGCGGCTCTGGATATCGGCGGCCATGACCGGCGCGGCAAACAGGTTGTCCGTCGGGATATCGAAGAAACCCTGGATCTGGCCGGCGTGAAGATCGACCGAAAGCACACGGTCGGCCCCTGCCTCGGTAATCAGGTTGGCAACCAGCTTGGCCGAAATCGGCGTGCGCGGGCCGGGCTTCCGGTCTTGCCGGGCATAGCCGAAATAGGGGATTACCGCGGTGATCCGCCGGGCCGATGCGCGGCGCAGCGCGTCTATGCCGATCAAAAGTTCCATCAGGTTGTCGTTCGCGGGATAGCTGGTCGACTGGATCAGGAACACGTCCTCGCCGCGCACGTTCTCATGGATCTCTATGAAGATTTCCTCGTCCGCGAAGCGTCGCACGCTGGCATCGGTCAGCGGCATTTCGAGATAACCCGCGATCGCGCGTGCGAGCGGCAGGTTGCTGTTACCGGCCATGATCTTCATTTGCTGCGAATCCCTAGTGCCCTTGCCCTTGGCGGGGCCATACAAAATGACAGGCGCATTGCAACGCTTGCCGCAATGGCATCCACTGACCTAATCAGCGATTCATGCCAGACAGCAGCCTGATCATTACGCTCGCCCAGCTCAACCAGAAGGTGGGCGATCTTCCCGGCAATGCCGATGCGATGTTGAAGGTGCGCGAGAAATCGCTGCACTCGGACCTCATCGTTTTCCCGGAAATGCAACTTATCGGCTATCCGCCGGAAGACCTGGTGCTGAAACCGGCACTGATAGAGCGCGCCGCGATCGAACTGGAACGCATGGCCGCGGCCACCGAAGACGGCGGACCGGCAATGCTGGTGGGCAGCGTTTTCGTGCGCGACGGCGCGCTGCATAACGGCGTTGCCCTGCTGGAAGGCGGGCGCGTGGCGGCAACGCGGTTCAAGTACGAGCTGCCCAATTACGGCACGTTCGACGAAAAGCGCCTGTTCATGCCCGGCCCCCTTCCCGAACCCGTGCTGTTCAAAGGCGCGATGCTGGGCCTGCCGATCTGCGAGGATATCTGGCACCCCGACGTATGCCGCCACCTGGCCGAACTGGGCGCGGAAATCTTCATCTGCGTGAACGGCAGCCCTTACGAGATCGACAAGGACGAGTTGCGGATAGACGGCGTGGCAAAGCGGCGCGCGATCGATACCGGCATCCCGCTCGCCTATGTCAACCGCGTGGGCGGGCAGGACGAGGTGGTGTTCGACGGCGCCAGTTTCGTCGTCGGTCCCGAAGGCGCGGTCTGGGTGCAGATGCCCGACTGGGAAGAGGCCGTTGTCGATACCCGCTGGAACAAGGTTCCGGCGGGCAAGGGCCATCGCTGGCGCTGCGCGCCGGGCGAAGTCCACGAACTGGCCGAACACCCGGAGGATATCTATTGCGCCATGGTGCTCGCGCTGCGCGACTATGTGGACAAGAACCGTTTCCCCGGCGTGGTGCTGGGTCTTTCGGGCGGGATCGATTCGGCGCTTTGCGCGGCGATCGCCGTCGATGCTCTGGGGCCGGACCGGGTGTGGTGCGTGATGATGCCCAGCCGCTATACCGCGCCCGAAAGCCTGGAAGACGCGGAAGCCTGCGCAAAGGCGCTGGGCACCCGGCTCGACACCATTCCGATAGAGCCTGCCGTCGCAGGTTTCACCGATATGCTCGCGCCGGTGTTTGCGGGCCGATCACCCGACCTTACCGAGGAAAACCTGCAATCGCGCATCCGCGGCGTGTTGCTGATGGCGCTTTCCAACAAGTTCGGGCCGATGCTGGTGACCACCGGCAACAAGAGCGAGATGAGCGTGGGCTATGCCACGATCTATGGCGACATGAACGGCGGCTACAACCCGCTGAAGGACGCTTACAAGACGACCGTTTTCGCAATCTCGAAATGGCGCAACAGGGCGCGGCCCGGCTTTGCGCTTGGCCCGGTCGGCGAAGTGATTCCCGAACGGATCATCACCAAGCCGCCCAGCGCGGAACTGCGCGAGGACCAGAAGGACGAGGATTCGCTGCCGCCCTACGACGTGCTCGACGGCATCCTGCTGGGCCTGGTGGAACACGAAAAGAGTGTGGACCAGCTCGTGTCCGAAGGCTTCGACCGCGATACCGTGGCGCGGATCGAACGGCTGCTTTACGTTGCCGAATACAAGCGGCGGCAGGCCGCGCCGGGGGTGAAGCTGGGCATGCGCAACTTCGGCCGGGACAGGCGATATCCGATCACGAATGCATTCCGCTCGGCTTAGGCACGTTTCGCCTCACGTTCTTGCAATTAATTCTCATTAAACTTGACGACTGGGCCTTGCGCACTAGGTTCCCGTGCGATTCGTTCGTAATCAGGAACTTGCATTGCCCGACCGCCCCGAAGCAACGCCCAGGTTCGACAAGGCGCTGCGCGCACTGGCCCGCCCCGTGAATATCCAGTCACAACCGCTTCCCGCCCTGCACGCCGTGATGTCGATGCGCCATTCGTCCGAGATGGAGCAGGAAGGCCGCGATCCGCTGGCCGATATCGCCTTGCGCCTGCACAGTCTCGGCGCTGCGCTGGAATTCGCGGCGCTGCGGCGCTGCATAAATCGCATGTGGCCCGTGCCGTTCGACGCGCACCACACATCCAGCGACAGACTGTCCGCCGACGAGGCTGCACTCTCGGCAATGATGCGAACGGCCGAAAAGGGCGATCGCGCGGCGTTCGGACATATCCTGAATGGATTCGTGCGCCCTGAGCGGCACGAGGCGCTGTTCGCCGCCTGCGTCGCCTTCGCCATCGCGCTGGCCGCCGCCTAGTGGATTGACTTTGACATCCGTCGCCACCCGGCCGGCAGGGGTGCGAATGTCAGGATCGGACCACCAGGCAGCGCGGCCAGCACCTAGCGCAAGGCGGCCAAGTCGCTATAGGGCGGCGCATGACCGTTACCACGCGTTTCGCCCCGTCGCCCACCGGGCACCTGCACGTCGGCAATATCCGCACGGCCTTGCACAACTGGCTGCTGGCAAAGAAGGCCGGCGGTCGCTTCCTGCTGCGCATCGACGATACCGACGCCGCGCGCAGTCGCGAGGAATATGTTGAGGCGATCCGCGCCGATCTGAATTGGCTGGGGCTGGAACCTGACGGCGAGGAACGCCAGTCCGCGCGGTTCGACCGATACGAGACGGGCTTTGCCACGCTGCGCGAGGCTGGCCGCATCTACCCCTGCTTTGAAACCGCGCAAGAGCTTGAGCTTAAGCGCAAGATCCTGCTGGGGCGGGGCTTGCCGCCGATATACGACCGGGCCGCGCTGAACCTTTCGGATGCGGAACGGGCGGAGAAGGAGGCGGCGGGCGTGGCCCCGCACTGGCGTTTCAAGCTGGACCATGCCGCGCCGATCGAATGGGAAGACGGCATCCGCGGGCACCAGAAGTTCGATCCCGCACAGATGTCTGATCCGGTGGTGCGCCGCGCCGACGGATCGTGGCTCTATATGCTGCCGAGCGCCATCGACGATATCGCGATGGGCGTAACCGACGTACTGCGGGGCGAGGATCACGTTTCCAACACCGCCTTGCAGATCCAGATGTTCCATGTGCTGAACGCCGAAGCGCCGCGCTTCGCGCACGAGGCGCTGCTGGTGGGAAGCGAAGGCAAGCTGTCCAAGCGGCTCGGCTCGCTGGGCGTGGCGCAACTGCGCGAGGCGGGGATAGAGCCGGAGGCGCTGGTGGCGTTGCTGGCGCGGCTGGGCACCTCGCAGCCGGTCGAGGCGATTGCAGAACGCACGGCAGTGGTCGAAACGTTCGACCTTGCCACATTCGGCCGCGCGCCCGCCCGGTTCGACGAAGCGGAACTGCACCGCCTGAATGCCCAGATCGTCCACCGCCTGCCTTACGCGCGCGTTTCGCACCTGCTGCCGCAGGGCATGGGCGAGGATGCGTGGGACGCGATCCGCCCCAACGTTGCGCATATGGACGAAGTGGCGGACTGGTGGCGCATCGTTACCGGCCCGGTGGATGCCCCCGCATTCGACGAAGAGACGCGCGGCTATCTGGCCAATGCCGCCGATACGCTGGAAGCGGGCGACTGGGGCGACGATCCGTGGCACACGCTGACCGGCGCGCTGAAGGCCGGAACGGGACGCAAGGGCAAGGCGTTGTTCCTGCCGCTGCGCCAGGCGCTTACCGGCATGGACCACGGCCCCGACATGAAGCAGCTTCTTCCGCTGATCGGCCGCGAACGGGCCACTGCGCGGCTGCGCGAGGCGGCGGGCTGACCGTTCCGCCGGCCCGCGAGGCGAAAATCAGGCCGCGTGGGTAAGATGCAAAACGGCGAAGGCGAGCGTGCCCAGCGCGACGAGCGAGAGCGTAACGGCCGTCGTCACCTTCACGCCCGCCCGCGCCACGGTGCGCACGTCCACGCCCAGCCCCAGCGCCGCCATCGACAGCACGGTAAGCGCGGTCGAGGCGAAACCGATCGGCCCCAGCAATTCGTGCGGGATCAGGTCGAACGAACGCAGCGCCATCATCACCAGGAAGCCGATGATGAACCACGGCATCAGCTTGGAAAGCGGCGGAAGGCCGGTGCGCCGTTCCTCTCCGCCAGCCGTCACTTCATCGCCCGGCGCCTTTTCGTGCGGCAGGAAAGGCGCGACGAAGGCCAGCACCATGCAGACCGGGCCAAGCATCAGCACACGCACCAGCTTTACCAGCGTGCCCGATTGCAGCGCCAGCGCCCCCATCGGCGCGGCGGCCGCAAGAACTTGCGGCACTGCATAGACGGTAAGGCCCGCAAAAGCGCCGTATGCGTGATCTGCCAACCCCAGCCACACGCCCAGGAACGGCAGCGCAAGCACCACGATCACGCCCAGCACGGCGGTAAAGGCGATAGACGCGGCCACGTCCTCGCTATCCGCGCCGATCACCGGGGCGACCGCGGCGATGGCCGAATTGCCGCAGATCGAGTTGCCGCAGGCCACCAGCAGCGCCATGCGATGCGGCAGGCCCAGCATCCGGCCGATCAGGAAGCTTGAAGGAATGGCGATGGAAACCACCGCGACGATGCCCAGCAACAGCGCCGGCCCCGTGGCCACCAGTGTCGCCGCGCTGATCGATGCGCCCAGCAGAACCACCGCAACTTCCAGCAGGAACTTGGCGGAATAGTCGATCCCCTTGTGCCACATCGGGCTGGGCGTCCACGCGGTGCGCACGATCGTGCCGATGACGATGGCCAGCACCAGTGCTTCCAGCCAGGCCTTGCCCGCAAGCTCCACTTCCACCGACTGCGCGGCATAGGCCGCGCCTGTCACCACGGCGCAAAGCAGCACGCCGGGAAGGATTTCCTTCAACGACGGAAACTTGATGCCCATGAACGTGGGACGCGGGGGAGCGATGGAAGCCATGAAATGTCCTTTCATGCGCTCATTAGATGATACTAAATGCATTAATCCAACGCATCATAATTGTGGTTTCAATCGATATATGCGATTGGTTTGCCATGACGCTGGAACAGCTTCGCATCTTCGTCGCCGTGGCAGAGCGCGAGCACGTGACCGCCGCCGCGCGCGCGCTGAACCTTACGCAGTCGGCCGCGTCCTCGGCCATTTCCGCGCTTGAGCAGCGGCACGGGGTGCGCCTGTTCCACCGGGTGGGGCGCGGTATCGCGTTGACCGATGCGGGCCGTGCGTTCCTTGACGAAGCACGCGCCGTTCTGGCGCGCGCCGCCAGCGCGGAAGCGGTGCTGGACGATATGGCGGGCCTTTCGCGCGGCACGCTGCACCTTGTCGCCAGCCAGACCATCGCTGCCTACTGGCTTCCCCCGCTTCTGGTGCGCTTTCATGCGCTCCATCCGGGGATCACGGTGGATCTTGCCATCGGCAACTCCGAACAGGCGGCCGCGCGGGTGGAGGACGGCAGCGCGGATCTGGGTTTTGCCGAAGGTCCGGTGGATCGCCCTGCGCTTGCCGTGCGCGAGATCGACGCCGATCGGCTGATGCTGGTGCAGACCGCTTCCCAGCCCCTTCCCGAAAAGGTTGACGCGGAATGGCTGCGCGCGGCGCGGTGGGTCTCGCGTGAGGCCGGTTCGGGCACGCGCGCCAGCTTCGACGCGGCGCTGGCGGCGCACGGCATAGACCCGGCGCGGCTGGACATCACGCTTACCCTGCCGTCGAACGAAGGCGTGCGCACCGCGGTTGAGGCAGGCGCGGGAATCGCCGCGCTTTCATCGCTGGTAGTGGCCTGGGCAATCGAGGCGGGACGACTGCTGGAACTGCCCTTCCCGCTTGGCCCGCGCCCATTCTTCAAACTGCGCCACAAGGAACGCTATGTCAGCGCGGCGGCCGAAGCGCTGCTGACGCTGGTCGACGGAAATTGACGGGCCGCCCCTTGTGGAACGCGGGTGCGTTCCCTAATCGTTCCGGGTGACGCAAGCACCCGAATCCCCCTCTTCCCCGGCCGGCGAATCACCGGACCCGTTCCTTGACCGGCTGAACGCGCCGCAGCGCGAAGCCGTGACGACAACGGAAGGTCCGGTGCTGATGCTGGCGGGCGCCGGCACGGGCAAGACCGCGGCGCTGACCCACCGGCTTGCGAATATCCTGCGCAATCGCCTTGCCTGGCCGAGCGAGATCCTGTGCGTCACTTTCACCAACAAGGCCGCGCGCGAAATGCGCGAACGCGTGGGCCAGTTGATCGGCCCGGCGGTGGAAGGGATGCCGTGGCTGGGCACGTTCCACGCGATCGGCGCGAAGATGCTGCGCCGCCATGCGGAACTGGTCGGCCTGCAATCGAACTTCACGATCATCGACCCGGACGACCAGTTGCGCCTGCTGAAACAGCTGATCGCCGCGAACGACCTTGACGAAAAGCGCTGGCCCGCACGCCAGCTCGCCTCTCTGCTGGACCGGTGGAAGAACAAGGGGCTGAACCCGGACGATCTGGATGCCGGGGAGAACGAAGCCTATGCCAACGGGCGCGGGCAACAGATGTACCGCCAGTATCAGGAACGGCTGCGCACGCTGAATGCCTGCGATTTCGGCGACCTGCTGCTGCATATGCTCAACGTGTTCCGCAAGGACCGCGAAGTGCTGGAGATGTACCAGCAGCGCTTCAAGTACATCATGGTGGACGAATACCAGGACACCAACGCGGTGCAGTACCTGTGGCTGCGCCTGCTGGCCCAGGCGCGCAAGAACATCTGCGTGGTGGGGGACGACGATCAGTCGATCTATTCGTGGCGCGGGGCGGAAGTGGCGAACATCCTGCGCTTCGAAAAGGATTTCCCCGGCGCGAAAGTGATCCGGCTGGAACAGAACTATCGCTCTACCCCGCAGATCCTTGCCGCCGCGTCCACGTTGATCGGCGCAAACTCCGAGCGGCTGGGCAAGACTTTGTGGACCGAGGCACCGCGCGGCGACAAGCTGCGCGTGATCGGCGTGTGGGACGGGCCGGAAGAAGCGCGCCGCGTGGGTGACGAGATAGAGCGGCTGGAACGCGAAGGCGCCCCGCTGGACCGGATCGCCATCCTTGTGCGCGCGCAGTTCCAGACGCGCGAACTGGAAGACCGCTTCATCCAGATCGGCCTTTCATACCGCATCGTGGGCGGCTTCCGGTTTTACGAACGCGCCGAAATCCGCGACGCGCTGGCATACCTGCGCGTAATCGCGCAGCCTTCGGACGATCTCGCCTTCGAACGCATCGTCAACACGCCCAAACGGGGATTGGGCGACAAGACGGTGGAGAAGATGCACCGGCTGGCGCGTGCGCGCGGCATCCCGCTGGCCGCGGCGGCGGTGGAAATCTGCGATACGGACGAGCTTCCGGCACGCGCGCGCAATACACTTGCCGGTCTGATGCGCGATTTTGCGCGCTGGCGCACCGAAAGTTCCGCCCTCACCCCGGCGGAACTGGCGCGCACGCTGCTGGACGAGAGCGGATACACGCAGGTCTTGCAGGCGGAGAAAAGCGCCGAGGCGGCCGGGCGGCTTGAAAACCTGGCCGAGCTGACCCGCGCGATGGAGGAATACGAAACGCTGGGCGATTTTCTGGAACACGTCAGCCTGGTGATGGACAACGATGCGTCCCCGGACGAGGAGAAGGTCACGATCATGACCATCCACGCGGCAAAGGGGCTGGAGTTCGACCAGGTGTTCCTGCCCGGCTGGGAAGAAGGGGTTTTCCCTTCGCAGCGCGCGATGGACGAAGGCGGGCTTGCATCGCTGGAAGAGGAACGCCGCCTTGCCTATGTCGCGATCACGCGCGCAAGGCGGCGCTGCACGATCCTGCACGCGGCGAACCGGCGCATCTATGGCCAGTGGACCAGTTCGATCCCCAGCCGCTTTATCGCCGAACTTCCCGCCGACCATATAGAGGAAGAAACCACGCTGACCGGCGGCGCATCGCTGTGGCGCGCGCAGTGGTCCGAACAGTCCGATCCATTTGCCGACGTCGCCCGCGCGAAGCCCGGCCACGCGATGACGCGCGGCCCCGGCTGGCAACGCGCGGCGGCACGCGAATACGATCCGGCCCCCCGCCGCATCGTTGAAAGCACGCGCAGCGCGGCCAGCTATGCTGCGAAATCGCGCGGCGACATCGCGGTGGGCGCGCGCGTGTTCCATGACAAGTTCGGATACGGCACCGTTGCCGCGCAGGAAGGCAACAAGCTGGAGATCGACTTCGAGCAGACGGGCCGCAAACGGGTGATAGACAGCTTCGTGAGGCTTGCTTGACACGACCGGCGCGCCTCGGCGTGCCGCTCGGAAAGGCGCGCGCGGCGCTCCGCATGACGGTGCGCGATTTCCTCACCCCCGATGCGCGCATGGCGGACGAGCTGGCTTGCGTCGTTTCGGTCATGCTCGCCATCGCGCTGGCCTGGCGACTGGGCGCGGGGATGGTCGGCTGGGCCGCCTTCACCGCTTTCATACTGATGAAGGGCGACGTTGCCGAAACGGTGCTGCGCGGTGTGCTGCGCCTGATCGGCACGGCCATCGGTGCGGGACTGGCACTGGTTGTGCTCCCGCTCGCCGCGCGGTCGCTGCCCGTGGCGATGGTCGCGGCTGCCGCGATCGGCGCAATGGGCCTTTATGGCATGCTGACGCAGAAGCGCGCCTATGCCTGGTTCATCTCAGGCATCACGTTCGAAATGATCCTGCTGGACGCGCTGACCCACCCGGCGTTCGATACCTGGCAGGTCGCCCGCACGCGACTGATAGAGGTTGCCGCCGGGACCGCCGCCTGCGTGTTCGTCAGCATTACCGCAAGGGCAATCGCGCGGCGGGAATGGCGCAAGCCCAGCGCACGCCCGGTGCCGGTGCGCTGGCACCCGCAGGCCGCGCGCCACGCGGCGCAGGCAGGCATTGCACTGGCCGTGCTGCCGGCAATCGCGCGATACTGGAACGTTGAAGTACTGCCGCAGGTCGCGGTGACGATCATGGCGGTGATGATCGTGCCAGTGGCCGGGCTTCCCTCGGGCGGGCTTGTTCCGGTCAGCCGCCGCCTGCTGCACCGTGCGATGGGCTGTATGGCGGGCGGCCTGCTGTCGCTTGCCTTCGTGCTTTTGGCGCGCGGCGATCCGGCGATCATCCTTCTGGGCACCGCCATTGGCATCATGATCGGGCGACATATAGAGAACGGCCCGACCCAGCGCGCCTATATCGGCCTGCAATTCACGCTGGCCGTTCTGGTGACGCTTCTGCCGGACAACCTTTCCGAGGCAGAGATCACGCCCGCGCTGATGCGGCTGGCGGGCATCCTGTTCGGCATGGCGATGCTGGAACCGATCCTGCTCGCGTGGCACTGGCTGGTTCCATCGCCGGTTCCGCCCGCCGCCGCCGTATCCCATCCCGGCAACAAACCACCAGTCGAGGGCCGGCCCGACCACGGCGAGTAATGCCTGCCCGCGTTCAGTTCGCCCTGGACAGGCTGAACCTTGCCCATCCCAGCACTGCCAGCGTCAGCACCGCGAAGCCGCCGCCAGCCACGAATGTTGCGCCCGGCCCCACGGCATCCCACAGCACGCCGGCGACAAGGCTCGCGCCCAGCATGGCAAGGCCCGTGGCAAGGTTGAACAGGCCGAACGCCGATGCGCGACGCTCTGGCGGGGCCTGTGCCGCCACCATTTGCGAAAGCACGCCCTGCGTCAGCGCCATGTGCGCGCCCCACAGCGCGATTCCGGCGAAGACGACCCACAGCCCCTGCCCGAAGCCGAGCAGGGCGTCGGCCGCAATCAGCGCCGCCAGCCCCGCGGCAAGCAGGCGCGACGGCCCCACCCGGTCCGCCAACGCGCCCGCCGGATAGGCGCCAAGCGAATAGACGAGGTTCATCGCCACCAGCACCAGCGGAGCATAAGCGAGCGGCAGGCCACGATCATGCGCGCGCAGGACAAGGAAAGCTTCTGAAAACCGCGCCAGGGTGAACAGCACACCGATCGCGGTCACCCGCCAGAACCCGGGCGGCAGGTCTGCAATATCGCTCCACCGCAGCGCCGAGCGTTTCGTGGCGGATTCCGCCTGCCCCGGCACATCGCGCACCGCGAACAGCACCAGCAGAACCGCGATCCACGCAGGCGCGGTCGCAATCCAGAACACGGTGCGCATATCGTCCGCGAAAACGGCCATCAGCACCACCGCCGCCAACGGGCCAAGGAATGCGCCGACGGTATCCAGCGCCTGCCGCAAGCCATAGGCGCGCCCGCGCATGTCGGGCGCTGTGGCATCTGCGATCAGCGCGTCGCGCGGCGCGCCGCGCAGCCCCTTGCCGATGCGGTCGACGAACCGCGCGCCCAGTACCGTTGCCGCGCTGCCAGCCAGCGGGAACAGCGGTTTCGACGCGGCGGCCATGCCATAGCCGAGCAGGATCAACGGACGCCGCCGCCCGATCCGGTCCGATATGGCGCCCGAAAAGACCTTGGTGATCGAAGCGGTCGCTTCGGAAATCCCGTCGATCACGCCGACCAGCGCGACGCTTGTCCCCAGCGTGGTGGTAAGGAACAGCGGCAGCAGCCCGTGGAATATTTCTGACGAGAGATCCATGAACAGGCTGACGAGGCCCAGCGCCCATACGGTGCGCGGCAGGCCGGTCCGTTGCGATGCGCCGGGCATGGCGGCGCGGCTACCGCGTCAGTTCAGCGCCGAAACGCTGAGGAAGCCGGGAACGGGGCCGTTCCACGCGCCGGGTTCGTCCTGCGATTCCGGCCGGGTGTTTGCCGGCGGCTTCGTTCCGTCGCGACGCGGACGGGCCGGGCGCTCAGCCTTGTCCTGCGGTTCCACTGATTCCGCCTTGCGCGAACGGCGGGCGGTCTTTTCGTCCCTGCCGCCATCGCTTTTGCCGTCATCCTTGGCCTTGCGGCCGCGCGACGGCTTCCTGTCCGCCTTGCGCTCGTCCCCGCTGTCAGCGGCGGCTTCACCCTCAAGCTGGTAGACGGGGATTGCGCCGCCGGTCAGCTTCTCGACGTTCTCGATCGCTTCGGCATCTTCGGGCGCGACGAACGTAAACGCGCGGCCGGTTGCCCCGGCGCGGCCCGTGCGGCCGATGCGGTGGACATAGTCATCGGGGTGCCACGGCGTGTCGAAGTTGAACACGTGGGACACGCCCTTGATATCCAGCCCGCGCGCGGCAACGTCCGACGCGACAAGGATGTTGACCTTGCCGTCCTTGAACAGGTCCAGTTCGGCAAGCCGCGCCGACTGGTCCATGTCCCCGTGAATCTCGCCGCTGGCGAAACCGTGGCGCTTCAGGCTCTTGTTCAGCTCACGCACCGTGGTCTTGCGGTTGCAGAACACGATGGCGGTCCGCGCGTCTTCGCTGCGCAGCAGACGGCGCAGCGCATCGCGCTTGCCGCGGTTCGAAACGAAGACCTTGTGCTGGGCGATATTGGTGTTCGCAGTCGCGGGGCGCGCAACCTCGATATATTTGGGGTTCGACAGGAACTTGTCGGCCAGCTTCTTGATCGGCGGGGGCATCGTCGCCGAAAACAGCAACGTCTGGCGCTGAGCGGGAAGCTTGGAACAGATCGTCTCGATATCGGGGATGAACCCCATGTCGAGCATCCGGTCCGCCTCGTCGATCACCAGAAGTTCGCAGCCCGTCAGCAGGATCTTGCCGCGTTCGAACAGGTCCATCAGGCGGCCGGGCGTGGCGATCAGCACGTCCACGCCTTCGTTCAGCGCCTTTACCTGGTCGCCCATCTGCACGCCGCCGATCAGCAGCGCCATCTTCAGGTCGTGGTTGGTGCCGTACTTCTCGAAGTTGTCGGCCACCTGCACCGCCAGTTCGCGCGTGGGGGCAAGGATCAGCGAACGCGGCATCAGCGCGCGGCGCCGCCCGTGGGCCAGGATGTCGATCATCGGCAGCACGAAGCTGGCGGTCTTGCCCGTGCCGGTCTGCGCGATCCCGATAAGGTCACGCATCATCAGGACGCTGGGGATCGCCTGCGCCTGGATCGGAGTCGGCTCGGTATAACCGGCCGCTTCGACCGATTTCAGCAATTCGTCAGACAGGCCGAGATCGGCAAAGCTCATGCAGTACGGTTTCCGAAGTGTGGCGCGGAGGAAAATCCGTCCCGCGCGGGTGTGTTCTGGTCGCGACCACCGGTAGCGCCGGAATGCGCAAAGCCGGATTGGCGGCGCTATGCCTATTGCAGCGCGAGAGTCAAGAAATCGCTTGGTTTGCCCACCGTCGGCGATGAATTTACCCTGCCGGCGCGACCGATTTGTCACCCCTGCCCGTCACGCGCGTGCAGTCCGCAGAATTGTCAAATATTTGGCATGCATCTGGCGCAAGCAGGGGTATCCTGCCGCCGCCCGCCGAAGGCCGGGTCAAAACAGGATGGGAGAGTTCGATGGGTAGGATCCGGGGCGCGGCCCTTTCACGCTGCGCGGCGATGGCGCTGGCAATCGGCAGCGGAGCGATGACACTGGCCCCCTTGGTGCACGCGGCGGAACCCGGCGTGGTAACCGGCCCCGGCAACGACGGCCCGATCAAGCGCGGCAACGCGCCCGGATACGATTTCCAGGACCAGTACATCGGCGTTCCCGCCAGGAAAGTGGCCGACAACATGGAACCGGTGATCGAGCATCCCGACCAGCAGAATGAAGTGGAGGCGAAGCTCGCCGCGCTGGAAAAGAAGACCGGCAAGAAGCCCAACGTGCTTGTCTTCCTTATGGATGACGTGGGGTACATGGATTTCGGCTTCAACGGCGGCGGCGCGGCCGTGGGCGCGCCAACGCCCGATGTTGACCGGGTGGCCGACCAGTCGCTGATCCTGTCCTCGGCCTATTCGCAGCCAAGTTGTTCGCCCACGCGCGCCACGATCCTGACCGGGCAGTTGCCTGTGCATCACGGCATCCTGCGCCCGCCGATGTATGGTGAGCCGGGCGGGCTGAACGGCAAGTCCACGATCGCCTCCATGCTGTCGAAGCAGGGCTATGTCACCCAGGCGATCGGCAAGTGGCACGTGGGCGAGAACACCGGATCGCAGCCGCAGAACGTGGGCTTCGACGATTTCCGCGGGTTCCTGTCCGTTTCCGACATGTACACCGAGTGGCGTGATTCCGACATCAACCCCGAAATCGCGCTGAGCCCCACGCGCACGAAGATGATCGAGAACGCGCCCTTCGACAAATACGACGTGCACGCCAGCAAGGGCGGACCAATCGAGAAGGTCGGCCTGATCACGGTCGACTACATGAAAGACCTCGATCAACGCTGGGCCGACTATGGCGTGAATTTCCTGAAGAAGCAGCAGGGCAACAAGAAGCCCTTCTTCCTCTATTACAACACGCGCGGCTGCCACTTCGACAACTATCCCAACGCGCATTACCTGGGCCGCTCGCCCGCGCGGACGAACTATACCGACTGCATCGTGGAGATGAACGATATCTTCGCCCGCCTCTACAAGACGCTTCAGGAAACGGGCGAGCTGGACAACACGATGATCATCTTCACGTCCGACAACGGGCCGGAGCAGGAGATCGAGCCCCATGCACGGACCCCGTTCCGCGGCGGCAAGGGATCGACCTGGGAAGGCGGCGTGCGCGCGCCGTTCTTCGTTTACTGGAAGGACATGATAAAGCCGCGCCGGTCGGACGGGCTGTTCGACTTTGCCGACATCCTGCCCACCGCGCTTGATCTTGCAGGCGTGCGCGGCGCGGCGATCGGGGCGCAGATGGACAAGGGCCAGTATCTCGACGGGATCGACCAGACATCGTTCCTGCTGGCCGACCAGGGGGCGAGCAACCGCCGCTCCATCATCTATTACTGGACAAACCGCCTTGCCGCGATCCGCATGGACGAATGGAAACTTGCCCTTCTGGCGCAGGAACCGGCCGCGCATACGATGAACGGCAACCACGGCGGCTTTACCGGCAGCGTGACCAACACCAACGCGGGGGCGCTGTTCAATCTCTATTCCGATCCGCAGGAACAGAACTCGCTGACCATCCGGCACATCCCGGTGGCCATCGGGATCAGCCGCGAACTGGCCCGCTATCGCGCGGTGCTCAAAAAGTATCCGCCGGACGAACAGATCAATTTCTTCGGGAACTGAGCGCGCGCAACTGCGCCGTTCGCGCCGACCCGGCCTGACCGCGATGCAAGTCGCGGTCAGTCCGCCGGGACGAGCACGTGCATCCGGCTGACGCCGCAATTCATGCCGGAACGCGAATGCAATATGTCGCGCTTCGCGCACAGCTTTCCGTCGCTGGAATTTTCAAGGTAGAACCCCGAATAGAAATCGCGCGCGCTGCACGCTTTTTCCAGGTTTGCGCCGATCAGCCTCTGGTCGCGCATGAACAGCACCAGCCTGTCGTCGCCCGCAACCTGCACCCCTGCGATCCCGCCCACCGGCAGGCAACGGACGGATCGCCTCTCAACAAAACGCTGCGGCATAGGGCCGGATGGAATTGCCGCCAGCATGTCGCGCCGGCGCGCGCGGTGCGGGGCAATGCGGATGGTAAGGCGCTGTTCGATGCGCACCTGGTCCCATGTCTGCGGGCGCCAGCCTGACCGCATCATGTCGCGCGCCGGCCCCTGCGGCGCGTCAGCATCGGCTTGCACCGGCGCAGGCCATTCGGCCAGACGCCAGCTCGTTCCCACCTCGGCGACGGGAACGGGACCGCTTGCGATGGCGGCGTCGGGCGGCGGGCCATCGGCAGGCCCGGCAATCAGCATCGCCAACGGCAGCAGAATCTGGGCAAGTCCCGGCGTCATGGTGCTTGTGCTGTTAAGCGTATCCCTCTGCGACGCCCCCTGACCGGCGCCATCACTCTGTGTCTGCCTTATTAGGGCCACGATTTGAACAGTCGCTTAACTGGTGGGAAAAGACATTGCCCCGGCCCGGTTCGGTCCCTAGCTGCTGAAAACGATGGATGTGCCCGCAAACAAGGATTTCGCCGCCAAGGCGCACGCGCTGCTCGGCGACAAGGGCTGGACCGCCGATGCCGGCGCGATGGAGCCGTGGCTGACCGACTGGCGCGGGCGTTTTACCGGACGCGCACTGGGCATGGCATCGCCCGCGGATACCGCGCAGCTTGCCGCCTTCGTAAAACTCTGTGCGGACCACGGCGTGCCGATCGTGCCGCAAGGGGGCAATTCGGGAATGTCGGGCGGCGCGACGCCGGACGAAAGCGGACGCGCGGTGCTGCTGACCACCCGGCGGATGAACGCGATCCGGCGGATCGATGCGCAGGCGCGCACCGCAACCTGCGAAGCGGGGGTGATCCTGCAGGTGCTGCACGAGGCGGCCGAACGCGAAGACCTGCGCTTTCCGCTGTCGCTGGGCGGCAAGGGTTCGGCCACGGTGGGCGGGCTGATCTCCACCAATGCCGGCGGCACGCAAGTGCTGCGCCACGGATCGATGCGGGCTCTGGTGCTGGGGCTGGAAGCGGTGCTGGCCGATGGCAGCGTGTTCGACCAGCTTACCCCGCTGAAGAAGGACAACCGGGGTTTCGACCTGAAGCAGCTCTTGATCGGGTCGGAAGGAACGCTTGGGATCGTTACCGCCGCGACGGTGAAGCTGGAGCCCGCGATTGCCGATCGCCGCGTGCTCTGGGCCGGTTGCGCCAGCCTGGACGATGCCCGCGCGCTGTTGCTGATCGCGCAGGACATGGCCGGCGCGATGCTGGAAGGCTTCGAGGTGCTACCCGCGCATTCGCTGCGCGCCGTGCTGGATTATCTGCCCGACGCGCGCGCACCGCTGGCGGACGAACATCGCTGGCACGCACTGATCGAACTTGTCGCCGACTCGGACAGCACGGACCGGCTTGGCCCGGTGGCCGAAAAGCTGCTTGTCGCCGCGTTCGAACGCGGACTGGTGGCCGATGCCGCGATCGCGCAGAATGAGGCACAGGCAGAGGACTTCTGGAAAATCCGCGAATCGATCTCTCCCGCCGAACGCGCAATCGGCCCCGCGGTGCAGCACGACATCTCCGTCCCCGTGGAACGCATGCCCGAATTCGTCGAAACGGCGGTGCCCGCGCTGGAGGCCGAATGGCCGGGCACGACCGCGATCGGCTTCGGCCACCTGGGCGACGGGAACATCCATTTCCACGTCATCGCCCCGCCCGGCACCGACGCTGAAGCGTGGTATGCGGCAGACGGCAAGACAATCAGCCGCGAAGTGCATGACATGGTAACCCGCTTCGGCGGATCGATCAGCGCCGAACACGGCATCGGCCAGTTGAAGCGAAGCGAATTGGCGCGGCTGGGCGATCCGGTGGCGCTTGGCATGATGCGCCGGGTCAAGCAGGCGCTTGACCCGCAAGGGCTGCTGAACCCCGGAAAGCTGGTTTAGCGCGCGTTCAGCTTATGCGAGTCTGCGAACGGCCGATATTCCTCGCTCAGGCATTTGACCGCGGCGCGCGCTGACCGTAATAGCGCGGCTTCATTTCCACGGGGGGCGGGAATCGCTCCCGTCCGACCGATTTTCTTCCGGAGAGACACGATGGCCAGCGCGCCTGCCAACAACCTGCCGATGCTCTACAAGGATCTCATGCCGCTCAACAGCCGCGACCACGCGACGTGGCGCGCGCGCCCCGCCGAAAAGGCGCCGTGGCTGGCCGGTATGCACGCCGTGCCTCTGACGGTCGAGGAATTCCCGCAGGCCCAGCGCCATTTCCCGATCATCTTCGCGGCGGGCGACAATCCCGTTCCGCTGGCCTTGATGGGCCTGAACGAAGGCGTGAACGTATTCATCGGCGAAGATGGCGCGGTCACGCAGGAAGGCGTCTATATCCCCGCCTATGCGCGCCGCTATCCGTTCCTTCTGGCGAAGTTGAACCCCAGTTCGGATGACCTTTCCCTGTGCTTCGATCCGAGTTGCAACCTGATTGGCGAATTCGAGGACGGCGAACCGCTGTTCACGGATGGCGAACCCAGCGAAGTCACCAAGGGCGCGCTGCAGTTCTGCGAGAACTTCGAACAGGCCGGAATGCGCACCCAGCAGTTCATCGAGGACATCACGAAGCACGACCTTCTGATGGATGGCGAGGTTTCGATCCAGCAGCCGGGTGTCGAGCAGCCGTTCGTCTATCGCGGATTCAAGATGATCAACCAGGAAAAGCTGCGCGACATGCGCGGCGACCTTTTGCGCACCTGGGCACAGAACGGCCTTTTGCCGCTGCTTTATGCGCACATCTTCTCGCTCGACCTGATGAGCACGATTTTCGGCATGCAGCAGCAGCAGGGCAAGGGGCCCAGCGCGGCCGCCGCCAACGCGCCGATCGAGGCCTGAACCCGGCCCTTTCGCGCTATTTCACCGCCGGGCACCGGGTGCCTGGTGGTGAAAAAACGCTAACATTCGCGATCATTACGGGCAAACACCCTTGCACGGCCCGGATGTTCACCCTATTCTGAGTGTGTTGCGTCGATGCTCCCCTCATGGCTCGGCGCGATACGGTGCACTTCGGTGCACCTCCTCCCTGAACCTTGGCCACCTGGAGCATTGCTCCAGGTGGTTTTTTCTTGGGTGGTGCTTTCCGGAAGATCGAACGGCCCGGCAGCCGCCTGGGACGAGCCTACTCCGCCGCCATGCGCCAGCGGTCCGAATCGCCTTCGCGGCCCAGTTCCGCCACTTCCCCGGCAAGGCGCCGCACAAGGCCGGCCAGCACGTCTGTCATATCGTCCAGCCGCGGCCCCGGTTCGGTAAGGCTGCTGTCGAGATAGCTGCTGCGGTCCACTTCGATCTGCAGGCAATGGAGCCCGGCCTTGCGCGCGGCGTGACGTTCCAGAACGTAACCGCCCGCATAGGGACGATTGTGCGCGGACGGCATGCGCGACCTGCCCAGATATCCGAACGCCGCGCCTACCAGTTCGCCCGCGCAGGACGCGCCGAAGCGATCGCCCACCACGATCCTGGCGGCGGGTTCGGCTCCCCGTGCGCGCAGCGGCGGCATCGAATGAAGATCGATCAGCAAGGCCGCGCCCCATCTGTCGCGCAGCGCGGTCAGCGTCTCGCCCAGGACGCGGTGATAGGGCTCGTGGACGTCGTCGATGCGCGCGGACAGGTCCGCGCCGTCGATGCGCCGCTTCCACAGTTCGCCAAAGCCGGGCAGGCGGCGCGGCACCAGGCCCAGCCCGCCACGGGCGCGCCCGGCAAGTCCGGCGGTGGCGGTTCCGGGTGGCGGCGGCGTGCTGACCATCTCCCAATCGACATCGTCGGTCGCTCGGTTGAGGTCGATCATCGCGCGTGGCGCGTGGGCGACCAGCAGAGCCGCGCCGGTTTCATCGGCGATCCGCTTGCCCAGCACGTCCACATACCTGTCTTCCAGCCTCAGCCCCGCATGGGCGGGGTGGCGCATCCCTTCGATGAGCGACGGCGGATAGGCGCGCCCCGAATGCGGCACGGATACAAGCACGGGAATCGAAGAGGGATCATGAACGGTCAGGGTGAACGCGGGCGCGCCCGGCTGACCGGGAATGCGGCCACCCGCCGTGACGATTCGCGAATCGGGAGTGTCCTTGGCCCGGGAATCCATGATTTCCCTTGGTGCCCGTCCACAAGGAGTGTGTCAAAGTCGGTCAACGGGAAGATGGCCGGAGATTCTTAACCCGTTTCGGTGTATGGCCGTGTTTCCCCGGCGGAACGGGGTGAATTGCCCCCGTGGCGGGGCAATTGCATTGACGAACCGACAAAGCGAACTTGCAGGTAACCATGATCCGCATCTTGCTGGCAGAAGACGAAGAAGCGATGCGCACCTATCTTGCGCGCGCCCTGGAAAACGCAGGCTATGACGTTGTCGCGGTCGATCGCGGCACGGCGGCACTGCCCTATCTGGAAAGCCAGCACTTCGACCTTCTGCTTTCGGACATCGTGATGCCCGAGATGGACGGAATCGAACTGGCCCAGCATTGCGCAGAAGTCAGCCCGACGACCAAGGTGATGTTCATCACCGGCTTTGCCGCGGTAACGCTGAAGGCAAACCGCGAAGCGCCGCAGGCACGCGTGCTGTCAAAGCCGTTCCACCTGCGCGACCTCGTGCTTGAGGTAGAGCGCGTTTTTGCCGACGCGGCGGCTATCGGATCGGGAATCAACTGACCGGAATCGGGCCGGGCACGGTCCGCGCGCACAAGCGGCTTGCAAGGCGGCCAAGGCGAAGCTAAAGGGCTGCCTCTCGCCGGGCCTTGGCCCGCAGCGGGGATCCGGCTGGATCGGGCGTATAGCTCAGTGGTAGAGCACTATGTTGACATCGTAGGGGTCGCAAGTTCAATCCTTGCTACGCCCACCACCGGCCCCACAAAACGCAAAAAGGCCCCGCCAACGCGGGGCCTTTTCGTTTTCCGGCCCCATCGAAACGGGGCGCTGCGAAGCGGCGTTCAGGCGCCCTTCCAGTTGGGCTTGCGCTTTTCGGCAAAGGCCGCCGCGCCTTCGCGCGCGTCGCTGGATGAGAACACCGGGCCGATATAGGCGGCCTGCTTGTCCCACATGTTTTCTTCGGTCCAGTCGAACGATTCGCGCACGATCGCCTTGGACGCGATCAGGGCAAGCGGTCCGTTCTCGGCAATCTTCGCGGCAAGCGCCTTCGCCTCGCCGATCGCCGGGCCTTCGACCACGCGGTTGACGAAACCCAGTTCATAGGCCCGTGTGGCGTCGATGAAATCGCCGGTCAGCGCCAGTTCCATGGCGACTCGCGGCGGAATCTGGCGCGGCAGCTTGATCACGCCGCCCGCCGCCGCGACAAGGCCGCGCTTCGCTTCGGGAATGCCGAACTTCGACGTGCTGCTGGCCACGATCAGGTCGCAGGCCATCGCCAGTTCCATGCCGCCGGCCAGCGCATAGCCATCGACCGCGGCGATGACCGGTTTCTTGGGCGTCCACTGGGAAAGCCCGCCAAATCCGCGCCCTTCGATGGACGGCGATTCGCCGCGCAGGAACCCCTTGAGGTCCATGCCGGAACAGAACGTGCCGCCAGCACCCGTCAGGATGGCGCAGCGCAGGTCATTCTCCGCTTCCAGCCGGTCCATCGCCGCGGAAATGCCTTCGGCGGCGGCCTTGGTCATGGCGTTCTTGGCTTCGGGGCGGTTGATTGTGACGACAAGGACGTTGCCGTCGACCTCGGTCAGGACTTCTGCATCGCTCATGGCGAACCGTGCTCCTCTCTCGATTGCGGGTTGTTAATCGCTCGGTTAAGACACTTGGACTGCCTCCACCCCGCTGTCCAGAGCGAATTGCGCAAACAGGACCGCGCGCCTTGCGCCAAGGCGCGGGTTTGCTAAGGACGCACGCAAATCTCCCCGGGACTAAGACAGGATAGACATGGCCAAGATCAAGGTGAAGAACCCGGTCGTCGAACTCGACGGCGACGAAATGACCCGGATCATCTGGGAATGGATCCGTGAAAAGCTGATCCTCCCCTATCTCGACGTCGACCTGAAGTATTACGATCTCTCGGTCGAAAAGCGCGACGAAACGGATGACCGCATCACCGTGGACGCGGCGAACGCGATCAAGGAATACGGCGTAGGCGTGAAGTGCGCCACGATCACGCCCGACGAAGCCCGGGTCGAGGAATTCAAGCTCAAGAAGATGTGGAAGTCGCCCAACGGCACGATCCGCAACATCCTGGGCGGCGTGGTGTTCCGCGAACCCATCGTGATCGAGAACGTGCCCCGGCTGGTTCCGGGCTGGACCGATCCCATCGTGGTCGGCCGTCACGCTTTCGGCGACCAGTATCGCGCCACCGACACGCTGATCCCCGGCCCCGGCACGCTGCGGCTGGTGTTCGACGGCGACAACGGCGAAACGATCGACCTGGAAGTGTTCAAGTTCCCCAGCGCGGGCGTCGCGATGGCGATGTACAACCTCGACGATTCGATCCGCGACTTCGCGCGCGCTTCGATGAACTACGCGCTGAACCTGAAGTGGCCGCTGTACCTGTCCACCAAGAACACGATCATGAAAGCCTATGACGGGCGCTTCAAGGATCTGTTCCAGGAAGTGTTCGACACCGAAGGCTTCAAGGAAAAGTTCGCCGAAGCGGGCATCACCTACGAACACCGCCTGATCGACGACATGGTCGCCTCCGCGCTCAAGTGGTCGGGCAAGTTCGTGTGGGCGTGCAAGAACTATGACGGCGACGTTCAGTCGGACACCGTGGCGCAGGGCTTTGGCTCGCTGGGCCTGATGACCTCCGTGCTGATGACGCCCGACGGCAAGACCGTGGAAGCCGAAGCCGCGCACGGCACCGTCACCCGCCACTATCGCCAGCACCAGCAGGGCAAGGCGACCAGCACCAACCCGATCGCCAGCATCTTCGCCTGGACGCGCGGCCTGATGTATCGCGGGAAGTTCGACGATACGCCGGACGTGGTTCGCTTTGCCGAAACGCTGGAAAAGGTGTGCATCAAGGCGGTCGAAAACGGCAACATGACCAAGGATCTGGCGCTGCTGATCGGCCCGGACCAGGCATGGATGACCACCGAACAGTTCTTCCAGGCCATCGTCGACGGACTGGAAGCGGAAATGGCGAACTGGCAGTGAACTGGAAGCGGGGCATAATCGGTACGGTCGCGGCCCTGATCGCGGCCGGGCCGGTAATCGCCCCGCAGCTTCTGGCCTTCCCCTACAAGGCACATATCGGGGCGACCACCGTCTGGTCGGTCGCCCCGCTGCCCGATGCGCAGCTGCGCAAGGTGCTGGGCCGCGCCGACGCGCTGGTTGCGGCAAGCCCCATCGCGCGGATGCCTGAAGGCCGCCATGTGTTCCTGACGGGCGGCGGCTGGCGCTGGAGGTGGCTGGCGCTGGGCACGTCGGGCGCCTTCGCCCTGACCCGGCCGCTCAACGAAGCGGTGATCATGAACCGCAGCAACCTTGCCGCCGACCGCATCTTCAATGGCCTGTCGATCGGCGGGACGCGCACCCTGTCGGGCGTGATCGCGCACGAAACCTGCCACGGCATGGAACGCCGCCATTTCGGCCTGACGGTCGACGCGCGCAAGCCGGCATGGCTGCGCGAAGGCTATTGCGACTATGTCGCGCGCGAAAGCAGCCTGTCGGACAGCGACGTCGCGGCACTGAAGGCCAGGGGCAAGACGCACCCGGCCATGATCTATTATGAGGGCCGCCGCCGCGTGGCGCGCGAACTGGCGCAAGACGGCGGTTCGGTAGACGCGCTGTTCGCCGCCCACTGAACCGGCCACCGGCCGCTCCGGACCACTCCCGGTGAAACCTCGTGCCCGCTGCGGGGTTGGTTGCTAGACAGCGCCGACCAAGAGGAGAAACGATCCGCATGGCAACCGACAAGAAGCCCGCGCCGCGGCGCCGGACAAAACGCCCGGCAACCGCACGCAAGCCCGATGGCACCAAGGCCCGGCTGGAACTGCGCCAGGCGCGCAACGCCGACGTGCGCGGCATCTGGCAGTTGATCAAGCGCGCCTATGGAGACGGGCAGGATTACACGCAGGGCCAGATCGCGGGCCAGATCAACAACTTTCCCGAAGGCTGTTTCGTGGCCGTGCTGGACGGCGACGTGGTGGGATATTGCGCGTCGATGCAGATTTCGGGCGAAATCGCGCTGGAACCGCACAGCTGGGAAGAAATTACCGGCAACGGCTTCGGTTCGCGCCACGATCCCACTGGCGACTGGCTTTATGGCTATGAACTGGTGGTCGATCCCAAGGTGCGCGGGGCGCGCATCGGGCGGCGGTTGTATGAAGAACGCCGCGCGCTGGCGGAAGAGCGCGACCTTTCGGGCATTGCCTTCGGCGGCCGGATGCCCGGCCTTGCCCGCGCCCGCCGCAAGTTTCCCGATCCGCAGGATTACCTCGACGAAGTAATTGCCGGCAAACGCCACGATCCGGTTATCCGCTTCCACCTGGCCAACGGGTTTGAGCCGGTGGGAATCCTTGCCGACTACCTGCCGGAGGACAAGGCGAGCCGCGGCTTTGCCACGCACATGGTGTGGCGCAATCCCTATGTAGAGCGCGACAAGCCGGTGAAGATGCGCCTGCCGCGCGGCGTGGAAAGCGTGCGGCTTGCCACCTGCCAGATGCAGATGCGCGTGGTGAAGGACTTCGACGAGTTCATGCGCAACGTCGAATACTTCATCGACGTTGCCGCCGATTACGAGGCCGACTTCATCGTCTTCCCCGAAATGTTCACGCTGCAATTGCTGAGCTTCGAGGAGCGCGAGCTTTCGCCTGTCGAATCGGTCGAGGCGCTGAGCCGCTACACGCCGAAGATCCGCAAGGCGCTGGCCGAAATGGCGATGCGCTATAACGTCAACATCATCGGCGGATCGCACCCCACGCGCATGGACGATGGCGACATCCACAATGTGGCGATGGTGTGCCTGCGCGACGGTTCGGTGCACGAACAGGAAAAGATCCACCCCACGCCGGACGAACGCTATTGGTGGAACATCAAGGGCGGCGACAGCATCGACGTGATCCCCACCGACTGCGGACCGATCGGCGTGCTGATCTGCTATGACAGCGAATTCCCCGAACTCGCCCGGCGCCTGGTCGATGAAGGCGCGCGCATCATCTTCACCCCGTTCTGTACCGACAGCCGTCAGGGATACCTGCGCGTTCGCTATTGCTGCCAGGCGCGCGCGATCGAGAACCAGTGCTTCGTGGTGATGAGCGGCAACGTGGGCAACCTGCCCAACGTCGCAAACATGGACATCCAGTATGCGCAGAGCTGCATCCTGACGCCGTGCGATTTCCCTTTCGCGCGCGACGGGATCGCGGCAGAGGCAAGCGAAAACGTGGAGACGCTTACGGTCTGCGATGTGAACCTTGCGGACCTTAACTGGGCCCGCGCGGAAGGATCGGTGCGCAACCTGGCGGACCGGCGCTTCGACCTTTACCGCATCGACTGGGACGACCCGACCAAGAGCCACGCCGCCAGCCGTCCGCGCCCGACTGCAAAGCCGTTGCCGGGGCACGGGTAGAACCCTCCGCCGGGCGTTACGACCTTACAAGGCCGAACGAAAAAGGGGTGGACCGTGTGGTCCACCCCCAATCGATTACATGCCGTCAACGCTCTTGCTGACGAGGATGTTCACCGCAACGCGGCGGTTTTGCGCCCTGCCCGCGGCCGTGGAATTGTCAGCCGTCGGATCGGATTCCGCCATGCCGGTGGGAGTAAGCATGCGCCAGGGCTTCCAGCCACACTTCTGCTGGAGATAGTTGACCACGCGGCCCGCGCGGCGTTCGCTCAACACCTGGTTGTAATCCTCACTGCCGACCGAGTCGGTATAACCGACGACGAGCAGCAGGGCGTTGTCCATGCCGTCTGCCTGCGAAGCGGCCGCGCACAGGTCGCTCTGCGCCTTAGGCGACAGGTTCCACTTGCCGGTATCGAAGTAAACATCGGTCGTGCCCTTGATGTTGTACTTGTCGATATCGCCCATGCGCCCGCGCAGCGCCTCGGTTGCGGCGGCGTTCTTGTTGATCGCCGCGCCCTGCTGCGCGAACTGCTGCGACGTGCCGTTGCGGATCATCGTCGCGGTCTTGAGATCCTTGCTCTTCAGTTCGACCTTGCTTGCCAGCAGGCCGCCGCTCCACTGCACCGTCTTCACGGACACTGGCAGGCCGTTGAGCAGCGAATCCGCTGCCAGCTTGTCATGGTTCAACCCCAGGAATCCGCCACTGGACTTGATTTCGGTGGCGTCGCTGATGCCCAGCACGGTGTTGGTGCCGTCCTGGCTGGTGATCTGCATCTTGTGCCCGCTGCGCGCGGAAATGATGCCGTCGATCTCAGGCCCGTCGGGCATGCCCGAAAGGTCAGCCGGAATCTGGCCGTAGATGGTCGCCATCGGATCGGCGGATTGAGATTCGGCCGCTTGGGCCTGCGCCTGCGCCGCCGGCAGTTCACCGGTCTGCGCCTGCGCGGCGACACCCGCCGACATCGGCAACGCCAGCATGGCAACCGAAAGGAGGAATTTTGGCTTCTTGGAAAGGACACTCATATCGATACTCCCACAAACTACACCAGCCGGGCCTGCAAGACCGCGGCATTCGGACCGACTGCCCCCCCACTTGGCGTGTCCGGCTGTCAGCCCCCTTCAACTCGCTACGTAAGCAATGCAGCACAAATGCTGCACGTGAACGGCACGGGCGTCCTGTTTGCAGGCCCCTTTCTAGCACATGAACGCAATCGGCAATACCGCCCGTAGTGGCGTTAATAAGAGCCCCCGGTGCGATGAACCGTCAAATCAACGCACGCCATCGCCCCGTCCCTGCGGGTCCATGGGCGGCGATTTGCCGCGAAAGACGGCTGGAAGGGCCGCTCAACGCCGGGTGGAAATCGACCAGCCCCACGGCTTCAGCGTGCGCCGCGCACCGCCATCCGGCGCGAAAGTCTGGGCCACGCCGCTGACGTTCACCGCAACCGTCACCCGGTCGCGCCCGGCCACCCGGCGAAACGCGAACACGTGGTTGTTGCCGGTAGCGATCAGTTGCAGGTTGCCGGGCGTCAGCGGGTTCGCCAGGGCGGGATGCCGGTGCTTCAGCGCCAGCAGCCGCCGGTAGAGCGCGGCGCGGTGGAAGTCGTGCCAGTCGATCGGATCGCGGTCGAAGAACTTCAGCCGCTTGTCCAGCCCGCCTTCCTGCCCCGAATAGATCAGCGGCATCCCCGGCAGCGTTGCGGCAAGCACAGCCATCGCATCCGCGCCGTCGCCATATAGTTCCCTGTCGGTTCCGGCCCACGAATTCTCGTCATGGTCGCTGGTGAAGGTCATGCGATAGGCGCCCGCGGGAAAGCGCATCGCCGGATCGGTATAGAGCTTCGCAAGGTCGCGCGCGTCGGCCTTGCCCTGCGCCACGTTCACCATCGTGTGATAGAGCGTCCAGTCATAGGTCATGTCGAATGCGTGCATCTGAAGTGCGGGGGTTTCCGCCTCCGCCAGCATGAAGACCGGTTTCACCTTGTCGAGCGCGGTGCGCGCCTGTTCCCAGAAATCTGTCGGCACGGCCCAGGCCACGTCGCAGCGGAAACCGTCGATGCCGGTCTGCTTCACCCAGAAGGTCATCGCGTCGATCATGCCCTTGCGCACGGCGGGCCTGGAATAGTCCAGCCCGATCACATCCGCCCATACCTCGGTGTGGTGATCGTTGGGGTCGGTGTAATGATAGCCTTCAAGCTGCCCGTCAGCGCCGCGCTTGTACCAGTCGGGATGCTGCTTCACCCACACGTTGTCCCATCCGGTGTGGTTCGCCACCCAGTCTAGGATCACCTTGAAGCCCATGCGATGCGCGGTGGCGACGAGATGTTTGAAATCGTCCATGTCGCCGAATTCGGGATTGACCTTGTAATAGTCCTGCACCGCGTAATAGCTGCCGAGCGTTCCCTTGCGCTTTTCCTTGCTGATCGGATTGACGGGCATGATCCACAACACGTCCACGCCCATCCTGCGCAGGCGCGGCAGGCTTTTCTCGAAGGCGCGGAAGGTGCCTTCGGGCGTGTATTGCCGGATGTTGACCTCATAGATGTTGGCGTTGCGTGCCCATGCGGGATGGTGAACCGCGCTCACCCCTTGCGTTTCGGGCAATTGCGGTGCCGCGGTTGCCGGTGCGGCAAGCCCCAGCGCCATTGCGCCCGCCATCATTGCGCCAAGGATGTTTCGCCGTGCCATTCGTCTCTCCCGTGGGCTGCGTTTCGCGCCTTCGGCAGACCTAGCAAGCGATGTCGGTCCGGACAGGAGGTATTCGTATGCCCGGCGGCCGCTTGCCACAGGTGACAAGCACGACCGGCATGGCATAACCGTCTCTCATGGCCGCCGAATTCGCACCTTCCACCGCGCTGTCCGACGCGCTTGTCATCCTGGGCGCGGCCGGAATCGTGATCCCGGCCTTCGCGCGGCTGCGCATCACACCGGTGATCGGCTTCATCCTGGTCGGCCTCGCGGTCGGCCCCTATGGCCTCGGCGGCATGGTGGAGAGCCACCCGTGGCTTTCCTACATCACGATTACAGAGCCTGAGGCGATCACGCCCTTTGCCGAGTTCGGCATAATCCTGCTGCTGTTCGAAATCGGGCTGGAGCTGTCGTTCAATCGCCTTTGGGCGATGCGGCGCATGGTTTTCGGGCTGGGCGCGGCAGAGCTGCTGGGATCGGCGGCAATCATGGCCGCAGTGCTGATGATGCTGGGCGAATATACGGTGGGCGCGGTTGCACTGGGCCTTGCGCTGGCGCTGTCGTCCACCGCGCTGGTCCTGCCCATCGCGGGGGTGCAGAGCGCGGTGGGCCGCGCATCGCTTTCCATGCTGCTGTTCGAGGATATCGCACTGGTGCCGATCGTCTTCCTGCTGGGCGCGCTTGGGCCAGCGGCGGCGGCGGAAGGCGCGCCCAGCCTTACGGACACGCTGGTCGGCGGCTTGCTGGTGGTGCTGGCCATGCTTGTCTTCGGGCGCGTCTTGCTGCCCCGCCTGTTCGCGCAGGCTGCCCGGACCAAAAGCCCCGAACTGTTCCTGGCGGCCACGATGCTGGTCGTCATCGCCAGCGCGCTTGCCACCAGCGCGGTAGGCCTTTCGCCGATCATGGGCGCACTGCTGGCGGGGCTACTGATCGCGGAAACCGAATACCATACAGAGGTCGAGACGATCACGGCCCCGTTCAAGGGGCTGGCGCTGGGCGTGTTCCTGATCACAATCGGCATGGGCATAGACCTGCGGCTTGTGTGGGAGAACCGCTGGCTGCTGCTGGCGGGCGTTGGCGGCGTGGTCATCATCAAGGCCATCGTCACCGGCGTGCTGCTGCGCCTGACGGGTGCCGGACGCGGCACGACGGCGGAAACCGGCATCCTGATGTCCAGCCCTTCGGAAACCACGCTGATCGTGCTGGCCGCCGCGGCGGAAGCGCGGCTGATCCAGCCCGGCACCGCGCAGTTCTGGCAGATCGTGGCGGCCATCGGCCTTACCATCACGCCCCTGCTCGCCATCGCCGGGCGCGCGGTGGGGCGCAAGCTGGAGGGCGATGCGCAAGGCGCAATGCCGCCGACGGATGACGAGGCGGACGCGCAAGGGCGGGCCGTGATCCTGGGATACGGACGCATCGGCCGCCTGATCGGAGACATGTTGAGCGCGCACGGCCAACGATACGTGGCGATAGACAGCGCGCCGGAAATGGTCGCAAGCGGACGCAAGGCGGGTCGCCCGGTGCTGTTCGGTAACGTGCTGAACGATGCCCTGCTGGAAAAGCTGCATATCGCCGATGCACGCGCGGTGATCCTGACGATGGACGAGCCTGTGCTCGTCAGCCGCATCGTGAAGAAGCTGCGCGGCCTGTTTCCCGACCTGCCGATCATCGTGCGCGCGCGCGACAGCGTCCACGCCGCGGAACTTTATCGCAACGGCGCAAGCCAGGCCGTGCCCGAAGCGCTGGAAAGTTCGCTGCAACTGTCCGAAGCGGTGCTGGTCGACCTTGGGGTGCCGATGGGGCCGGTGATCGCATCGATCCACGAAAAGCGCGACGAATTCCGCGACCAGATCATGCGCGAAGGCGGGCTGAGCGAAAGACCCAAGCTGAAGAGCACCACCTTGCGACGTGAGGTGTGAAGATTCCTATCCCTTTCACAATCGGAATGGCCGCAAGGGATGAACCCCTCTGCCGCTAGCGCGGCTCGAACACGCTCCACCCGGTGCGCTGCACCAGCCGTTCCAGCGCAAGCGTGCCGAGCTGCGAATTGCCGCTGGGATTGAGGCCGGGCGACCATACCGCGATGCTCGCCACTCCGGGAACCACCGACAGGATGCCTCCGCCCACACCCGACTTGCCGGGAAGGCCCACACGAAAGGCGAAATCGCCCGAATTGTCATAATGGCCGCAGCTCATCATCAGCGCGTTGATGCGCCGCGCGCGGCTGGCCGTGACGATCGAGTGCCCGTCCACCCGCCCGCCGTCCATCAGGAAACGACCCGCCAAGGCAAGCTGGCGGCAGCTCATCGCCAGCGCGCAGAAATGGAAATAGGTGCCCAGCACCCGCTCCACCGGCGCGTGGATGTTGCCGAATGCGCGCATGTAATTGGCCAGCGCCCGGTTGCGGAAGCCGGTGTCCTGCTCTCCGCCCGCCACCGTCTCGTCTATGGCAATCGCATCGTCCCCGGACAGGGTCCGCACGAAGCGCAACATCTGGCCGATCGCCTCGCGCGGCTGATGCCGGCCCAGCAACACGTCGCACAGAACGATTGCGCCCGCGTTGATGAAGGGATTGCGCGGAATGCCGTGCTCCGTCTCAAGCTGGACTATGGAGTTGAACGGCGTTCCCGAAGGCTCGCGCCCCACGCGGTTCCACAACTGGTCGCCCACGGCGCCCAGCGCCAGCGTCAGCGCGAAGACCTTCGATATCGACTGGATCGAAAATGCCTCGTCCGCGTCGCCCGCGGAATGGATGGTGCCGTCCGCCATCACCACCGCGACGCCGAACTTGCTGTCGGGCACGCAGGCGAGCGGCGGAATATAGGAGGCGACGGTGCCGCGATCCTTGTGCGCGCGCATCTCCTCCGCGATTTCGGTCACGATGTTTTCGATATCGATCATGCCGTTTCCGATGGATGCTTGCGCGTGATGGCCTGCCTGCCGCGTGGAGAGGCTTCCTTCATTGCGGCAATGTGGCCGTCTGCCGCAAGGCCTCTCCCAGCGCCAGCGATGCCGCGGTCGCAAGGTTCAATGACCGGACCTCTGATCGCAGCGGAATGCGAACCCGCGCATCGCACAGATCGGCAACCGATGCGGGAACGCCCGCGCTTTCCTTGCCGAACAGCAGCACGTCGTCTGGCCGGTATTCGAAATCGTAGGCTGAATGGTTTGCCTTGGTCGTGAACAGCACCAGCCTGCGCGATCCCGTGGTCGCGCGGAAGGCATCGAACCCGGCATGGCGCGCGATGGTCACATGGTCGATATAGTCCATCGCGGCGCGACGGACGCGCCGGTCGTTCCAGATGAATCCCATCGGCTCTATCAGGTCGACCGCCGCGCCAAGGCACGCGCCAAGCCGCAGAACGGCGCCGACGTTCCCGGCAATCTCCGGTTCGAACAGGGCGATGCGCATGATCGGCTCCATCGCGGGCGGGCGGGCCTGCGCTAACCCGCCAGCGCCGCCTTCACCGCCGCGATGGCCTCGGCTCCCCTGGCGCCATCCGGGCCACCGCCCTGCGCCATGTCGGGACGGCCACCGCCGCCCTTGCCGCCCAGCGCTTCCACGCCCGCACGCACCAGATCGACTGCGCTTACCTTGCCCGTCAGGTCATCGGTCACGCCAACGGCAATGGCCGCCTTGCCTTCGCCCGCGGCAACGATTGCCGCGACGCCCGAACCCATGCGCTGCTTCGCCTGATCGATCAGCCCGCGCAATTCCTTCGCTTCGAGCCCTTCGATCACCTGGCCGGAAAACGTTACGCCGTTCACATTCTCGTCCGCCGCCTGTGCGGGGGCGCCGCCTCCGCCACCCAGCGCCAGCGCCTTTTTCGCTTCGGCCAGTTCGCGTTCCAGCTTCTTGCGCTCGTCAAGCAGGGTTGCGACGCGGCCTTCCACGTCCTCAGGCGTCGTGCGCAGCAGGCTGGCCGCGTGTTTCAGCGCGTCTTCGCGATGGACCAGCCACTGGCGCGCGGCCTCGCCGGTCAGCGCCTCGATCCGGCGCACGCCCGAACTGACCGCGCTTTCCGAAACGATGCGGAACAGGCCGATATCGCCGGTGGCGCGCACGTGGGTTCCTCCGCACAGTTCGACCGAATAGCTCTTGCCTTCGGTATCGCGGCCCATCGAAAGCACGCGCACCTCGTCGCCGTATTTCTCTCCGAACAGCGCCATCGCGCCAGCCGCAATCGCGTCATCTGGCGTCATCAGGCGCGTGCTGACCGGATCGTTCGCGCGGATTTCCGCGTTCACTTCGGCCTCGATCGCGGCGATGTCATCCGCCGTCAGGGCGGTCGGCTGCGAGAAGTCGAAGCGCAGGCGGTCCGCCGCGACCAGCGATCCCTTCTGCGTCACGTGGCCGCCCAGACGGTTGCGCAGCGCCGCGTGGACAAGGTGCGTGGCAGAGTGGTTGGCGCGAATCGCGTTGCGGCGTTCGACATCAACCGTCATGTGCACGGTGTCGCCCACCTTGATCGTCCCGCTTTCGACCCTGGCGTGATGCGCGTGGAGCCGGCCCAGCGGCTTCGACGTATCGGTTACTTCCAGATTCAGCCCGTCCCCGCCGGTGATCGTGCCGGTATCGCCGGTCTGCCCGCCGCTTTCGCCATAAAAAGGCGTCTGGTTGGTCAGCACCACGACCGTGTCGCCCGCGCCGGCGTTGTCCACTTCCTTGCCGTTCTTCACCAGAGCGACGACCTGTCCATCGCCGCTGACAGAGGTGTAGCCGGTGAACTCGGTCGCGCCTTCGCGTTCGGCGATATCGAACCACACCTCGCTGTCGGCGGCCTGCCCGCTGCCCTTCCATGCCGCGCGCGCAGCCGCCTTCTGCCGCGCCATCGCCGCGTCGAAGCCTTCGCGATCCACCGCAATCCCGCGAGAGCGCAGTGCATCTTCGGTCAGGTCGTAAGGGAACCCGTATGTGTCATAGAGCTTGAACGCGGTTTCGCCCGGAAGCTCTCCCCCGTCGCCCATTCCGGCGGTCGCTTCATCCAGCAGCTTCAACCCGTTCGCCAGCGTGCGACGGAACTGCACTTCCTCGCGCAGCAGCGTTTCCTCGATCAGCGCCTTGGCCCGGCCCAGTTCGGGATAGGCGGCGCCCATTTCGGTGACGAGCGCGGGCACCAGCCGGTGCATCAGCGGCTCTTGCGCGCCCAGCAGGTGCGCGTGGCGCATCGCGCGACGCATGATCCGGCGCAGCACGTATCCGCGCCCTTCGTTGCTGGGCAGAACGCCGTCGGCCAGCAAAAAGCTGGTTGAGCGCAGGTGATCGGCGATCACGCGGTGGCTGGCGGTTGCCTCGCCCTCGGCGGCAACGCCGGTCAGCGTTTCGGATGCAGAAATCAGGTGGCGGAACGTGTCGGTATCATAGTTGTCATGCACGCCCTGCAGCACGGCGGCGATACGCTCCAGCCCCATGCCGGTATCGATGCTGGGCTTGGGCAGGTCGCCGGTGATCTCGCCCGCCGCCTGCTCGAACTGCATGAAAACAAGGTTCCATATCTCGATGAAGCGGTCGCCGTCCTCGTCCGGGCTACCCGGAGGGCCACCCGGGATGCCTTCGCCGTGATCGAAGAAGATTTCGCTGCACGGGCCGCACGGGCCGTCATCGCCCATCGCCCAGAAGTTGTCCTTGGTGGCGATGCGGATGATCCGGTCTTCGGGCAGCCCGGCAATCTTCTTCCACAGCTCGAACGCCTCGTCGTCCGTGTGATAGACGGTGGCGAGCAGCTTTTCGGCCGGAAGCCCCCACTCCTTCGTCAGCAGCGTCCACGCGTGGTGGATCGCCTGCTCCTTGAAATAGTCGCCGAAGCTGAAGTTGCCCAGCATTTCGAAGAAGGTGTGGTGCCGCGCGGTATAGCCCACATTGTCGAGGTCGTTGTGCTTGCCGCCCGCGCGGACGCATTTCTGCGACGACGTGGCGCGCGGCGAAGGCGGCGTCTCAAGCCCCGTGAACACGTTCTTGAACGGCACCATCCCCGCGTTCACGAACATCAACGTGGGATCGTTATAGGGCACCAGCGGTGCGGACGGCACGATCTCGTGCCCGTTCTGGCCGAAATAGTCGAGGAAGGACCGGCGGATGTCGTTGGTCGAAATCATGCGGGGCGGATTAAGGGCAGTTCCGGCGCCTAACAAGCACGTTTCGTCGCCAAGAGTGATCGGCACCGTCGAACAACGCGCCGGTGTGGCATGGAAACCCGCTCAGCCCTTGCGCGCAGAAACGATCCAGGCGGCCGCCGGCCACGCGATCTGGCTGCCTTCGCGCCGAGCTTCCAGCACGGTGCGCAACCGCGATTCGGCGGCGGTACGCTCCGCCTCCGGAAGCTCGCGCAGCGCGCGCGCGGCGGGGCCGATGCGGCGCAGCAGCGAAAGCGCGTCTTCCACTGCCGCCTCGCCCTTTCCTACGCCCGCGACATAGGCGTAGTCGACAGGCGTCAGCGATACGTCGCGCCAGCCCGCCGACGTAAGGATATCCTCCACCAGCGCGGGATCGGCGAAACCGAACGGTCCCGGCGCGTATCCGTCGGGGGAACCCTGGGTCGCATCGGGCGCTACGGCCTGCGCCACCTCACCCGCCCACCGGTTGTGAGCAGGCGCGCGAAAGCAGGAGAACACCAGGTTCGCGCCGGGCGCGGCAAAGCCCGCGATGTGCGCAAAGGCGGTGCGCGGGTCGTCGAAGAACATCACCCCGTGACGCGAGACGAGCAGGTCCGGCGCTTCATCGGGCCGCCATTCGCTTGCATCGGCCTGGACGAACGACAGGTTTGCCCGGTCCCCCCCGCGCGCGCTTGCGGCATCCAGCAATTCCGGGCTGAGGTCGAGGCCGGTTACCTGCGCATCGGGACGCGCCTGCGCAAACGCCAGCGACAACTCGCCAGCGCCGCAACCGATATCGAGGATGCGCGCGCCGGCAAGCGGCGCGATTCGCGCCAGCAGCGTTTGTGTCAGTTCGCCAAAGCTGCGGTCCGTGCGCAGCCATTCGGCCGCCCATGCGTGGCCGACGCGGCCTTCCCAATCGCGATTCGATGTCATGCCCGATCGCTACGTGCCACGGCTCGTCGCGACAAGCCTTCCCGCACGCCAGATTCCGCTTGCGACTCACCGGCGAGAGGCAGAGCATCCAATCCATCGAACCCCAGAGCGCGCCTGACACGAGGCCATATGGGATGACCTTCGCGCCCGGCGCGCCTTCGCACATGAAGGAGGCGATCATGGGCAACACCACAAATCGGGAATCCGCGGCCGGCAGCAGGCCAACCCGTGCGGTCGCATTGGTCGGGCCGGCCGGCACGGGTAAGACAAGCCTCGCCGAGGCAATGCTCTACGCCAGCGGCGCAACGACGCGCCAGGGGAGCGTGGAAGCGGGCACCAGCGTGGGCGACGCCAGTCCGGAGGCGCGCCAGCGAGGCGGCTCGACCGAACTCAACCTTTCGCACTTTGAATACCTGGGCGACCGTTTCGCCCTGATCGACACGCCCGGAGGTATCGGCTTCGCATCCGACGGGCTGGCCGCGCTGGCCAGCTGCGACATGGCGATCGTGGTGATAGACCCCAGCCCCGAACGCGCGGGACTTGCGGGTCCGATCCTGCGGCGGCTTGACGAAGCAGGCCTGCCCCATGCGATTTTCGTGAACAAGATGGACGGCGCACGTGCGGGATCGGTGCGCGAGATACTGGACGCATTGCAACCGATGAGCCGCGAACCGCTGGCCTTGCGCGAATTCCCGATCCGCGACGGCGAGCAGGTGACCGGCTATGTCGATGTCGCGCTGGAACGCGCCTATCGCTATCGCCCGGGCGAAGCGTCCGAGGTGGTCGAGATTCCGGCAGAGCTCGCCGTGCGCGAGAAGGAGGAGCACACCAGGCTTCTGGAAACGCTGGCCGATTTCGACGACGAACTGCTTGAAGCGCTGCTGATGGACGAAGTGCCCACGCAGGATACCGTGATGCACGACCTTGCCGACGATACCGCGCAGGCGAAAGTGGTGCCGGTGCTGTTCGGTTCGGCCCTGACCGACGGCGGCGTGCGGCGATTGTTGAAGATGTTGCGCCACGAAACGCCCTGGCCCGATGCGGCCGCACGGCGCGTGGGCCTGGCCGAAGGTGGCGCGCTGCACGTGTTCAAGGTTGCCAATGGCGGCTCTATGGGGCGGCTGGCGCTGGGCCGCGTGCTGGGCAACGCGCTGCACGAAGGCGATGACCTGTCGATCGGCGGGGAGGCAGCGCGCACCGGCTCGATCTTCGCATTACAGGGTGAAAAGACCGCCAAGTTGCCCGAAGCGCGCCCGGGCGACGTGGTAGCGGTCGCCAAGGTGGATGGCGCACGCAGCGGGATGCTGCTGGGTTCGGGCAGCGCGCCGCAACTGGGTGACGCGCTGGTGGAGTACCCGGCGCGCAATGCGGCGATGGCCATCAGCACGCGCGACCGGAAGGACGACGTCAAGCTGTCCGCCGCTCTCCACCGCCTGTGCGAGGAA
Organism: Novosphingobium sp. ZN18A2; assembly: GCF_036784765.1. Taxonomy (NCBI): domain Bacteria; kingdom Pseudomonadati; phylum Pseudomonadota; class Alphaproteobacteria; order Sphingomonadales; family Sphingomonadaceae; genus Novosphingobium; species Novosphingobium sp. ZN18A2. The sequence continues at coordinate 1,120,889 of NZ_CP136651.1, read as the reverse complement.
GACCCTGCGCTGGAATGGGAGCAGGACGAGGAAAGCCACGAAACGCTGCTGCGCGGGGTGAACGACGAACACCTGCAGGTCGTGCTCGCACGCCTTGAGCGGCGCTATGGCGTTGCGGTGGATACCCACCCGCCGCGCATCGCTTATCGCGAATCGATCCGCAAACCGGCCGGTGCGCGCGGGCGGCACAAGAAGCAATCGGGCGGGCACGGCCAGTATGGCGACGCGGTGATCGAAATTCGGCCGCTGGAACGCGGCGCGGGCTTCGTCTTCGAAGACAGGATCAGCGGCGGGGTCATCCCCAAGCAGTGGATTCCCGCAGTCGAGGCCGGGATCAAGGATGCGATGATCAAGGGGCCGCTGGGCTTTCCCGTTGTGGACGTGGCGGTGACGCTGACCGACGGATCGTTCCATTCGGTCGATTCCTCGGAACTCGCCTTCCGCATCGCAGGGCGCATGGCGATGGCGGACGCGCTGGAAAAGGCCGCACCCTATCTTCTGGAACCGATGAGCAGGATTACCGTCGATACGCCGGCCGGAACGGGATCGAAGGCCGGGTCGGCACTCTCCAGCCGGCGCGGGCAGATCATGGGGCTTGGCCCGCATCCCGAATGGGATCGGTGGGAGCGGATTGAGGCGCTGCTGCCCGAAAGCGGGCTTTACGGACTTGACGCCGAACTGCGATCGCTGAGTCAGGGTCTGGCAAGTTATACCGCCGGGTTCGACCACCTGGCCGAACTGGCAGGCAAACAGGCGAGCGAAGTGGTGAAGGAGCGGGCGGTAGAGCTGGCCTGATCTTTGCGTCATTGGCACGCGCGCGCCGGAACCGCGCATACCGTGATCGCGCGCACCGAAACTGGGCACACCGGGGCTGCGCATAAAGGAAACCGCCGCGCCCCTGCCGGGGGGCGCGGCGGCTTTTGGGTTTCGCGGCCGGGCGCGGGGTTGCCCGGCCGCGCTCGAGGATCAGGCGTCGTCGTCCGCGTCCGGACCCGTCATCATCTCCTCGGCCACCCGGTCGGTGTGGCCGCGGATCGCAGCTTCCAGCCGGGAACACATTTCGGGATTTTCCTTGAGGAAGGTCTTGGCGTTTTCACGGCCCTGGCCGATCCGCACACTGTCATAGCTGAACCATGAACCGGACTTTTCCACCACCCCGGCCTTCACGCCAAGATCCAGGATCTCACCGATCTTGGAAATGCCCTCGCCATACATGATGTCGAATTCAACCTGCTTGAACGGCGGGGCGACCTTGTTCTTCACAACCTTCACGCGGGTGGCATTGCCGATCACCTCGTCCCGGTCTTTGATCTGGCCCGTGCGGCGGATGTCGAGCCGCACAGAGGCATAGAACTTGAGCGCGTTGCCACCGGTCGTCGTCTCGGGGTTCCCGTACATCACGCCGATCTTCATGCGCAGCTGGTTGATGAAGATCACCATGCAGCGCGAGCGGCTGATCGAACCGGTCAGCTTGCGCAGCGACTGGCTCATCAGGCGGGCCTGAAGGCCGACGTGGCTGTCGCCCATCTCGCCCTCGATTTCAGCGCGGGGGACGAGAGCTGCGACCGAATCGACCACCAGCACGTCGATCGCGTTCGACCGCACCAGCGTATCGGTGATTTCCAGCGCCTGTTCGCCCGTATCGGGCTGCGAAACAATCAGCTCGTCGATGTCGACGCCCAGCTTCTTGGCATAGACCGGGTCGAGCGCGTGTTCCGCGTCGACGAAGGCCGCCGTGCCGCCGGCCTTCTGCGCTTCCGCGATAACGTGGAGCGCCAACGTCGTCTTGCCAGAGCTTTCCGGGCCGTAAACCTCTATCACCCGGCCGCGCGGCAATCCGCCGATGCCCAGCGCGATATCCAGCCCCAGGCTGCCGGTGGAGATCGCTTCGACCTGCATGGTCTCTTTCGATCCGAGCTTCATCGCGCTGCCCTTGCCGAACGCGCGATCTATCTGTGCAAGCGCCGCATCAAGCGCCTTCTGCCGGTCCATGTCCTTGTCTTTGCCTTCCTGAATGAGCTTGAGCTGCGCCGCCATGGCTACGTCCCCTTGCCTAGAGTTGGCTCACACGAACCGTCAACAGGCGCAGTTGTATCCTGTTTGTTCTTATGGAACAAGAGGGGAACAATATTTTCGTTCCAACCCGAACGGACCGTTTTATTTCAATGGTTTATGCATCACGCAAAACGATCAGGCTTTGCACGTCCGTTCCACATCGCGCCAGATCGGTGTGATTTATCCCCCGCGAAGCGCGGTCTCCACCGCCGCGACGATCTGCGGAACGCTGAACGGCTTGGCCAGGAAATACATGTCGGGGATGTCGATGTCCTTGCGCAACTGCTCTTCGGCATAGCCGGACATGAACATCACCGGCAGGTCGGGCAGCAGGCGGCGGATCTCCCGCGCCATTGCCGGGCCGTCCATGCTGGGCATAACCACGTCGGTCAGCACCAGGTCGAACTTGCCGCCAGAAGCGATGGCGTCCAGCCCTTCCTCGCCATCGGCGGCAGTGGTCACTTCGTAACCCTGCCGGGTCAGCGCGCGCTCTGCCACGGCGCGCACGGTATCCTCGTCCTCGACAAGCAGGATACTGCCGCCGCCGCTCCATTCGCGTTTCTTCGCGGGCGCCTGCTTTTCCGCTGCCAACGGTTCTTCCGGAGCCGGGACATGGACCGGCAGGTAGATGGAGAAGCGCGTGCCCTGCCCCACTTCGCTTTCCGCGAAGATGAAGCCGCCCGATTGCTTCACGATGCCGTAAACCGTGGACAGGCCCAGTCCGGTGCCCTTGCCCTTTTCCTTGGTCGTGAAGAACGGTTCGAAGATCTTGCCGATCTGCGCGGGCTTGATGCCGTGACCGTTATCCTCAACCACCAGCGCGGTATAATCCCCGATCGGCAGGATCTCGCTCTTCATCGCGCGCACGTCCTGCGCGGTCACGCGGCGGGTGGCGAGCTTGAGCACGCCGCCCTGGTTCCCGGCCATCGCATCGCGCGCGTTCACGGCAAGGTTGAGCAGCACCTGTTCAAGCTGCACCGGATCGGCGCGAACAAGGCCCAGGTCACGGTCGTGCCGCACCACCAGTTCAATCTTTTCACCCAGCAAGCGCTTGAGCAGCGCCGAAACCTCGGAAACGACGTCCGGCAGTTGCAGCACTTCGGGCCGCAGCGTCTGTTGCCGAGAAAAGGCCAGCAATTGCCGCGTCAGCGAAGCCGCGCGATTCGAATTGGCCTTTACCTGCTGGATATCGTCATAATCGCTGTCGCCCGGCGTATGGCGCATCAGCATCAGGTCGCAATATCCGATGATCGCGGTCAGCACGTTGTTGAAATCGTGCGCCACGCCGCCGGCCAGCTGGCCCACCGCCTGCATCTTGGTGGCCTGCGCAATTTCCCGCTTGAGGCGGGTTTCCTCGCTCGAATCCTTCAGGGAAAGCAGCACCGAGCCCTCGCCCAGCCCGCGCACGCCCGCTAGGCTGAGGGACACCGGCTCTTCCGGCGAAACGCGCAGCCGCACGGCCACGTCGCCCGCCGCATTCGCGCCGCCCTGGGCGTGGCGACGCACCGCATCGGACAGGGCAGACTTGTCTTCTCGGATCACAAGATCAGAAGGATAGGGCGGGATCGCACCTTCCTCGCATCCCGCGGCGCGCAGGAAAGCGCTGTTGGCGAACAAGAAGCGACCGTCCCTGTCCGTCATCGCCAGACCCAGCGGCAGACGCGAGAGCAGCGCCTCTATCTGCGGCAGCCCTGTGCGTGCATCCCCCATGCCGCCCTGGTTGTCGATCAGCATGAACAGCGACGGCGTCCGGGCAGGATCGGGATCGTCCGGACCGTCCGGGTCCGCAACGGGAAAGTGCAATATGCGGACCGGAACGCCCTTGGTCCCTTCGCGCGCATAGAAAATCCGCTCCTGATCGTCGGAGCGGAGGAACGAGACGAAATCGCTTCCGGCAATATCCGCGCTGTCCTCTCCCGTCGCGCGCAGGGCAAACGCGGGATTGGCGGCGAGCACCGTTCCGTCGGGCGCGACGACCGCGGCCTGCGCGCCTTCGCGCGCCAGCGCCCGGCCCAATTTGCCGCCGATATGGCCGATCATGTCCCCGACGATATCGCCGGTGACGAGCGGCGTGAAACGCCAGACGAGATGATCCCCGCCGCGCCCCGCGCGTTCGACGACGCCGGTCCAGCTGCCGCTTTCGGATTCGAGCGCTTCGGTTTCGGCCCTCCCGTCGCGCCAGGCGCTGCGCGTCGTTTCCTCCAGCGCTGCTGCGGAGGACGGTTCGAACGGAAGGCGCGGCGGCGCGGCAGCGGCACCGAACCAGTCGGTAAAGCGGCGATTGGCGCAGACAAGGCGACCGGCGCGGTCCGTGATGGCCACGGCCATGTCGTCGCGCTCTATCGCGGCGTGCGTAACGGACCAGTCGGGCGACGCGAAATCGGGCGCGGGCTCGGCACTGGGCCTGCGCGCAAGGACAAGCACGATAGCGCCCAGGGAAACGACGGCGGCAAGGAACGCCGCGCCCAGCAGCAATTGCCCGGAAACCAGCCACAGCAAAACGGCGCTGGCCAACATCGCCAGTCCCGCAAGCGCAACGTCGCGGGCGGGCGCCACACCTTCCGCCAGGCGATCCGCGTCTCCGCTCATGCGCCCCACACTCCGCCCGTGCCGTCCGGCCCGCCCGCCGCGGCGTCAAGCCGGCTGCGGCGGCGACGCGCGACCCGCCAGCGCCAGATCCACGACGAAAGGACATAGCCGACAAGCGCGCACGTGGTGGCGATAACCAGCAGGCCGATCGCGGTATCCTCTCCCGCGCCAGTCAGCCGGGTAAGCAACTGGTCGGCCTGGGTCTGCTGTATCGCCGTCGCCATGGGCGCAACCTGCGTCATCGCATCGGCATGGAGCAAGGCCTCTCCGATACGATAGCCAAGCCACCAGATTCCCGCGACCGTGAACGGATTGCCGATGAATGTGGCGGCAAGCGCGACCGGAACGTTCGCGCGCACGAACACCGCCAGCGCGGCCGCGACAAGGAAGTGCGCCATCGGGATGATAGTGCCGATGAACAACCCCAGCGCGACGCCGCGCGGAACCGATCGGCGCGTGAAGCGCCACAGTTCGGGTCGCAGGATGTTGTGCGAGAACGGCTTCAGCCAGCGGTTGTTCGCCAGCTGGTCGCGCGTGGGGACAAGCCGGTGGAACCAGCCCCGCCTTGCCTCAGGTTGTTCGTTGCGTTTCGTGTCAGCCATTCAGGCCGTCACATGGCCCCTTGCCCGCGCGCTGTCGAGACGCGTTTTCCGCTTGCGCGCAACGCGCCAGCGCCAGACCCAGCCGGTGACCAGATAGCTGACGGCGGAGGCGACGACCGCGATCACCACCAGGCCGAAGGCGGTCACCAGCGTTGCGCCGGTAAGCCATTGCAGCGCCTTGTCGAACTCGGTCTGCGCCATCGCGGTGCTGACGGGAGCCACCACCGTGGCCGCATCCACGCGCAGCATCACGCTGCCCACCTGGTAGGCGGCAATCCAGATCAGCGGCGTGGTGAAGGGATTGGTGACGAACGTTGTCGCCGCCGCCACCGGCACGTTGGCACGGATGGTGAAGCTGAACAGCGCGGCAAAGAATATCTGCGCGAACGGCACGATGATGCCCACCAGCATCCCCAGCGCGACACCGCGCGGCACCGAACGCCGGGTGAAACGCCACAGGTCGGAACGCAACACGCGATGGGCGAACGGGCGCATGAACCTGTTGGCGGCAAGCCCTTCCCGCGTCGGCATGTTGCGCGCGGCCCAACGTGTGATCTTCCTGTTCATGATCCCGTCAAGAAATGGGCGTCCAACCGGTCCCGTTCAAGTGGCGGACACCATGACACAGGAGGGCTTTCGCTTTGATGAAGGAAAGCGCGGAAACGGCTGCAATCAGCCGTGATCGCGCATCAGGCGCGCCTTGTCCCGCGCCCAGTCGCGCTCCTTGATCGTCTGCCGCTTGTCGGCCACGTTCTTGCCCTTGGCGAGCGCGAGTTCGACCTTCGCCCGCCCGCGCGAATTGAAATAGATCGACAGCGGAACCAGCGTCATCCCCTTGCGCTCCACCGCGCCGGTCAGCCGGTCGATTTCGCGTTCGTGCAGCAACAGCTTGCGGGGGCGCTTGGGTTCGTGGTTGAAGCGGTTGCCGTGGCTGAATTCGGGCACGTTCGAATTGATCAGCCAGACCTGGCCATCCTTCACTTCGGCATAGCTTTCGGCGATCGACCCTTCACCGAAGCGCAAGGACTTCACTTCGGTGCCGGTCAGCACGATCCCGGCCTCGAGCTTGTCTTCTATATGATAGTCGAATCGCGCGCGGCGGTTTTCCGCGACGACCTTTCTCTTGTCGAACGTTTGTGGAGTGGGACGGGCCATATGGCGCGCGATGTAGGCATTGCGGGGCGCAAGGGGAAGCCCCCCGCGCCGCGCGCACCCTACACCAGCCCCGCGTGTTCCAGCGCCGCGTCCACCGCCGCCTTCGCCGCGTCGCTGATTTCCACCAGCGGCAGGCGCAGGTCCGGGCTGATATCGGGGAACAGGCGCGACAGCGCGTATTTCACCGGGCCGGGCGATGCATCCTCGAACATCGCGTAATGCAGCGGGTAAAGCCGGTCGTTCAGCTCACGCGCCTTGGCAAGGTCGTTCGCGGCGATCGCGGTCTGGAACTCGCTGCACAGCTTCGGCGCGACATTGGCCGTCACCGAAATGCACCCGACGCCGCCCGCCGCGTTGTGCGGCAGCCACAGCACGTCATCGCCGCAAAGCTGGCAGAAATCCTTGCCGATGCCCATGCGGTGATCGGTTACGCGCGAAAGGATTCCGCCCGCGTCCTTGATCGCCACGATCTTGTCGGGATAGCGATTCGCCAGTTCGCATACCGTTTCGGGCTTCATGTCGGTCACCGTGCGACCGGGCACGTTGTACAGTACGATCGGCAGGTCGTGGTGTTCGGCCAGATAGCTGAAATGGGCGATGATCCCCGCCTGGCTGGGCCGGTTGTAATAGGGCACGACCAGCAGCGCCGCCGAAGCGCCGCTCTTCTTCGAAAAGGTCATGTGCAGCGACGCGTTCATCGTATCGTTGCTGCCGCACCCGGCGATCACCGGAACGCGGCCGGCCGCCTGTTCAACGCAGACTTCGATCACGCGGTGGTGCTCGGCGTTCGACAGGGTAGAGGCTTCGCCGGTGGTCCCGCAGGGGACAAGCGCGGACGATCCGTTCTCTATCTGCCAGTCGACGAGTCGCCGGAACGCGGGTTCGTCGAACGCCCCATCGCGAAAAGGAGTCACCAGAGCCGGAATCGAGCCGGAAAACATGGACAAATTCCCTCAAAATGCGCCACACAAGGAACAAGCGTCGAAAATCGGCGCCAGGCCTGCGGGGGGTCATATATTCAGCGCCTGATAAGGAGCCGCAACGCATGATGTCCAGCATGGACGCAAAAGCCGTGCTCAGGAAACTTGGATTGGCCGCCATTGTGGTGCCGGGATTGGCGCTGTCTGTTGCCTGCCATGCCAACGAAGCCAGCGAGTGGGACAAGGCCCGCGCGCAGCTGGTCGCAACGCAGGCAGGGCCGATGGCCCAGGCGGTGCAGCGCTGGAAACTGCTTACCAGTTCCAGTCGCTTCTCGTTCAGCGACTATGCCGGCTTCGTGCTTGCCTATCCCGGTTTCCCCGAGGAGACGAAGCTGCGCCGCTATGCCGAAGCGACGCTTGCCGATACCTATGTCGCGCCCGGCCAGCTTGTCGCGTTTTTCGACAAGCTGCCGCCGCTGACCAATGCCGCCCGCGCGCAATACGCGCTGGCGCTTCAGGCGATGGGCCGTCCCGATGCGGCCAAGGTCGCGCGCGAGGCGTGGCGCGGCGGATCGATGAGCGCACAGGCCGAAGCCGCGCTGGTAACGTCCTGGGGATCGACCTTCACCCAGGCAGACCAGGACGCGCGGATGGAAGCGCTGCTGTGGCAGGGGGACCAGGCCGGGGCCGAGCGGCAGCTTGCGCTCGTCTCTCCCGCGCGGCGCGGGATCGATGCGGCAAGCCTCGCAGCGCTGGCCGGAAGCGATCCCTATGCAACCGGTGTGCCGGCAACGCCGCAGGCACTCAATTCCGATCCGGGGTTCCTCTACCTTCGCGCGCGCCAGCTTCGAAAGACCGGCCAGGGACAGGCCGCGCGCGGCCTGCTTGCCAACCGCCCGCTGCTGGCAAGCAAGCCGCAGGACGATGCAGAGTGGGTGGAAGAACTTCTGGTCAACGCACGCGGCGCGGCGGATGACGGCTCGCCCAGCCTTGCCGTGCGCATTTCCGAAGGGATCGACGATGCCTTCGATGCGGGCGAGGACATTTCGAAGCGCAGCTATGGCCTGCGCGACGATTATACTTCGCTGATGTGGCTGGGGGGCACACAGGCGCTCTGGGATCTTGGCGCACCGCGCGAAGCCGCGCCGCTGTTCTATCGCTATGGCGCCGCCGCGCGCACGCCGGGCACACGCTCCAAGGGTTTTTACTGGGCAGGCCGCGCCGCCGCCAAGGCGGGCGACCGGACCGGCGCGCAGAAATATTTCGAGATGGCCGCGCAATATGCGGACCAGTACTATGGCCAGCTCTCGCTTGAGCGGCTGGGCAAGCCGATGCCGAAGTTCGCCGAGGATTCGCAGATCCAGCCCACCGCGCAGCAGCGTGCCGCCTTCATGGCGGAACCGATCACCAGGGCGGTGCGCGAAGTGGCGCGCGAAAGCGACTGGCGAACGGCGGTGCGCTTTTTCCGCAAGATTTCTGACGACCAGCAGACAGAGGCGCAGCACGTGCTGGTCGCCGACCTGGCGCGCGACCTTGGCCGGCGCGACCTGGGAGTGATCCTGGGCCGGTCAGCAGCGGAAAAGGGATATCTGGATTTCCAGCACATATCCTTCCCGCGCATTCCGGTGCCCTATGGCTATGACCAGAGCTGGACGATGATCCACGCGATCACCCGTCAGGAAAGCCAGTTCGCGCAAAACGCGGTCAGCCACGCCGGGGCACGCGGGCTGATGCAGTTGATGCCGGGCACAGCGCGCGAACAGGCGGGCAAGATGGGCCTGTCCTATGACCGCACCGCGCTGATGGACGATGCAAGCTATAACCTGCAGCTGGGCGCGACCTATTTCGGGCGGATGATGGACTATTTCGGCGGGTCTTATCCGCTGGCCGTTGCCGCCTATAACGCGGGTCCGGGCAACGTGAACAAGTGGCTGCGCCGCAACGGCGATCCGCGCACGGGCGCTGTCGACTGGGTAAAGTGGATCGAGGAAATACCGCTGACCGAGACGCGCGGCTATGTCCAGCACGTGCTGGAAAACGCGGTGGTCTATGATTCGATGAATCCCGACAAGGCGGGCTATTCCGGGTCCAATCCGCTCAGCCACTATCTCGGCAAGAATACTCCGGGCTGAGGCACCTGCAATGAAGCCGGACGGCAACCCGATCACGCCCGCCGGGCTGGCGGCGCTGCGCGCGCGATACGACCATCTGCTGGGCACCGAACGCCCCGCGATCGTCGAGGTCGTAAGCTGGGCGGCGGGCAACGGCGACCGCAGCGAAAACGGCGACTATATCTATGGCCGCAAGCGGATGCGCGAAATCGACCGCGAGCTTTCGCACCTCGCCCGCCGGATGAAGGCGGCGCGGGTGATAGACCCCGCGCGGCAGGAAGACCGCGCGCGGGTGCTGTTCGGCGCGACGGTGGAAATTGCGGACGAGGACGACAACCGCCGCACGCTTACCCTTGTGGGCGACGACGAGCAGGACGCGAGCGCGAACCGCATCGGCTGGAGCGCCCCCATCGCCCGTGCGCTGCGCGGCGCGCGCGTGGGGGATCTGCGCACGGTGCGCCTGCCTGGCGGCGAAAAGGAATGGGAGATCATGGCGATCACCTATCCGGCAGGCGCCTGACATGGCAGAGATCGTCAACCTGCGCATGGCGCGCAAGACAAAGCGCCGGAACGAGGCACAGGCAAGGGCAGAAGAGAACCGCGCGAAGCACGGCGCCGGCAAGGCGGAGCGCACGGCAACCCGCCTTGACCAGGCGCGCGATGCGGCCCGCATCGACGGCGCGCGGCGCGAAAGGGAAGACTGATGCGCAGCACGTTCGGCGAAGCGACGGTGCGGCTTTACCACCTCGACGCCGTGACCGAAGGCGGCGCGGCCACAACACTGTTCTACGGCCCGCTGACAGAAGCGCTGGGCATCGCCGCGCAGCAGCCCGATGACGTGCAGGGCGGCCTGTTCATCGCCACCGACAACGATGTTGTCGCCTATCTCGACCTGATCGAGGGATGACGGACCGGCCTGTCCGGCGTTCCCGAACCTGCCTGGCGGCGTTGCGCAACCGGCGTTCGGCAGCGCAGAGCCAACGGATGTATTTGCATTGTGCAAACGCCCTGCTAGCCCGCTGGGCATGACTATCCCCGGACGTTTCTTCATCATGCGCCACGGCGAAACGGTGTATAATGCCGCGCGCCGGTTGCAGGCGAACCACATCCACACCCCGCTGACCGCGCTCGGCTTCGAACAGGCGCAAACCATGGGGCAGAAACTGCTGGCGGAACTGGGCAAGCGCCCCGATGTGACGCTCCACGTATCCGAAACCGGCCGCGCGCTGCAGACCGCATCGCTGATCTGCGAAGCGCTGGGGATCGACTGGTTCGACGCGCAGCGCACGGACGACCTGAAGGAAATCGACATGGGCGGCTGGTGCGGCCGCTATTACGACGACGTGGAGGCGGAACACGGCCCCATCGTCATTGCAGACCACCTGTTGCGCCCGGCCCCGGACGGCGAGGACTATCACGATATCGCCGCGCGACTGAAACGCTGGATGGAAAGCGTTTCGGGTTGCGGGGGCGATCACATCGTGGTGATGCACGGCATTTCCAGCCGCGTCCTGCGCGGGCTGATGGGCGGTTTTGCGGCTCACGGAGAGCACGGTGTCCCGATTGCGCCCAGCCTTGTGCAGGGATCGATCGCACTGGTCGAACACGGCGTGGAACAGGTGCTTTACGGCTCACCCCACGGAGTGGAGCACGCCTGATGCGCCGGGCGCTGGCCCTGCCTGTCATCGCCGCCGCGCTCGTGTCGCTTCCCGCCCTGGCGCGTGACAGCCTGGGCGTGTTCGGCAACTGGGCCGCGTTCCGCGATGCGGGCGTTCCGCGATGCTACGCCATCGCCGTTGCCGACAGCACCGCCCGAGACAAACCGACCTTCCAGCCATACGCGACGATTGCCACCTGGCCAAAGCGCGGCGTTCGCGGCCAGGTCTATTTCCGCCTGTCGCACCGGCTGGCCGCGCACAGCCCCGCGCACCTGGCGGTAAGCGGCACGCACTTCGACCTCGTGCCCGGAAAGACGGACGCCTGGGCGGCGGACAAGCGCATGGATGCGGCCATCGTGGCGGCCATGCGCTCTGCAAGCGGGATGGTCATTTCCGCGCGCGCCGCCGACGGCCACCTGTTTCGCGACTATTACAACCTGGACGGTGTCGCCAGCGCGATGGACGCCGCCGCGCTGGGCTGCGCCGCGAACTGACCGCGCGAAAAGGGCGGACCGGTTTCCCGGCCCGCCCCGTATCTCCGCAGTCGCGGCCGCCATGCGTCAGAAGCGATAGCCCAGCGTCGCCACAACCTGGTGACGATCGGTATCGATGTTGAACCGGCTGGAATCGGGCGTGTTCCCGTTGAAGTCGAACTCACCCTTGGAATAGTTCGAATACCGGTATTCCGCGCCGATATAGCCGTGGCGGCTCACCGCGTATTCGATCCCCGCACCGACGCGGTAACCATCGGTGTCGAGGCGCTGCGACAGATCGGTGGTTCCGTCCGTGCCTTCCATATGGAAGCGCTGGTTGGTGTAGCCGCCCTTCACGTAAACCATGGTGCGCGGCGACGTGACGTAACCGATGCGGCCGCCGACATAGATTTCGCGATCCGCGCGCACGTGACCCAGGTTGAAGGTGTTGGGAACGTTGTTGTTATTGTCCCAGCTGGCCGAACTGCCGGCATAGGACGCTTCAGCACCCACGCGCAGCCGTTCGCCCACGGGCACGTCGTATCCGATCACGCCGCCATATTCGATGCCGTCGATCGACTGCTTGATATCGCGCGTGGTGTCATTGTCGACACTGCTGCCCGAACGGATGTGGTCATAGCCGACTTCAACGCCGACGCGCGGGCCGGTGAATGCTTCGCCGGGATCGTCCTGCGCAAGTGCGGGGCTGGCAACGGCAATCGCGCTGCCTGCGGCAAGGATGGCAAGAACAGTCTTCATGGTGGTATCTCCATTCGTAAGTCGCCGCCGCGCAAGCCTTGCCGGCGCTGCGTGGCGGTGGACCCATCAAATGGTTGGAACGGCGATCTGGTTTCCTGAATATAATACAACAAAACCAATGTGTTATTAAGGCAACACTGGCACGGCAAGACGCATTCCGGGTGCGACGAACGGCCGGAACGAAGACCGGCCGGCCGGTGTTTCGCGGGCCCGCGGCACGCACGCGGGCGCGTTCTTCTTTCATTGGGCCGCACCGGTGACTATATGCGCGCCCATGCAGATCCCCGGCCATATCGATCCCGTCGCCGTTCCGCGCCCCGGACTTGTCGACGGCGTCACCCCGCGCGACGACGGACGCGTGGACCTTCTCGGCCTGCCGAAGAAGGCCATCGCCGCGCTGTTCGAGGATGCCGGGCTGGACGCGAAACAGGCGAAATTGCGCGCCAAGCAGGTGTTTCACTGGCTCTATCATCGCGGCGTGACCGAATTCGGCGCGATGACCGATATCGCCAAGACGATGCGCCCGTGGCTGGCCGAACGCTTCGTGGTCGGTCGCCCCGAAGTGGTCGAAGCGCAGGTTTCTTCGGACGGAACGCGCAAGTGGCTGCTGCGCACGGCCGACGGGCAAGACTTCGAGATGGTGTTCATCCCCGATGCGGACCGGGGCACGCTGTGCGTTTCCAGCCAGGTCGGGTGCACGCTGAATTGCCGCTTCTGCCACACCGGGACGATGCGACTGGTGCGCAACCTGACGCCGGGCGAGATCGTGGGCCAGGTCATGCTGGCGCGTGACGCGCTGGGCGAATGGCCCAAGGGCCGGATGGACATGCCCGACGACGAGACTGCGGCCGAATATACCGCGGACGGGCGCCTGCTGACCAACATCGTGATGATGGGCATGGGTGAGCCGCTCTATAACTTCGACAACGTGCGCGACGCGCTGAAGCTGGTAATGGATGGCGAAGGTCTTGCCCTGTCAAAGCGTCGCATCACGCTTTCTACCAGCGGCGTCGTGCCGATGATGGAACGCTGCGGCGAGGAGATCGGCGTGAACCTCGCCGTCTCGCTCCACGCGGTTACCAAGGAAATCCGCGACGAAATCGTTCCGCTCAACCGCAAATACGGCCTGGAAGAGCTGCTGGCCGCCTGTGCCGCCTATCCCGGCGCTTCGAACGCGCGGCGCATCACCTTCGAATACGTGATGCTGAAGGACAAGAACGACAGCGACGATCACGCGCGCGAACTTGTGCGCCTGATCCGCAAGTACAACCTTCCCGCCAAGGTCAACCTGATCCCGTTCAACCCCTGGCCCGGCGCGCCATACGAATGTTCCACGCCAGAGCGGGTACGCCGCTTTTCGGAAATCGTGTTCGAATCGGGCATCAGCGCGCCGGTGCGCACCCCGCGCGGGCGCGACATCGATGCCGCCTGCGGCCAGTTGAAGACCGCCGCCGAAAAGAAGAGCCGCGCCGAGCTTGACCGGCTGGCCGCCGAAAAGCAGGCCGCGCTGGAAGCCTGAGGCATTATTGCCTGCACAACGGGTCCGAACGGTCCGTCGCTACCATCCAACGGCCTATCGTTGAAACGCCGTTAATCTCGCGCGTTCATCGGGCGTTGTGGATCGCAGGCGATCATGGGGCGTTGCTTGATGGTCCTATCCCATCGGGGAAAGCCGGAGATTGAATATGAAGAAGCCCATCCTCGCGGTCACGATGGCCGCTTTCGCCCTTCCCATGGCCACGCCGGCGCTGGCCGATCCGCCGCCCTGGGCACCCGCCCACGGGCATCGCGAGCACGAGGCGGAGCGCCACTATTACCGCACGGACAACGGCATCCGTTACTGGCGCGACGATCGCGGCCGCTATCGCTGCCGCCGCTCAGACGGGACGGTCGGCACGCTGGTTGGCGGCGTTGCCGGCGCGCTGGTCGGCCGGTCGATCGACACACATGGCGATCGCACCACTGGAACCGTGCTGGGGGCCGCTGCCGGCGCCCTGATCGGACACGAAATCGCCAAGGGCCCCGCTCACTGCCGTTGATTGCAGTGCAAAAGGCTGACATCACTGGCCGGCGTCGGGGGAACCCGGCGCCGGTTTTGCTATTTGTATCAGCAAGGCCGGTTCAACCGGCCGGTTGAACGAACAAGCAGGAGTGGTCGCCCAAAAATGTCGATGATGTTGTTGGACCGCGCGCTGAAGCGCCTGGTGACGCATGGAACGCTGACTGTCCGCCAGCCGGACGGGAAGGCAAAGCGATACGGTACGCCCGAAGCGGGGTGGCCCGACCTCGAGCTTACCCTGAAGGACCGCAAGGTTGCCTCGTACATCGCGCGCCACCCCCAGCTTGGGCTGGCAGAGGCGTTCATGGACGACCGCATCGACATCGGCGGCGGCGACATTCTGGACTTCATCTCTTTCATGCGCCGGAACAACCCGTGGGAAAAGGAAGGCCTGTTCGAACCGCCGGGCCTGATCTCCCGCACGGTCGATACGCTGTCCAGCAAGTTCGACCAGGTCAACCAGCGCAACGCTTCGCGCAAGCACGTGGCGCACCACTATGACCTGGGCGACCAGCTTTACGAGCTGTTCCTTGACGAAAACCGGCAGTATTCCTGCGCTTATTGGGACGAAGGCGTCGAAACGCTGGAGCAGGCGCAGATCGCCAAGATGAACCACATCGCGGCCAAGCTGGACCTTCGGCCCGGCATGCGCGTTCTGGATATCGGCTGCGGCTGGGGCGGCATGGCGATGCACCTCAACCGGGTGGCGGGCGTGAAGGTCCACGGCGTAACGCTGTCACGCGAACAGATCGCCTATGCCAAGCAGTGGGCCGAACGCGAAGGCGTGGCGGGTGACGTGACGTTCGGCTTTACCGACTATCGCGACGTGACCGGCCCGTATGACCGCATCGTTTCAGTCGGCATGTTCGAGCATGTCGGCGCGCCGAATTTCGATACGTTCTTCCAGACCTGTCACGATCTTCTGGCCGATGACGGCGCCATGCTGATCCACACCATCGGGCGCGTCGGCCCTCCCGGCGTTACCGATGCCTTCACGCGCAAGTATATCTTCCCCGGCGGCTATATCCCCGCCCTTTCGGAAACGGTCGCCGCCAGCGAACGGGCACACCTTCTGGCCACCGATATCGAGATATTGCGCGTCCACTACGGCAAGACGATCCGCGAATGGTACAAGCGCTGCGAAGCGAACCACGACCTGATCGTCGAGCGGTACGACGAACGCTTTTATCGCATGTGGATGTTCTATCTGGCAGGCGCGGCGACGGTGTTCGAAGACGGCAACATGGTCAACTTCCAGATCCAGTACGCCCGCCGCCGCGACGTGCTGCCGTTGACGCGCAACTATATTCACGACGCGGAAAAAGCCTTTGCCGCCGTGGGATCAAGCGATGCCAAGGTGGTCCCGATCGGACAGGGACGCTAGCCGCGGGCGGCGCGAACGGAATACCGCGCGCCGCCCGCCCGGGGTCTGTCAGTCGCGCTTGCCCAGCACTTGCGCCACTTCGCTGCGCCACGCATCGCTTTGCACCGCATGGAGCAGCGAAACGTCAATCGATTCGCGCAAGGGACTGTTCTGCCGCAAGGCAAAGCCATAGTCCTGCCGGCCGAAACTGCCCGGCAACACGCGCAGGCCGTCCATGTTTTTCCCGCTCTTCACCTCGTACCGCAGGATCGGCGCATCATAGACGAAGGCGTCGATTTTCTTGTCTCGCAGCGCGGCGAGGCCATCCTGCACGGTGGCATATCCGGTGAATGGAATACGGTCGCTTGCCAGCCAGCCCTGGCTGGCCGAATCCGGCACCGATCCAACCTTCACCGACGGAAGATCGTCCGGCCCCGTTACCGCACCCTGCAAGTGGCCTGCCGTCAGCGAAGACGCGATCATGCCTGTGAAAGTGGAAATAACGATGATCGCGGCAAACATCCATACGATGGCAATGGCCTTGCCGGCGGACGTTTGCGGAGACTTGTCGCCATAGCCGACCGTGGTCATCGTGACGGCGGAGAAATAGAGGCCCGAACCGATGCCGCCCCAGCCTTCCCCGAACTGTTCGGGATTGTGCCGCCGCTCCACCAGCCAGAACAGGAAGCCCACAAACGCCAGCAGGGTCAACAAGGCCAGCACGGCTTTCAGAAAGCTCCAGGTGAAGAACGCGCTCACCATCGAGAGGAATCCGGGTGATTCGTTCCGCACGGCGATACCGAAGCCGGTGGTATAGAACGGCTGCGTGAAATCGACTTTCTTCTCTCGCGCGGCGGTGATCGTCAAAGCGCCGACGCTGGCGCCATATCGACCGTCGGCCACGCCATCGACCATGTCCGCAAGGTCCGCTTCCTCGAAATGGAAGCCCAACTTGTGCTCGGCCGCGATCTTGCGCCACAGGTCGATAGCCAGCCCGTGCCACTTGCCCTTGTCGTCCTTCATCGCGAACGGCGGCGCCTCGTGCGTGGCAACCGCCATGTCCGCGCCGGACGTGTGTGCCGCATCCTGCGCCATCGCGGATGGGGCAGCAATGAAGGCTGCAAGCAGGGCAAGCAGGCAATAGAGAATTCCGGACGATACTTTCCTGCAACCGAACATCCGTTCTCCTCGCCTGACCCCGTGCGCAAACATGATCGCAGCGCCCTAGCACGGTTTGTGGCGATGCTGCA
The DNA here is from genome assembly GCF_036784765.1 of Novosphingobium sp. ZN18A2. Lineage (NCBI taxonomy): Bacteria > Pseudomonadati > Pseudomonadota > Alphaproteobacteria > Sphingomonadales > Sphingomonadaceae > Novosphingobium > Novosphingobium sp. ZN18A2. The sequence goes on along the minus strand of NZ_CP136651.1, from coordinate 1,103,895 downwards.
CCTGCCACCGCCGAACCGGTGCATCTTGTCGCCCGGGCGCCCGCATGCCACCACCCGGGCGTGTCCGGTCTCCCTTCCGCGCTGACCCGCCGCGCCATCCTTGCGCAGGCATGGCCGATCATCCTCGGCCAGACGACGGTGCCGCTTGTCGGCCTTGTCGATACCGCCGTTATTGGTCGCACCGGCGATGCCGCCGCACTGGCCGGCGTGGCGCTGGGCAGCACGATCATCAACTTCGTCTTCTGGACCTTCGGCTTCCTGCGCATGGGGATGACGAGCATGACCGCGCAGGCCCACGGCAGCCGGGACGATGCCGAAGTAGAGGCCATGCTGCTGCGCGGACTTGCGCTTGGCTTTGCGCTGGGCCTGCTTCTTCTGGCCGCGCAAGTCGTGCTGGTGCCGCTTGCCTTTGCCCTTCTGGCCGGCGGGGAAAAGCTGGACGCGGCCGCGCACGGCTATGTTACCGCGCGCTTCCTGGGCGCACCGGCGGCGCTTGCCGTCTATGCGATAAACGGCTGGCTGCTGGGGCTGGGACGCACGCGGGCCGCGCTCGCGCTTCAGATCGTGATGAACCTGGTCAACGCCGCGCTCGACATCGCTTTCGTCTGGCATTTCGGATTCGGCGCGCGGGGCGTGGGACTGGGCACCGCCTGCGCCGAATGGACCGCGCTGGCAGCGGGCCTTTTCATCGCCACACGCGAGACCGGCGGCCTTTTGGTGCTGCGCGGCCTTCGATCCCGCGCGCTTTTCGCCGGTCAGGCACTGAAGCGCCTGTTCGCGGTGAACGCGGACATCATGGTGCGCACTGTCGCGCTGTTGCTGCTTTTCGCGTGGTTCACCAATGCCGGCGCCCGGCTTGGCGCCACCGCGCTGGCCGCCAACCAGGTGCTGATGCAGTTCGTATCCGTATCCGCCTTCGTGCTCGACGGGTTCGCGTTTACCGCCGAGGCGCGGATCGGTTCGGCCATCGGCGCCGGGTCGGCAGAGGCAATGCGCCGCGCGATGCGCCTTGCAGCGGAGTTCTGCGTTGCTTCCGGAATCGCCTTTGCCGCGCTGTTCATGCTGGCGGGCGAACCGCTTGTCGGCCTGCTCACCACAAACGCGGATGTGCGGACGGTTGCCGGTTCGATGCTGCCATTCGCCGCGATCATTCCCGCCATCGGCGCGCCCGCGTGGCTGCTGGACGGCGTGTTCATCGGCGTGACGCGAACCCGCGCCCTTCGCAACGCGGCGATTGCCGCGACCGCGCTTTACATCGCGACCGACCTGGCGCTGCGCGGGCAAGGCGAAACCGGCGTGTGGATCGCGCTGTGCCTGGCCTATATCTATCGCGCGCTGGCGCTGGGGATGCACCTGCCCGCGCTTCTGCGCACGGTTGAATCGCGGCAATAACTTGCGATGTAGCGAAAGCGGGCCTAGGCGCACGGGCCATGAGCAAGGGCAACGAATCCATCAAGCGCGTCGTGCTGGCCTATTCGGGCGGGCTCGACACTTCCGTCATCCTCAAGTGGCTGCAAGTCACCTACAATTGCGAAGTGGTGACCTTCACCGCCGACCTCGGCCAGGGCGAGGAGCTTGAGCCGGCGCGCAAGAAGGCCGAGCTGATGGGCATCCCCGACAAGCACATCTATATCGACGATCTGCGCGAGGAATTCGTGCGCGACTTCGTGTTCCCGATGATGCGCGCCAACGCCCGTTATGAAGGCGATTACCTGCTGGGCACCTCGATCGCGCGCCCGCTGATTTCCAAGCGCCTGATCGAAATCGCGTGCGAAACCGGGGCAGACGCCATCGCCCACGGTGCGACCGGCAAGGGCAACGACCAGGTGCGCTTCGAACTGTGCGCCTATGCACTCGATCCCAACATCAAGGTCATCGCGCCGTGGCGTGAGTGGGATCTCACCAGCAGAACCGCGCTGATCGCCTGGGCCGAAGCGCACCAGATCCCGGTGCCGAAGGACAAGCGCGGCGAAAGCCCGTTCTCTACCGACGCGAACCTTCTGCACACCTCATCCGAAGGCAAGGTGCTGGAAGATCCGTGGGAAGAGACGCCCGACTATGTCTATTCGCGCACGGCCAATCCCGAAGACGCGCCGGATGCGCCCGAATACATCACCATCGACTTCGCAAAGGGCGATGGCGTCGCGCTGAACGGCAAGGCTATGTCGCCCGCCACGCTGCTGACCGAGCTGAACGAGCTTGGCCGAAAGCACGGTATCGGTCGGCTCGACCTCGTCGAAAACCGCTTCGTCGGTATGAAGAGCCGCGGCATGTATGAAACCCCGGGCGGCACGATCTATGCGATCGCGCATCGCGGCATGGAAAGCATTACGCTTGATCGCGGCGCGGCGCACCTCAAGGACGAGCTGATGCCCAAATATGCCGAACTGGTCTACAACGGCTTCTGGTTCGCACCGGAACGCGAGATGCTGCAGGCGGCGATCGACCATTCGCAGGAACGCGTGAACGGCACCGTGCGCCTGAAGCTCTACAAGGGGCTGGCACAGGTTGTTGGCCGCAAGTCGCCCGACTCGCTCTATTCCGAACGGCATGTGACGTTCGAAGACGATGCCGGTGCATACGATCAGAAGGACGCTGCGGGCTTCATCAAGCTCAACGCCCTGCGCCTGCGCCTTCTGGCGCAGCGGGATCGCGGCTGATCGTTCGCTGATCGAAGAATTGGCGCTGATGAAAGAATCGGTGCTGCTGCGGCAGCGCCGAATCTGACCCTTTGACGGGGTTATCCAGTGTTGTCCACACGGAATTTGCGTTTCTGTGGATAACTTTGGCGATTCCGCCTTGCGCGACTCACCAAGCGGGCGCAGCATTCAGGTGTCGAAAGGGAAAACAGTCTAATTGAAGGCGGCGCAAGCCACTGGAAACAAGGTGTTTTCACAGAGACCCGAACCTTGAAAGCCGGCAAATCGATGCCGTTCGGAAGAGTGCCTCGCCGCACGATTTCGACTGCAGAGAAGTGTTGTCCGAACAGGATCGGAAAGCCGGAAGGCCGGTGATCGGGCCGGCGTCGGAACGGATGGAAGGCTTCGGCCGGAAACCGCGATGACGCAAGGCGGAACACATGGCCCAGGGCAGGTCCTTCCCACGCGGAGGTCCGTCCGGAGCAGCGAGGCGCATTCGTGCGCTGCCGTTTCGGGAGCGGTGCCCACAACGGGAAAGACCAGCGCCCGCCCCAGGCCTTCGGGCCGGCGGACGGACAGGTACCCGGTCGCGCTTCCTCGCCTTGGCGAAGAGGCAGAGCAAAGGGATGGCTGCGGATAGCTGGCGGCACGCTCGCGCAAGCGAGACCCGGCAGCAGCCAAGGGGCTTCGGTCCCCGAAGGCAGTCCGAGACGGCGCCCGGCGGGAATGGCAAGGGACCACACCGTAAGCCAGCGGTGGACGAGAGTGGGGGCCGGGAGCGATCCCGGCCCTCATTTGCATTCCGGCCCATTGCATCCAGCAGATTGCATCTGGCTTCGCTTCATGCAGCCCTGAATGCGCGGTCGGCCAAAGTCGTCAAGCTGGTCCGGATTGCGAACCATTCCGCTCCGCGTGGCTCCATCATGCCTCGCCCGTTCGCGAAAGCGCGAAGCGCCGGGCGGACGAGTTCCCGCCCGCTGCGCGATTTACGGCATAAGCTGGCCGCGCACCGCGCCCTTCGGATATTCGGCATTGTGCACGTTGATGTAATAGCCTGCCGGATTGGTGGCGAGATCGGCGGCAAGCGCCTTGTCCACCTTCTTGCATCCCTGGCTCATCCCGCCTTCCGGCGTTTCCAGCGGCACGACAACGCCGCCTTCGCGTCCGGCCGTGGCCTTGTGAATGTGCGCGCCGTTGGGCGTTCCGGCATTCTGCACGTCAAGCGACCAGCAGACATAGCCCCGGTCGGGATAGACCATGACGGAGGCCTGGCCCGTCGCGCCGGTCATGCCTGGGCCGGGCACTTCGTTCGCGCCCTGCAACTGGGTGGAAAGCATCGTGCCGGATTCGGCGGTCGCGGGCGTCGCGGAAAGGCCCGCGGCGGAAAGTGCGGCGGCGGCGATCAGGATCGGGCGGTTCATGGGGTTCTCCTCCTAAACTGGGGCGCATCGTCCCCCCTCTACCGCCCCCCACATGGCCCCTGTGGCGCGCCGTGACAACCGCCCGCGCGATTGCACAGCCGGGCCGGACGTGGCTGACAGCCGTTGGACAGGGCGCGAAACCGGCGGCACCGACGGCCGCACGATCGGGGCCGCCCGCCGCCGCAATCATAGGACGACGGCCAGGTTCCACAGCACCGCGCCGCCCGCGATGCCCACGCTGACGTACTGGAACACGTTGGCGGCGCCGGGATCTTTCCGGTCAACCAGCCGATAGATCACGTGATGGAGCACGCTGGTTGCGGCCTTTACCACGATGACCCTGCCCACATCGGGATTGCTGCCATAGACCGGGTTCATCTCCCGGCAGTTGCTCCGCGTTACGCAACCGATCGTCATTGCGGCGTCGAGCGCGTTGATCGCCTGGAAAGCAAACTCCAGCCGGCGGTTGGTTCGCCGCAGCCGATCGTCCCGCGATTGCGCGGTATAGGTGATGTGCAGGGTGTTGGCGTCCGCCTTGTTCGCCGCCGGTCGAGCAGCAGCGGGGTCTTTCACGGTCGGCGTCGGCACGTGCCGGCCTTCCTCTCTTTCGCCCTGCCCGCTTTCGCCTGATACCGGCGGCCGTTCGATTTCCACCCGGTGGGTCAGCAATCCCGCGTTCAACGCGGCCGCCGGGATCGCGGCACGAGGCGCAAGGCCAAAGCGCGGCCCGGGCAGGCTCGATACGGACGGACCGGCACTCCGGACTCGTGCATCCGCACCGGGCACCGCCACCCGCGATCCGGGCAGCGAGGAAAGATCGAACCCCGGCGTTTCGGCCCGCGCGCCTTGCGGCCCCGCAAAGGCCAGCCCCGCCACGCAGAAGCCCAGCGCCCGGCCCCATCCGGCTGATCGATTTTCCACGACATTTCCCCTTTTCCCGACCGGCCGGGCAATCCGGCGCGGGCCGTTCTGCCGGTGTAGGGGGAAAGCCCTGCAAGGCTTCGAACGCGGGGATAGGGCCTGCTACGTATGGCGGGGGCGCTGCGTCGGCGACCGAGCGCGCGACCGGATCGGGAGCGTGGCCGACCGCGCGAAGTTGACGGTGTTGACGGGGGCGTGGCGGCGGTGCGTCCGGCGCTTTTTCGCGCGGTGCCGGTCGCACGGCGTCGAGCGACTTGTATTCGACCGGCGCGCAGCCCCCGGCCCTGCTTTTGCCGTGCGCTTCGCAGGCGGCATCGACCGCGGCGATGGCTTCCGCGCGGGCGCGGTCCCATTGTTCGGCGGCGCGGGCGCGGCGGCGCGCGGTTTGCAAGAGCCACGCGTCCTCATCATCCCCGTCCGCGTCCCTGTCCCCATCCGAATCCCCCTGCCCGTCCGCCGGCGCGTCTTCCGGCGCGCCTTCGCCGGCGTCCTCTTCCGGCCATGCGGAACAGGCACCCGCGTCGCTCTGCCCTATCCATTCCGCGCGTTCGGGCGGCGCCTGCCACGCCTCGTCCGGCGCGGGCGGCTCTTCCCCGTCGCCAATGTCGGCGAGCAGCGCGTCGAAGTGGCGGGCGGAGGCCTGCGCATGGGGATCGGCGGCCCGCGCATCGAGCCGGGCGAGCAGCGCCAGCAGCAGGCGGCTGTCAAACCGCGTGCGGCTGCCCACCGCCTCTCCCCGGTAATAGACGGTTTCGGTAACGCCGTTCAGCGCGCGGCTGGCCAGCTCGCTTTCCGCGACGGCGCGCGCCAGCACCAGCGCCGCGTCCCACCCTTGCGCGAAAAGCGCATCGCGCCGCCGCAGCAGGTAGGCCGACTGGAACGAAAGCCCCACCCGCGCCGCGGCCGAGCGGACGCAGCCGCACGAGGCCAGCGCATCAAGAAACCGCACGCGCCGCGCGCGCGTCCAGCCATCGTGGCGGTATTGCGGAGCGGTGGCCTGGGCGGTCCCTGTTCCCCCCTCCCGCTTGCGGGAGGGGCTAGGGGTGGGCAAATCCGAGATCAGATCAGGCACACCGCCCGAGGAACCGTCGCAGGCCCACCCCCCTACCCCTCCCGCAAGCGGGAGGGGGGAATCATCCCCCGGCAACCCGATATCCCGCGAGGCCGGAATCCACCCCCGCCCGAACCCCGCCCCCGAGTCTTCGCCGGGATCGCCCGCGCGCCCGTCACCGCAAGCGCCGAGCGCGCCCTCGCCCGAAGGCCGGTGCGGCCGGTTGTCGAATTGGGGGTCCCCGGAATGCCGATCCATCGCTGCGCCTCATGCGGAACAAAACAGGATCGGAGGGGATAGGGGATGCGGGGGTGTGTAGGAAAGTGAAGCCCATTGTCATATCGCAGCTCAGCCCTGTGGAAATTCCCTCAACTTTGGACGTTAGGATTGGCCCTAGCATTGCCATGCTTCCTGCGCTTGTTAAGATCATAACAGGAACGAAGAGGTCTTGATGAGCACCAAGTTCACTTTCGCGTCGCTTTTCTCAGGCGCAATGGGTCTGGATCTGGGATTGGAAGAGGCAGGCGGCGCATGCGTGTTTGCGAACGAGATCGATAAGGGTGCGATCGCCACGATGCGGTTGAACCGGCCCGAAATGCCGATCTTCGACGATTCCATTGAAAATCTGACCCAGCGTAAATTCACGGAAATGTCGGGCATCGCTGCAGGCGAACTTGATCTTCTTGCTGGCGGTCCGCCGTGCCAGTCATTTTCGGTTTACGGCAATCGTGAAGGGACACTGGATCCGCGTGGGCAAATGGTCTTCGAGTATCTGCGAATGGTGCGAGAACTGAAGCCCAAAACCTTCTTGATGGAAAATGTTCGCGGCCTTCATTCAATGCCGCTTGTTCCCAAAAAGAGAACGAACGACGTAAATGATTTCGAGATATGGATGTCGGAAAAGGGGAGCTTGCTTCAAGAACTACTGAAGGGTTTCACCCAAGCCGGCTATCAGGCCCAGGCCTTTTTGGTGAATTCGGCAAACTACGGCGCACCGCAAATTCGGGAGCGTTTGATGATCCTTGGCAATCGTCTGGGAGGGCAGGCTTCGATGCCCAAGCCGACACATAGCAATCGTCCGGAAGATCGATTGCCGCCATTCACGAGTTTACGTGACGTAATCGGAAAAGATTTCTGCGACCCTTGCCCTGAACTGATGAATTTCAGCGCAAGGAAACTGCGATACCTGTCGATGGTGCCTCCTGGCGGCAATTGGCGCAGCCTTCCCGTGGACATCCAAAAGGAATCCATGGGCAAAAGTTGGTATTTGAAAGGTGGTCGAAGTGCGACCTGGCGACGGCTGAGCTGGGATTTTCCAAGCCCCACCGTCGTGACAATGCCAAATCACGCATCAACAAGTATGTGCCATCCTGATGATCTACGCGCCCTGACCGTAGGCGAATGTGCAGCAATTCAAGAATTTCCGTCCGATTGGAAATTCGCGGGCACGACGGCGGAAAAATACCGACAGATAGGCAATGCCGTGCCGGTGAGGCTGGGAAAAGTCGCCGGAGACGCGATTGCAAAGCTCTTGTGCGATACAGAAGCGCAAGCGCCTACAGACTTTGGTATTCCATCTGAAGCGCACAACGCTCCAGATGTCATTCACATTCGCCCTCATATCAGGACAAAGCGGTATTGGCACAAAGGAGAGGCGCTGGCTGGAAATCACAGCTATTACGATGACGATTTACGACTATTCGCTTAGCGATTGACCATATTAATGAATTTAATCCAATCATCTTCGTCATTTATATCCCCGATATTGGATAACATTCCAGTCATTTCACCATCGGCTTCATTAGTTGCTTTCTCGGCCCGCCCTTCATCGGATGCAGCTTCACGGATCGCGCGGAATATGCCCTTTACAACCCACTCCTGCGCTTTGGCATCTCCGGCCAGCCATGCCCAGAAAGACCGTCCTGACAAAACTTCCACATGTTCAGAAATATCAACCACGTCATGAGCAGCCCCGGTCGTAACGCCTCTCAATATACGATATTTATCAGTTAAATCGTCTCCGTGTCCGTAAAAAACGCCAACAATGATCTTCTGGAAATCAATCTCACCACGATCTCTCATGTTCAGAAGCGATTTGAACGAACGGTTCAAACCCATCGCCTGCCCGAGTTGAATCGTCCACTTGCTCGCTTTTTGAGAAAGTAAATAAATTCCTTCGGGTTTTCTTACGATATGATCGATATCGTCGAAGGCAGGATCTGTAAGATCGTTGCGAAGACGGAACGCCTTGTCCAATTTTTCTGTTCCAAAGGCACGCGGCAGTATCTTCTCATCGATAAGTTTGCCAAAGCCCGTGCCATGCCCGATATAAAAATGGCCCGCAGTTACAAAGTTGGCCAACTCTCGGGCATCGTCCAGCCCATGTAAGGCGCAAATTAACGGAGCAAGAAATGGGTTCACCTCCATTGAACCGTGCTCAATTTGCTCTATTTTTGCAGTGCGCTGTGAAATCCACCACGCGGTAAGTTCGGCGACCTTTGATACGACTGATTCTTCGTCCATGGACGTTCCTTAGAAAATGGATCGCACCGCTTCAATCGCCCCTGCGGACACCTAAAAGAGGCTTGAGGTATTGCCCCGTAAAACTCCGCGCATCCTTCGCCACATCCTCCGGCGTCCCGACCGCCCCCCGCTTTCGCGGGGGCAGGCATCATTGCCGCACGTCGAGCAATGGCTTGAGGTATGCCCCGGTAAACGACCGTTCCTCCGTGGCGATCTGTTCGGGAGTTCCGGCGGCAACAATCTCCCCCCCACGCACACCGCCCTCAGGCCCAAGATCAACAATCCAGTCCGCCGTCTTGATCACATCCAGGTTGTGCTCGATCACTACCACGCTGTTGCCCTGGTCGACCAGCCGGTGCAGCACCTCCAGCAGCTTCCTCACATCCTCGAAGTGGAGGCCGGTGGTCGGCTCGTCGAGGATATAGAGCGTCTGCCCGGTGGAGCGGCGGCTGAGTTCCTTGGCGAGTTTCACCCGCTGTGCCTCGCCGCCCGATAGCGTGGTCGCCTGCTGGCCCACCTTCACATAGCCCAGCCCCACCTCGTTCAGCATGTGCATCTTGTCGCGGATGGGCGGCACGGCCTTGAAGAACTCCTCCGCGTCCTCGATCGTCATGTCCAGCACGTCGGCGATGGAGTGGCCCTTGAACTTCACCTCCAGCGTTTCGCGGTTATAGCGTTTGCCGCCACATTCCTCGCACGTGACGTAAACGTCGGGCAGGAAGTGCATTTCGATCTTGATGAGGCCGTCGCCCTGGCACGCCTCGCACCGCCCGCCCTTCACGTTGAAGCTGAAGCGCCCCGGCTTGTACCCGCGCGCCTGCGCTTCGGGCAGGCCGGCGAACCAGTCGCGGATCTGGGTGAAGGCGCCGGTATAGGTGGCCGGGTTGCTGCGCGGGGTGCGGCCGATGGGCGACTGGTCGATCTCTATCACCTTGTCGCACATTTCCAGCCCGCGGATCGCGTCGTGCGCGCCCGCGATCACCCGCGCGCCGTTGAGCATGCGGCTGGCGCCCGCCTGCAGCGTGTCGATGGTGAGCGAGGACTTGCCGCTGCCCGATACGCCGGTGACGCAGCAGAAGGTGCCCAATGGGAACTCGGCCGTCACGCCCTTGAGGTTGTTGGCGCTGGCGTTTTCGACGCGCACCGTGTGGCCGTTGCCCTTGCGGCGGGTTTTCGGCACTTCGATGCTGCGCTTGCCCGAAAGATACTGGCCGGTGAGGCTGTGCTTCGCCTTCAGGATGTCTTTCAGCGCGCCCTGCGCCACGATCTCTCCGCCGTGGACGCCCGCGCCGGGGCCAAGATCGACGATATGGTCGGCATGGCGGATCGCGTCTTCATCGTGCTCCACCACGATCACGGTGTTCCCCAGATCGCGCAGGCGCTTGAGCGTTTCCAGCAGCCGGTCGTTATCGCGCTGGTGCAGGCCGATGGAAGGCTCGTCCAGCACATAGAGCACGCCCGAAAGCCCGCTGCCGATCTGGCTGGCAAGGCGGATGCGCTGGCTCTCCCCGCCCGAAAGCGTGCCGCTGGTGCGGTCGAGGTTGAGGTAATCGAGGCCCACGTTGTTGAGGAAGCCCAGCCGCTCGTCGATTTCCTTCAGGATGGCCTTCGCGATCTGGTTCTGCTGGTCGGTCAGCCTGGCGGGCAGATCCTTGAACCAGCCCACCGCGTCGCCCACGCTGAAGCGGGTGACGGTGGAAATGTCCTCTCCCGCCACCTTCACCGCCAGCGCCTCGGGCTTCAGCCGCTTGCCGCCGCAGGCCTCGCACGGGTGGGCGGCCTGGAACCTGCTCAGCTCCTCGCGCATCCAGGCGCTTTCGGTCTGCAGCATCCGGCGGTTGAGATTGCCGATCACGCCTTCGAACGCCTTGTTGACGGTGTATTCCTTGCGCCCGTCCTTGAAGGTGAGCGGCACCGGCATCCCGCCCGTGCCGTGCAGGATGATCATCCGCTGGTCGGGCTCCAGATCGTTCCACGGCGTATCGAGGTCAAACTCATAGGCTTTCGCCAGGCTGGCCAGCACCTGCATGTAATAGGGCGACGGCGGGTTGGACTTCGCCCACGGCACGATCGCGCCCTTCTTCAGCGAAAGCGTTTCGTTGGGCACCACGAGCTGCGGATCGAACAGCAGCTTTTCGCCCAGCCCGTCGCACGCGGGGCACGCGCCCATCGGCGCGTTGAAGCTGAACAGGCGCGGCTCCAGGCTCTCGATGGTGAAGCCGCTGACCGGGCAGGCGAACTTTTCGCTGAACACGATGCGGTTGGGCGGCAGGCCCGCGCCCTTGAGCTTCTGTTCCTGGGCGCCCCCGGTGTCCTCCTCCTCGCGCCCCGGCACGTTGCCGTCGGCCAGGTCCACATAGGCCAGCCCTTCGGCCAGCTTCAGCGCGGTTTCGAAGCTGTCGGCCAGCCGCGTCTCGATCCCTTCGCGCACGGCCAGGCGATCGACCACCACTTCGATGTCGTGCTTGTATTTCTTGTCGAGCGCGGGGGCATCCTCGATCGCATACATCTCCCCGTCGATGCGCACGCGGGTAAAGCCCGATTTCTGCCATTCGGCCAGTTCCTTGCGGTATTCCCCCTTGCGGCCGCGCACCACCGGGGCCAGCAAGTAAAGCCGCGTGCCATCGGGCAGCGCCATGACCCGGTCCACCATGTTGGACACCGTCTGCGCTTCGATCGGCAGGCCCGTGGCGGGCGAATAGGGCACGCCCGTGCGCGCCCACAAAAGGCGCATGTAATCGTAGATCTCCGTAACCGTCGCCACGGTGGAGCGCGGGTTGCGGCTGGTCGTCTTCTGCTCGATGCTGATCGCGGGGGAAAGCCCGTCGATATGTTCGACATCGGGCTTCTGCATCATCTCGAGGAACTGGCGCGCATAGGCCGAAAGGCTCTCGACATAGCGGCGCTGCCCTTCGGCATAGATCGTATCGAAGGCAAGGCTGGACTTGCCCGATCCCGAAAGACCGGTGATCACGATCAGCCTGTCGCGCGGCAGCACGACATCGAAACCCTTCAGGTTATGCTCGCGCGCGCCGCGTATCGTAATTTCGGATAGACTCATGGGGACGGTATGTTCCAGATTTGTTCGCGCCGGGCAAGCGCCGCCGAACCGGGCCGGGCCGGACAGGCGGGCGATGTGGGGACAATGGAGGGAATTGCAATTGCCTTCGCGCCCGGCGTGGTGGAGGAAGGGCGGCGATGGGAAACGCCATGCGCCTGAATTGGCGGGAAATCCGCAGCCGCGCGGCAGGTCCGGCGCCCGTTCGCGCGCGGCGCGCGCCTGTACCCGCCCTGGCACCCGCCCTGGCACCCGCCATTGCCGCCCTCACCCTTTCCGCTTGCGCCTCCCACCCGGCCTATCGCCCGGTTTCGGACGTGCCGGTGCGCATCGGGCCGGCTTATACCGTGCGCGGCACGACCTATCGGCCCGCCGCGCAACCGGATTACGACATGCTGGGCTATGCCACGTGGTACGGCAACGAAAGCGGCACGCAGACCGCCAGCGGAGAGCGGTTCCGCCCCGCCTGGATCACCGCCGCGCACAAGACCCTGCCGCTGCCCAGCTATGTGGAAGTCACCGCGCTGGGCACCGGACGGCGGATCATCGTGCGGATCAACGATCGCGGTCCGTTCGGAGATCCCGCGCGGATTATCGACCTGTCAAAGGGCGCCGCGGAAGAACTGGGCATTCGCGCACAGGGCAAGGCGGCGGTGCGGGTGCGCGTGATCGCCCCGCCCGAAAAGGACCGCAAGCGATTGCGCGAAGGCAAGGCGGCCGAAGCCCTGCCCCCGGTGCGCGGCCGCGTGCTGGAATCGCTGCGCGAACAGTTCGAGCGCGGGGTGGGTCCGCTGTAGGGGCCGGGCCGCGTGGACAAATTCCGGCGCGAACGACCGACAGATTTCGGAGAGCAAGCGACGCGGCGTTGAATGGCGGGATTGGGGGGAGGCTGCCCTCGCATATTTGCCCACCCCGCTGCGACTAGCACCGCCTGCGGCGGCGCAAGTCTCGCTCCCCCTCCCGCTTGCGGGAGGGGTTGGGGGTGGGCCAGCACAACTTCTGAATTGTCGTCGCATCCGCAACGGCCGCTTTCCCGCCAAGCTCAGCATATAGCGGACACCGAACCGAACGATCCAGGTTGTCCACACGGTCCGGAAACGGCGCCCGATGCGCGCTTGCCTGCGCGCGCGGAGCAACTTTTCCGTCCCGCTGTCGCACCGATACAATCAATCTGGTGGTAACCATGCCATATGCTTGTGCGAGAGGCATATTCCACTGATCGACGCGAACATGATGATCGACCCCGAAACCCACCGCCACGCCCCGGCCGAAACGCTGTTCTGCCGCGCGGCCGGTGAATGCGGCCATTCCGGACCGGCGATCCCGCTGGCGGAACGGATGAGCTTCATGGAACACTTCGTCGTCACTTTCGCAGCGGCGATGACCGAAAGCATGGCGCACGGTCCGCACCGCGACGAAGCGCGCAACACCAGCCCGAACGAGAAGGACGATGGACCGGCCGGCAATTCCTGATCGCGGGCCGATTTCCCGCAACTGTGCGGCACGCCACAGCGGCCCGGCGCGAATCGGGATAGAGGGTTGTCCATGATGTTCTGGAAACCCCGCCATCCCCGCCCCGCCGCCTCTCCCGGCACCCAGGCTGTCCGGGCCAGCGACCCCCGCCGCATCTGGATTGAGGAAGTGATGGGCACCGCCCTCCCCGCGCGTGGCCCCCGGCGCGAAGCGGCCATCGCCGCGCTGCTGGCCGACGGCGGGCGCGCGACGTGGAACGCCCTGCGCACCACACACTGACCGCGCCATACCGGGGCCGGACTCGGCCTGAATCGCCCATACTCGCATCATCCAGATCGCGGAAACCTGACGGTTTCCTGACGGATTTGCGCCGGAACGGATGAAATCCGCCGCCTTGCCCAACCCCCTATCGACGAACGACATACTCGGCTCGACAAGCGGGGGCGGTTCGCTTGCGCCGCGCGGAAGCGCCGTTAAAACAGGTTTCTGTTGAGAGTATTTCGCCTCCTGCGTGGAGGCTGCCGCCGGGCGCAGGGTCGCGCGGGGCGGCGATTAAAGGGACTGAAGGAAACCTCATGATCAGAATGGGACTGGTATCGCTGGGCGCGCTGGCGCTCGCGGGTTGCGCCACGATGGAGAACGCCGACATGGCATCTACGGGCCAGGCGAAGAACGCCGCCACCAAGGAAAGCAGTGCCGCCCCCGCGATCCCGCAGGGCACCGGATACTTCGCGCAGCCTTCCACCCTGCCCTTCCACGCCCCCGATTTCAGCAAGATCAAGGACAGCGACTACCAGCCCGCGATCGAGCAGGGCATCGCCATCCAGAAGGCCGAAGTCCAGGCCATTGCCGACAACCCCGCCGCTCCCACCTTCGACAACACCATCGTCGCGCTGGAAAAATCGGGGAAGATGCTGACCCGCGTCTATAACGTGTTCGGCGCGGTACAGGCCGCCGACACCAACGATACGCTGGACAAGGTGGACAGCGCGGTTTCGCCGCAACTGGCCGCACTCAACGATTTCATCGTGCTGAACGACAAGCTGTTTGCCCGCGTGAAGACGCTTTACGACGCGCGCGACACGCTGGGCCTCGCACCCGACCAGATGCAGGTGCTGACGCTTACCTACAAGCAGATGGTCCACAACGGCGCGCTGCTGAACGCGGCGGACAAGGCCACGCTGAAGGACATCAACGGCAAGCTGTCCTCACTTTCGACCGATTTCGGCCAGAAGCTGACCGCCGGCACCAAGGACGGCGCGCTGGTGGTGAAGGACAAGGCAAAGCTGGCGGGCCTGTCCGATGCGGCGATTGCGGCCGCGGCCAAGGCGGCGAAGGACCGCGGATTGCCCGACGGCACTTATGTCCTCTCGCTCCAGAACACCACGCAGCAGCCCGCGCTGTCTTCTCTCGACAATCGCGAGACGCGGCACGAACTGTTCGAACATTCGTGGATGCGCAGCGAGCGCGGCGATGCCAACGATACCCGCGCCGACGTGGCCGAACTGGCGCAGCTGCGCGCGGAAAAGGCCAGGCTGCTGGGCTATCCCGACTATGCCAGCTTCACGCTTTACAACCAGATGGCGAAAACGCCCGCCACCGCCATCAAGTTCATGCAAGGGCTGGTGCCGCCGCTGCGCGCCGAACAGGACCGCGAGGTCAAGGAACTTGACGGCGTGATCGCCAAATCGGGCGGCAAGTTCACGGTCAAGCCGTGGGACTGGGAATACTATGCCGAAAAGCTGCGCAAGCAGAAGTACGACCTCGACGAAAGCCAGGTGAAGCCGTATTTCGAAATCCACAACGTGCTGGAAAACGGCGTTTTCTATGCCGCCAACCAGCTTTACGGGCTGACCTTCAGGAAGCGCACCGACATCCCCGTCTATAACCCGGACGTGATGGTGTACGAGGTGTTCGACGCCGACGGCAGCCCGCTGGCGCTGTTCTATCTCGACCCGTGGAAGCGCGACAACAAGCAGGGCGGCGCGTGGATGAGCAACTTCGTCGAGCAATCGACGCTGCTCGGCACAAAGCCGGTCATCTACAACGTCGAGAACTTCACCAAGCCCGCGCCGGGCCAGCCCGCGCTGATCACGTTCGACGACGTGACGACGATGTTCCACGAATTCGGCCACGCGCTGCACGGGATGCTGTCCAACCAGCGCTATCCGTCGATCTCGGGCACCAACACCGCGCGCGACTTCGTGGAATTCCCCAGCCAGTTCAACGAAAACTGGGCGACCGATCCCAAGGTGCTGGCCAACTATGCCAAGCATTACAAGACCGGCGCGCCGATGCCGGCCGAGTTGATGGCCAAGGTGAAGAAGGCGCAGAAGTTCAACCAGGGCTATGCGCTGGGCGAACTGGTTGCCGCCGCGATGCTCGACATGAAGTGGCACTCGCTTCCCGCGGACGCGGGCAAGCAGGACGTGGACGCTTTCGAGAAGAAGGCATTGTCCGAAACCGGGCTTGACGTGGCCGACGTGCCCACCCGCTATCGCTCAAGCTATTTCCGCCACATCTGGGCCAACGGCTATGCCGCCGGGTACTATGCTTACCTGTGGACCGAGATGCTGGACCACGACGCGTTCCAGTGGTTCGAGGATCACGGCGGCCTGACCCGCGCCAATGGCCAGCGCTTCCGCGACATGATCCTGTCGCGCGGGCATTCGGAAGATTACGGCGTGATGTTCCGCAACTTCACCGGGCACGATCCAGAGGTCGGCCCGATGATCAAGGCCCGCGGGCTGGACCAGGTGTCCGAATAAGACAATCCGACCTGGCGGTGCGGCGGCCCGGTTCGCCGGCTTTCGCACCGCCCGTTCAACCAGGCCCGCCGGGCGGGCCGCCTTTCGATGGTGACCCGACGATGATCAAACGTTCCATGCTTCTTGCCTGCGCCGCACTGGGCGCGATTGCCGCGGCGCCGCTGGCGGCTTCGGCGGACGAAACCGCTGCCCCCGCCCCCGCGCAAACGCCCGCAAAGGCGGCCGACACGCCCTTCTACGCGCCCTTCGGCGTGGACCTTGCCGCACGCGATACCAGCGTGAAGCCGGGCAACGACTGGGACGAATATGCATGGGGAACCTGGCGCAAGAACGCCTCGATCCCTGACGACCGCTCGTCCATCGGCGCGTTCCGCGACACGTTCGACCGCGTGCAGAAGGAAACGCGCGACATCATCACCGAAGCGCCCGCCGGCAGCAAGTACGGCGATTTCTACAAGAGCTTCATGGACACCGCGCGCCTTGACGCGCTGGGCTGGCAGCCGCTGAAAGCCGATCTCGACAAGGTTTCGGCCATCGACAGCAAGGCCGGACTGGCGAAGTTCATGGGTGAAAGCGGCGGCGCGCTGGGTTCGTCGGTCATCGGCACTTTCGTCTATGCCGATACCGCCAATCCCAACATCAACGTGCTCTATATCGGGCAGGACGGGCTGGGGATGCCCAACCGCGACTATTACCTGCTCGACAAGTTCAAGCCGCAGCGCGAAGCCTATCGCACCTGGGTGCAGAAGGCGCTGGAAATGACCGGCACGCCCGATGCCGCAGCCAAGGCCGACGCGATCCTTTCCTTCGAGACGGAGATCGCCAAGGTCAGCTGGACCAACGAGGAATCGCGCGACATCGACAAGACCAACAACCCGATGAGCACGGCCGAATTCGCGGCCTATGCCCCGGGTGTCGACTGGGCGGCCTATTTCGCCGGCGCCAAGGTTCCCGAACAGAGCCGCATGATCGTGGGCGAGAAGACCGCGATCCGCGACATCGCGCAGATCGTGGCGAAGACGCCGCTCGATACGCTGAAGGCGTGGGAACGCTTCCACGTCACCAGCCAGGCCGCGCCCTATCTTTCCAAGAATTTCGTGGACGCGCGGTTCGACTATGCGAAGACGCTTTCGGGCGTGAAAACGCTGGAACCGCGCTGGAAGCGCGGCGTGAACCTGGTGAACGGCCAGGTCGGCCAGCTTGTCGGCCAGCAATACGTGAAGCTCTATTTCCCGCCGGCGGCCAAGGCGGCGATGGAAAAGCTGGTCGCCAACCTCAAGATCGGCATGGCCGACCGCATCCGCCACAACACCTGGATGTCGGACGCCACCAAGCTGCAGGCGCTGGAAAAGCTTTCGCGCATGGACGTGATGGTGGGCTATCCCGACAAGTGGCGCAACTGGTCGGGCCTGACGATCAAGGCGGATGACCTGCTGGGCAACGTGGAACGCGCAGCGGCATTCAACCACGCCTATGAGATGGAAGACCTGGGCAAGCCGGTGGACCGCAAGAAATGGGGCATGGACCCGCAGACGGTGAATGCCTACAACGGCTTCAACCAGAACAAGATCGTGTTCCCGGCCGGTATCCTGCAACCGCCGTTCTTCGATCTGCATGCCGATCCGGCGGTGAACTATGGCGCGATCGGCGTGGTCATCGGCCACGAAATCAGCCACGGCTTCGACGATCAGGGCCGCAAGGTCGACGCGACCGGCAAGGTGCGCGACTGGTGGACCCCGGCGGACGCCAAGCGCTTCGTCGAACAGTCCAAGGTCTTCGGCGACCAGTATGCCAGGATCGAGCCGGTGAAGGGCAGCTTCATCAAGCCCGAACAGACGATGGGCGAAAACATCGCCGACTTCGCGGGCGTGCTGGTGGCGCTGGACGCCTATCACCGCAGCCTTGACGGGCACACCCCGCCGGTGATGGACGGGCTGACCGGCGACCAGCGGTTCTTCCTTGCCTATTCGCAGGTGTGGCGCAGCAAGGCACGGCCCGATGCGCTGGCCAACCAGATCGCCACCGATCCGCACAGCCCCGGAGAGGTTCGCGCCTATGCCCCGCTGCGCAACGTCGATGCGTGGTACAAGGCATGGAACGTGACGCCGGACGAAAAGCTCTACATCGCGCCCGCAAAGCGCGCGCGTATCTGGTAAACCCGGCACCGGCCCCCAATCCCGTCATTCCCGCCCTCACGGGGATGACGGGGAAGGGCAATTCTCATGGGCTGGGATCAGTGCAGGTTGGTATCAGCCACGAGTGCGCGCTGCCCCGGCTCTCCCAGCCATCGCGCGTTGACGCCCCATACGCGGGCAATCGTTTCGGCCGACAATGCACGGTCCGGCGGGCCGTCCGCGGCGAGCGTTCCCTTGTCCAGCACCAGCACGCGGTCCGCACGGTTCATCGCCAGTGCAAGGTCGTGCAGCACAAGCACCACGCCGGTGCCGCCCGCCGCCAGCGCGCGGAAGTGGCCGGCAAGCGAAAGCTGGTGCGCAAGGTCCAGACTTGCCAGCGGCTCGTCCGCCAGCACCCAGCCCGGCGCGCCCGCCAGCACACGCGCCAGCAGGACACGCGCCCTTTCACCGCCCGAAAGTGTCGAGACCCGGCGGCGGGCAAGGCCGGTCATGTCCAGCGCGGCCAGCGCGGCCGCCACGTGGGCGCAATCCTCCTTAGCGGACGTGCCCCACGGCAGGCGTCCCAGCCCGGCCAGCGCCTCTGCCGTCAGGTTCCAGGCAACCTCGTGGTCTTGCGGCAGGAAACCGATGGTGCGCGCGCGTTCCTTGGGGGGCAGCGTGGCAAGCGGCCTATCGGCAAGCCGCACCTCTCCGCTGGCAGGCGGCAGCAGCCCGGCCAGACAGGCGAGCAGCGTGGACTTGCCCGCGCCGTTCGGCCCGCAGATCGCGGTAACCTCCCCCCGGCGCAGCGCGGCGCTTACCCTGTGCAGGCGCGCGGGAAGCGAAAGGTTACTGGCGGAAAGTTCGCTCATGCCAGGCCCTTTCGCATTCGCAACAGCAGCACCAGGAAGAATGGCGCCCCCAGCAGCGAAAGCGCGATGCCCAGCCTCAGTTCGCCGCCCTGCAGCGGCAGCACCCGGCACAGGCAATCGGCAACCAGCAGCAGCAGCGCCCCGCCCAGCGTGCTCGGCACCAGCAGCGAGGACGGCCGCCGGTCGGTGAAAGGGCGCACCATGTGCGGCACCATCAGCCCGACGAAGCCGATGATCCCCGCCACCGCCACGCCCGCACCAACGGTGAAGCCCACGCCCAGCACCATCAGCCACAACAGCCGTTCCGGCCGCACGCCCAGCGAACGCGCTGCCGCTTCGCCCAGCGTCAGCGCATCGAGGTTGCGCCCCGCCAGCCACAGCAGCGCAAGGCCGATCGCGGTGGGCGGCAGCGCGATCCACAGGTCATGCCATGACCGGTCCGCCAGCGCGCCCATCAGCCAAGTCACGATCTCTGAAAGCGCGAAGGGGTTGGGCGAAAGGCTGATCGCCAGGCTGGTCAGCGCACCGGCGAGGCTGGCGATCATCATGCCCGCCAGCGTGAACAACGCGACGCTGCCCGTGCGCCCGGCGATCAGGGCGAGCAGCGCCATCGCGCCCGCCGCTCCCGCCAGCGCGAAAACGGGCAGCAGCCAGCCCTGTGCCGCATAGCCGAAAAAGAACGCACAGACCGCGCCCAGCGCCGCGCCGGGCGCGATGCCGAACAGGCCGGGATCGGCCAGCGGGTTGCGCAAGTATCCCTGCATCGCCGCGCCGCTTGCCCCCAGCCCGGCGCCCACCACCAGCGCCAGCAGCACGCGCGGCAGGCGCAGATCCATCAGGATCACAGCGGCATTGGCGACTTGCGGGTGCAACGGATCGATCCACACGCGCCCCGCCAGCAGCGATAGCGGCACCGCAACCAGCAGCGCGATCAGCAGGATCGGCGTGACGCGAGTCATCGCGCCACCTCTTGCCGAACTTCGGCCAGTCGCGCCGCCGCGCGGATAATCGTCGGTCCGCCGCAATAGAGCAGGTTGGGCGCGAACGCGGCGCGCGTGGTTCCGGTCAGTGCGGCAAGGGCCGGGTGATGCAGCATCCGGTCCTCGTTCCCGCGCGCGTCGCCCGCGGCAAGGATCACGCGCGGCGGATGGGCAAGCACCTGTTCCAGCGGCAGCTTGTCTGCCTGGTGGCGACCCATTGCGCCCGAAACGCTGGCAAAGCCGGTGCGCCGCATCATGTCCGCCACCAGCGTATCGCTGCCCGGAACCATGCCGCCCCCTTGCCACATCAACGCAGGGACAGGCCTTGCTCCGGGCGGCGGCGCGGCGGCGGCCAGTGCGGCCTCTATCCGTGCCACCATCGCCGCCCCGCGCGCCGGATGCCCGGCAATGGCCGCCAGCTTGCGCACTTGCGCTTCGCTTTCCGCCACCGAATGCGCGATGCCGATGGTTTCCACCCGCAGGCCCAGCCGGTTGAACGCATTGCGCGTGGCTGGCGCGATGAAGCTGCCCGTCACCACGATGTCGGGGTGCAGCGCCAGCACTTCCTCCACCGTTCCGCCGGTCGCCGGAAAACGCCGCGCGGTCGCAAGGTTCATGGAGCTTGAACCGGCATCGTGGCTGTAGGACGAGATCGCAAGGATCTGCCCCGGATCGGCGACGGTCGTCAGCACCGCGTCGCTGCACGGGTTCAGGCTGACGATCGTGGGATGGACGCGCGCGGCCTCCCTTGCGGGCGCGGCGGAGCAGGCCGAAGCCAGCAGCGCGCCCGAAAGGACAAGGCCGCGCGCGGCGATCACATCCGCACCCGCACGCCGGCAAAGGCGGCGCGGCCATAGGTGCCGTATCCCGCCACGGCCTGGTAGTTCACGTCGAACAGGTTCTCTATCCGTCCGAACAGTTCCAGGTGTTCGCCCACCGGCACGCTGGCGCGCAGGGTGGCCAGGGCATAGCCGTCCAGCCGCACGGTGTTGGCCGCATCGTCGAAACTGTCGGAAACCATGCGCACGTCGCCGCCCAGTTTCAGCCCTTCAAGCGGCGTGGTCCAGTCCGCCGAAAGCGTCAGCGCGTTGCGCGGGCGGCGAGAGAGGTCGTTGCCCTGCGTGAACGCGCCCGGCGTACGGTCTGTCGCTTCCACATAGGTATAGGCGGCCCGCACGGTCAGGCGGTCACTGGGGCGCAGTTCAACGTCTGCCTCGATGCCTTGCGCGCGCGCGCGGCCCACGTTGTCGTATGTGCCATAGGGCCGGTTCGTGCAGATCCCGCTGGTCACGCCCCAGCACGAAACATAGTCGATCAGCCCGCGCGTATCGCGGCGGAACGCGCTGAGCGACACGCGCGCCGTGCCGTCATGCGCGCTCCATTCCAGCCCCGCGTCATAGCTGTCGGACCGTTCGGGCCGGAGCGCGGCGTTGCCGTAATTCGAATAGAGCTGGTAGAGCGTGGGCGCCTTGAACCCCTGACCATAGCTGGCGCGCAGGCGAAGGCCGTCCGTCACCACAAACGTGCCGTTCGCGCCAAACGTCACTTCGCTGCCGAAGCGCGAATGATCGTCCACGCGCAGTCCGGCAGCCAGGGTCGCGCGACTGCCGTAGTAACCGATCATCGCGTGTCCGCTGGTGAGGTTGGCGCTTTGCCTTGCGTCATAGGTGCCCGAATAGCGCGACCATTCGCTGTCCGCCCCGAAATCGAGCGCAAGGCTGTGCGGCAGGCGCCAGCGCCCGGTCAGGTCGATCCGTTCGCTGCGTCCGGCATAGCCATATTCGAAGGTATAGGGCGCGGGCTGCGACGGATCGAAATAGGCGCGGCGCGTGTCGTACATCGCGAACCCGGCGTCGAGGTCCAGCGCTTTCGAGCGATAGCGCAGCCCCGCGCGACCGCTCGCCTGCTTGGTCTTCTGGTATTCCGGCGTATCGGCGAAGGTATAGGTGGGCGGCGGAAAACCGTCGATCTGAAGCTTGCCCTGCGCATAACGGCCGGTGGCGACGAAGCTGAGGCCGGTGGCGATGTCGATCCGCGCGTTGCCGCCGATGCGCCACTGGTCGAACCCGTCAGGCTCCGTGCCGGTGGCCGCAGCCGATACGCCATCTGTGGTGGAATAGCCGCCGGTCAGGTTCACGGCATAGGCGTCACGCGCGATCCCGGCGCTCGCCTGCCCGTCGAAGGTTCCGTAAGAGCCGCCCTCCGCGCTTGCTTGCAGCCCGTTCGCTTCGCGACTGGTCAGCGCCAGAACGCCGCCCAGCGCGTCCGACCCCCAGATCACGCTGTTCGATCCGCGCAGCAGTTCCACCTTGCCGATGCTCATCGCGTCGAAGTTGCCCAGGTCGGTTCCGCCCGATGGCGCGGAAGGATCGGTCATCCGCACCCCGTCCAGCAGCACGAGCAATTGCTGCGAGGCCGCACCGCGCACGAACAGCGCGGTCTGCGCGCCCGGTCCGCCGTTACGCGCGAAGGTTACGCCCGGCGCGCGTTCCAGCACGCGGGTCAGGTCGCCGCCCTGAATCGAATCGATCTCTTGCCGGTCGATCACCGTTACCGGCTGACCGGTCAGGTCCAGCGGCATCGCCGATCCGGTGCCCAGCACGGTGATGGCATCGTCGCCCGTCTGCGCCCAGGCGGAGGCTGGCAGCAACGCAATGGCAACGGCGGGTATAAGGGTCTTCATTCGCATATTCCTCCCGGCCCACGGACAGCTTTGCCGTCCATGGCGGGAGGACGCGCGGGGACCAAAGCGCCCGTCCTTCCGGCTGCGTCCGGTACACCCCGCCCGACCGCGCGAACGACCACACACCGGCAGGTCTCCTGGCTTCCGGGTCATCGCGCCCTGGCCGCCTTCCCGGCCCGCGGGGGACCAGTGGCATATCGGCCGGGCGCTCGCCGGTTACAGTTGCGGGGGCAGCGCCGGTTTCGAACCGGCTTCCCTTGGCAGCCCTTGCGGGCACCGGTGGCGTCGGCGGCGCACCTACGCCAGCCGCGCCGCGCGGGCAAGGTTCTTAAGACGTTTACGATAGGCATTGCCCCTGTGCCGCTGCGGGACGGGGCGAAAAGCGCCGATGCGCGGACGTCGCGCGCGCGATAGCGGCTGACAGGAAGAGGATTGAGGGAAAGCGCCTACCGGCCACGAACCACCACCATGCCGCTGACGATCGCCTACCGCCCCGTTGCCTTGCCGCCCGCGCCCGCCGCGGACCGGCAGGCCGTGCGTGCGCGCGCGGCGGCACTGGTGCTTCCGGCGGAGCGTCCGCGCGACTTTACTGGCCGCATCCGCCGCCGCGACATGACCAGCTTGCGCCATGCGCTTTCCCGCCCGCGCAAGTGGCGCCAGCGGCTGGGCGGCGTGGCCGCGGTCGGCGCGCTGGGGCTGGCGATGGGCACCGTCGGCTGGGGCAACCCGGGCGGAATCCGGCCCGCGCACGCAGAAGCGGGGGCCGGACGGCTGCAACCGTTCGAGACACCGGGCGAGAGCTTTCCCGGTTCGGCCTTCTATTATGTCGATCCGCGCGATTCGGGCCTGATCCGGCCCGCGCAGGCCGAATCCGCGTGGGACCAGTCGCACCGCGACGATGAAAGTCCCGCGCGGACCGACGATGCAGGCGGCCCGGCCGCGCAGCCGATGGTGCTTTCCGGCCCCGCGGCCGATCGCGGGCGCGCGCTGCAATGCCTGACCGCCGCAATCTATTACGAGGCGGCGAGCGAACCCGACGCCGGGCAGCGCGCGGTGGCGCAAGTGGTGCTCAACCGGGTTGCGCACCCGGCCTATCCCGATTCGGTCTGCGGTGTGGTCTATCAGGGGTCCGAACGGGCGGGCTGCCAGTTTTCGTTCGCCTGCGACGGATCGATGGCCCGCCGGCCCGTGCCCGCCTTCTGGGACCGCGCGCGGCGCGTCGCGGCCGATGCCCTGTCAGGCTATGTCTATGCGCCCGTCGGCCTTGCCACGCATTACCATACCGCCGCCGTCCACCCGGCGTGGGATGCGCAGATGATAAAGGTGGGCGCGATCGGTGCGCACCTGTTCTTCCGCTGGCCCGGCGCGATGGGCCGCGCGGCGGCGTTCGATGCGGCCTATGCGGGGCGCGAACCCGCCGCCGCGCCGCACCCGCGCAGCATGACCCCGGCCCCGCTCGACAGCGCCGATCCGATCACGCTGGCGAAGGCGTTCGAGGCGGGACAGGCCCGGGCGCAGGCCGAAGCGGCGGCAGCGGTGCAGGATGGTTCTGCCCGGCCGGCCGGCCAGACAGCGGCAGGACAGGCATCTTTCGGGCAGACGCCCCTGCCCGGCGGGAACCGGCCCGCCTATGCGCCCGAAGTGCGCGCGCGCGGGGGCGAATCGCTTTACAAGGCCGGCACCTTGCCGGACGCGGGCAAGGTAAGGCCGGGCTATGAAAACGCGGGCCGGTGGATCGCCCAACCGGCCGATTGAACCCCTTCAATCCGGCGCCAGGGCTGCCGCCTTGGCCGCCGTCATTGGCCACCTTCAACATTCCGCCGCAATTTCCACACGATACGGGCGGTTAATGGTGTTTTGACCATGCCGCCACACGCATCGTTATTCGCGGGGGGACTAATGCGCGAACAGACCTGCGCGAACAGACCAGAAATGCGCGAGTCCGGAGAATACGAGAATGTTGCACTTTGCCCCCCGATACGGCCGCGCCGCGCCCCAGCTTACCGGAGCCCGCGTGCATCGCCTGCGCGGCCTGCACCCCGTAAACGACAACCACGCGAACGATGCCGATACGCGGTTCGACGATGGCATGGTGCTTGCCGCGGCGCTGCGCCTGTTCGCCGCGCACGGCCTTTCCGCAGCGCAGCAGGCCGGGCATCGCGCCGAACAGGCCGCGCGCGCGGACGACGAGGATTCGACCGCCTGGTGGCTTGCGGTATGCCATACGCTGGACCGCCGGCTTGCGCGCGACCTTGCCGCCCGGCATGAGCGCGGATTATGGCCCGCCACGGCTTGCTGATACTGCAAACCATTATCAACTAAACCGCCAAATAGGGCCGTTTTCGCGGTTGCAATCGCTCCTTCGCGCGCCTACGTGGCCTTCATCCGCCAGGCGCCTCCTGTCCGCGGGGCTCGGGAAGCTGCGCGCGTGTCGGTCGTTCGGATGAAGCTCCCGCACATTACGGGAAGGAGCAATTGATGGCTCGCAAGAAGATCGCCCTTATCGGTTCCGGCATGATCGGTGGCACCCTCGCCCACCTCGCCGCGAAGAAGGAAATGGGCGACATCGTCCTGTTCGATATTGCCGAGGGCATGCCCCAGGGCAAGGCGCTCGACCTTTCGCAGTGCGGGCCGATCGAAGGTTTCGACGCGAAGATCACCGGCACCAACGACTATGCCGATATCGCGGGCGCGGACGTGATCATCGTCACCGCCGGCGTGCCGCGCAAGCCGGGCATGAGCCGCGACGACCTGCTGGGCATCAACCTGAAGGTGATGAAGTCGGTTGGCGAAGGCATCAAGGCCAACGCACCCGATGCCTTCGTCATCTGCATTACCAACCCGCTCGACGCGATGGTCTGGGCGCTGCGTGAATTCTCCGGCCTTCCGGCCAACAAGGTCGTCGGCATGGCCGGCGTGCTCGATTCGGCGCGCTTCGCCACGTTCCTCGCCTGGGAATTCGGCGTTTCGGTGAAGGACGTGAACGCCTTCGTTCTGGGCGGCCACGGCGACACCATGGTGCCCGTGTTGTCCTATTCCACGATCAGCGGCATCCCCGTGCATGACCTTGCGAAGATCAAGGGCGTGGACGCCGGCCGCCTTGACGAAATCGTCGATCGCACCCGCAAGGGCGGCGGCGAGATCGTGGGCCTGCTCAAGACCGGTTCCGCCTATTACGCGCCCGCCACCAGCGCCATCGCGATGGCCGAAGCCTATCTGGGCGACCAGAAGCGCATCCTGCCCTGCGCCGCGCACGTCGAAGGCAAGTACGGCGTTGACGGCCTTTATGTCGGTGTACCCGCCGTGATCGGCGCGGACGGCATCGAAGACGTGGTGGAAATCGAACTTTCCGCCGAGGAAAAGACCAACCTCCAGGTCAGTGTCGACGCGGTCAAGGAACTGCTGGTCGCCTGCAAGGAAATCGAACCCAGCCTTGGCTGATCCATTCGGCGGGCCCGCGACAGAGCCCGCCTTTTTCTCTGAAGCCTCCCCAGGAGACGGTCCCAGATGAGCATCCTCGTCGACAAGAACACCAAGGTCATCACCCAGGGGATGACCGGCGCCACCGGCACGTTCCACACCGAACAGGCGCTGGCCTATGGCACGCAGATGGTTGCGGGCGTGACCCCCGGCAAGGGCGGCAGCACGCACATCGGCCTGCCCAACTTCAA
Source organism: Novosphingobium sp. ZN18A2 (assembly GCF_036784765.1). Lineage (NCBI taxonomy): Bacteria > Pseudomonadati > Pseudomonadota > Alphaproteobacteria > Sphingomonadales > Sphingomonadaceae > Novosphingobium > Novosphingobium sp. ZN18A2. The sequence continues at coordinate 1,077,721 of NZ_CP136651.1, read as the reverse complement.
CACCGTTGCCGAAGCGAAGGCCGCGACCGGCGCGACCGCTTCGTGCATCTACGTGCCGCCGCCGTTCGCCGCGGATTCGATCCTCGAAGCGATCGACGCGGGCATCGAACTGATCGTGGCGATCACCGAAGGCATCCCCGTGCTCGACATGGTGCGCGTGAAGCGCGCGCTTTCGGGCAGCAACTCGCGCCTGATCGGCCCGAACTGCCCCGGCGTGCTGACCCCGGACGAATGCAAGATCGGCATCATGCCCGGTTCGATCTTCAAGAAGGGCAGCGTCGGCGTGGTATCGCGTTCGGGCACGCTCACTTATGAAGCGGTGTTCCAGACCAGCCAGATCGGCCTTGGCCAGACGACGGCGGTGGGCATCGGCGGCGATCCGGTGAACGGCACCAACTTCATCGACGTGCTGGAACTGTTCATGGCCGACGACGAAACCAAGTCGATCATCATGATCGGCGAGATCGGCGGTTCGGCGGAAGAAGAAGCCGCGCAGTTCATCAAGGACGAGGCAAAGCGCGGGCGCAAGAAGCCGATGGTGGGCTTCATCGCGGGCCGCACCGCCCCTCCGGGCCGCCGTATGGGCCACGCCGGCGCGATCGTTTCGGGCGGCCAGGGCGGCGCCGAAGACAAGATCGCGGCGATGGAAGCAGCGGGCATCCGCGTCTCGCCCTCGCCCAGCGAACTGGGCGTGACGCTCGACGCGCTGCTGAAGGAACGCGTCTGATCCATACCCGGCGCGGGCGGGTTTTCCGTTCGCGCCGGGGGTGAACCGGCCGGGGCGGTTGCCGTCCTTGTCCGGAACGCAACGATAATAATAATGCTGCTCCGGCCGGGGGCGGTTCCGGGGGGAAAGACCAGCCAGATGCGCCCGTTTCGGCGCGGACCTGCGGTTTTTCCGGAACCGAAACGGAGCACGATTGTCGATAAAGCCGGATGGACGGCGCGGCGTCGCCCATCCCCCCAGCCGGAAACCCCGGCGTTGCACAGGTGCCCCATGGGTCAAGAACTGCACGATTTTCTACCCGACGATCCCCAGCCCGGCCCATCGTGGCAGCGGGCGAAATGGCCGCTGACCGACGCGGCGAGCGACGACGACCTGACCGCCGCGCTCGACCCGATGGCGATGAAGCTGGCCATCAAGAAGGCTGCCAAGGACGCGGGCAAGGCGATTGACGAAGCGGCGCTGGAACAGGCCGCATCGGATTCGATCCGCGCGATGATGCTGATCCGCACCTATCGTGTGCGCGGGCACCTGGCCGCCAATCTCGATCCGCTGGGCCTTTCGCACCAGCACCTTCCGGCGGACCTGACGCCCGAATACCACGGCTTCACCGGCGCGGCGCTCGACCGCCGGGTTTTCGTCGGCGGCAACCTGGGGCTTGAATGGACGACGGTCCGCGAGATCGTTAACATCCTCAAGCAGAACTATTGCGGCCATGTCGGCTTCGAATACATGCACATCGCCGATGTCGAGGAACGCCGCTTCATCCAGGAACGGATCGAGGGCGGCGACAAGTCGATCGACTTCACCCCCGAAGGCAAGAAGGCGATCCTTGGCGCGGTGATCCGCGGCGAGCAGTACGAGAAGTTCCTGGGCAAGAAATACGTCGGCACCAAGCGGTTCGGCCTCGACGGCGGCGAATCGATGATCCCGGCGCTGGAAGCGGTCATCAAGTATGGCGGCCAGCTGGGCGTGCGCGAGATCGTTTACGGCATGGCGCACCGCGGCCGCCTGAACGTGCTCGCCAACGTGATGGCCAAGCCCTATCGCGTGATCTTCCACGAATTTTCGGGCGGCAGCGCCAACCCGGACGACGTGGGCGGATCGGGCGACGTGAAGTATCACCTCGGCACCAGCACCGACCGCGATTTCGACGGAATCAAGGTGCACATGAGCCTGATGCCCAACCCCAGCCACCTGGAAACGGTGGACCCGGTGGTGCTGGGCAAGGTGCGCGCCTACCAGGCGTTCCGCGACGATATCGGCAAGGACAAGCACAAGCAGGTGCTGCCCGTGCTGATCCACGGCGACGCGGCCTTCGCCGGCCAGGGCATCGTGTGGGAATGCTTCGGCTTTTCCGGCGTGCGCGGATACAACACCGGCGGCTGCATCCACTTCGTGATCAACAACCAGATCGGCTTTACCACCAGCCCGCAGTTCAGCCGCGGATCGCCCTATCCGTCCGACGTGGCGAAGGGCGTCCAGGCGCCGATCCTGCACGTCTATGGCGACGATCCCGAAGCGGTTACCTTCGCCTGCAAGCTGGCGATCGACTATCGCCAGCGCTTCGGCCGCGACATCGTGATCGACATGTGGTGCTATCGCCGCTTCGGCCACAACGAGGGTGACGAGCCGAGCTTCACCCAGCCGCTGATGTACGCGAAGATCAAGAAGCACCCGCCGGTCAGCGCCGTCTATGCGGACCGCCTGATTGCCGAAGGCGTGATCGACAAGAACTGGCGCGGCGAGAACGAGGACCGCTTTACCGCCACGCTGGACGCGGAGTTCGAGGCCGCCAAGGGATACAAGGCCAACCAGGCAGACTGGTTTGGCGGCCGGTGGAGCGGGTTCAACAAGCCGGTCGACCCGGAAACCGCGCGGCGCAACGTGCACACCGGGATAGAGGCCAAGCTGTTCGACAGCCTGGGCCGCACGCTCACCACGGTGCCCGACGACCTGAAGATCCACCGCACGCTGGGCCGCGTGCTCGATGCGAAGCGCGCGATGTTCGAAAGCGGCGAAGGGTTCGACTGGGCGACGGCCGAGGCGCTTGCCTATGGCAGCCTTGTGACCGAGGGGTACAACGTGCGCCTTTCGGGCCAGGATTCGGGCCGCGGCACCTTCAGCCAGCGCCACGCGGTGTGGGTCGACCAGACCGACGAGCGCAAGTACGTGCCGCTGTCCACGCTGCCGCACGGCCGCTTCGAAGTGCATGACAGCCCGCTGTCCGAATACGGCGTGCTGGGCTTCGAATACGGCTATGCCAGCGCCGACCCCAAGACGCTGGTGCTGTGGGAAGCGCAGTTCGGCGATTTCGCCAACGGCGCGCAGATCGTGATCGATCAGTACGTGGCGGCATCGGAAGCCAAGTGGCTGCGCGCCAACGGGCTGGTGATGCTGCTGCCCCACGGATACGAAGGCCAGGGGCCGGAGCATTCCTCGGCGCGGCTCGAACGCTATCTGCAGCTTTGCGCGCAGGACAACATGCAGGTGTGCAACATCACCGCGCCGGCCAATTACTTCCACGTGCTGCGCCGGCAGATGCACCGTTCGTTCCGCAAGCCGCTGATCATCATGACGCCCAAGAGCCTGCTTCGCCATCCGATGGCGAAGTCGGCCGCTTCGGACTTCATCGGCGAGGGGCACTTCATGCGCATCCTTTCCGATACCAGCCCCGCGCCGGACGAGAAGACGAAGCGCGTGGTGCTGTGTTCGGGCAAGGTCGCCTATGACCTGATCGAAGCGCGCGATTCCGCGGGGATCGACGATACGCAGATCATCCGCATCGAACAGCTCTATCCCTTCCCCGGCGATCCGCTGGCGCTGCGCCTGTCGCGCATGGCCAATCTGGAAGAGGTCGTGTGGTGCCAGGAAGAACCGAAGAACAACGGTGCGTGGTTCTTCGTCGAATCGCTGGTGGAGGAATCGCTGGCGCAGGCCGGATGCAAGGTCGCGCGGCCGCGCTATGCCGGCCGCCAGGCCAGCGCCTCCCCCGCCACGGGCCTTGCCTCGCGCCACGTGTCCGAACAGGCTGCGCTCGTCGCCGACGCGCTGGGCCTGTCCGTCCGCGACGAGATCCGCCGCGCGAAGAAGAACTGAGTGCATCCTCCCCACGGAAGGGTTCAAGCCCAAGGAAGGGTTCAAGAATGTCGAGTGAAGTAAAGGTTCCGGCGCTGGGCGAAAGCGTCACCGAAGCTACCGTTGGCCAGTGGCTGAAGCAGCCGGGCGAAGCGGTGGCGGCAGACGAGCCCATCGCCAGCCTGGAGACGGACAAGGTCGCGGTGGACGTGCCCTCGCCCGTCGCGGGAGTTCTGGGCCAGCAGATGGTGGCGGAAGGCGATACCGTTACGGTCGGCACGCTGATCGCGGTGATCGAGGAAGGCTCTGGCGCGGCTGCGGCCAAGCCCGCGCCCGCCCCCGCCAAGGAACAGGCCGCCGAAAAGGCCGCTGCCCCGGCCGAAACCGAAGCGGCAGAGGAAGGCGGCGACGGTTCGCCCGTGCTTTCGCCCGCGGTGCGCCGCGCGGTGCTTGAACACGGCATCGATCCGGCCACGATCAAGGGCACCGGCAAGGACGGCCGCATCACCAAGGACGACGTGCTGGCCGCCGCGCAGAACAAGTCCGCTTCGCCCGCCCCCGCGCCGGCATCCGCGCCGGCGAGCGACACCGGCGGCGAGCGCAAGACGGAGCGCGTGCGGATGACCCGCCTGCGCCAGACGATCGCCAAGCGCCTGAAAAGCGCGCAGGACAATGCCGCGCTGCTCACCACGTTCAACGACGTGGACATGAGCGCGGTGATGGCCGCGCGCGAAAAGTACAAGGACATCTTCGCCAAGAAGCATGACGTGAAGCTCGGCTTCATGAGCTTCTTCGCCAAGGCCGCCTGCCTTGCCCTGAAGGACATCCCTTCGGTCAACGCGCAGATCGACGGCGACGAGATCGTCTATTTCGATTACGTCGACTTGTCGGTTGCGGTCTCCGCGCCGAACGGGCTGGTCGTGCCCGTGGTGCGCAATGTCGACAAGTTGGGCTTTGCCGATATCGAAAAGGCGATCGGCGACCTTGGCAAGCGCGCGCGCGAAAACGCGCTGACCATGGAAGACATGAAGGGCGGCACCTTCACCATTTCCAACGGCGGCATCTTCGGCGGCCTGATGTCCACCCCGATCATCAATCCGCCGCAGTCGGCGGTGCTGGGCCTGCACCGCATCGAAGACCGCCCGGTGGTGGTGAACGGCGAGATCGTGATCCGCCCGATGATGTATATCGCGCTGTCCTATGACCACCGTCTGGTCGACGGACGCGAGGCGGTGACCGCGCTGAAAACGATCAAGGAAGCGATCGAGGATCCCACGCGGATACTGATCGACCTGTAAGGCCCTGACAGACCTGAAAGGCAATCAAGAGATTTATTCATGAGCATGATCTGGACAGCCCGATATGCCGACGCCGACACGGTGGAGCAGATGCGGGCGAATCCCGAAGGGATCGGCGCGTTCATCAGCGGTTTCGACCTCAATGAAGACCTGCTGGATGCGCCGGCCGAGATCCATAACCCGGCGATCCCGTTCGACCTCGACGAACAGTGGCAGGCGATCCATTACCTGCTGACCGGCGCGGCCGGGGCAACGGACGATCCGCTTTCGGTCATCGTCGGGCGGTTCCAGAAGATCGGCAAGGACCAGGGTTATGGCCCGGCCTGGCTGATCCCCGCCGATGCGATCGCCGCGGCGCACACGGCGCTGGAAGCCGTCAGCAACGCGGACCTGCGCAAGCGGTATGACCCCAAGGCGATGGTCCGCGACGATGTCTATAACGCCCAGCTCATGCTCGAAGACGGCGAAGGCGGGCTCGATTTCGTGATGGACGACGTGGATCGCCTGCGTTCGTTCCTGCGCGAAGGCGCGAAGCGCAAGCTCGATGCGCTGGCGATGATCAACTGAACTGAACGGATACCCACGAAGCCATGGCTGACCAGACCTACGACTATGACGTCCTCGTGATCGGTGCCGGACCCGGCGGCTATGTGGCCGCGATCCGCGCCGCGCAACTGGGCCTCAGGACCGCTTGCGTCGAAAGTCGCGAAACGCTGGGCGGCACGTGCCTCAACGTGGGCTGCATCCCCAGCAAGGCGATGCTGCACGCCAGCGAATATTTCGACGCGGCGAAGAACGGCGCGATGGCCGCAATGGGCATCGACGTGACACCGAAGCTGAACCTTGCGAAGATGCACGAACAGCGCAAGGACGCGGTCGAGGGGCTGACCAAGGGCGTGGCGTTCCTGTTCAAGAAGAACAAGGTGGACTGGCTGAACGGCCGCGCCACGTTTGAAGACGCGCATACCGTATCCGTCGAGGGGAAAAGCTACACCGCGAAGAACGTGGTGATCGCCACCGGGTCTTCCGTAACCCCGCTGCCGGGCGTCGAGATAGACCAGAAGGTTGTGGTCGATTCCACCGGCGCGCTGGAACTGCCCAAGGTGCCGAAAAAGATGGTGGTGATCGGCGGCGGCGTGATCGGGCTGGAACTCGGCTCTGTCTGGCGCCGCCTGGGCGCGGAGGTCACCGTGGTCGAATTCCTCGACCAGCTGCTGCCGGGCATGGACATGGACGTGCGCAAGGAAGCGGCCAAGATCTTCAAGAAGCAGGGCATGACGCTGAAGCTTGGCACCAAGGTTACAGGCGTTGCCGTGAAGGGCGCGAAAGCCACGCTTACGCTTGAACCCGCGAAGGGCGGCGACGCGGAAACGCTGGAAGCCGACTGCGTGCTGGTTTCCATCGGTCGCAAGCCCAATACCGACGGGCTGGGCCTTGAGAAGATCGGGCTGGAAACCAACCAGCGCGGACAGATCGAAACCGACCACGATTTTGCCACCAAGGTAGACGGCGTCTGGGCAATCGGCGACGTGATCCCCGGCCCCATGCTGGCGCACAAGGCCGAGGATGAAGGCATCGCGGTGGCGGAGAACATCGCCGGGCAGACCGGCATCGTGAACCACGACGTGATTCCCTCAGTCGTCTACACCTGGCCCGAAATCGCGGGCGTTGGCCTGACCGAGGAACAGGCGAAGGAAAAGGGTGAGGTGAAAACCTCGAAATTCCCGATGCTCGCCAACAGCCGCGCCAAGACCAACCACGAGCCCGACGGCTTCGTAAAGGTCATCGCCGATGCGAAGACTGACCGCGTGCTGGGCGTGTGGTGCATCGCCGCCGTCGCCGGAACGATGATCGCCGAAGCGGCCATCGCAATGGAATTCGGCGCGACGAGCGAGGACATCGCCTATACCTGCCACGCCCACCCCACGCATTCCGAAGCGATCAAGGAAGCGGCGATGGGCGTGACCGGCAAGCCGATCCACATCTGATCGTTCGCGATCCGGCCGGCGGCGCAGAGGCGCTGCCGGCCGGTGCGATTTCAGGCCGCCGCCGCGATGGCGGCGCGCACCTGCGTCTTTGCGCCCGCCACGGCGCGGTTTATACACTTGTAATCGCTCGTATATTCGGTCTGGACCGGATAGGCGTGATCCAGCCGCCCGCACGCGCTTGTCGCGGCAACACGGACGCGACTGTGCAGCGCGTCGCGTCCCGCCAGCGAAGCCAGGTTCAAGTCGCCATAATGCACCACCGACGACGCGGTGTAGGTAAAGACCGGTATGCCGGAATAGGTGGTGCCGGTGCGGCGCGCGTTCGGAGCGCGCACGGTGATCGCCGGCTGCGCGGGCGCCGCGTGCGTTGTTGCCGGCGTGGCGTTGGCGGGGGTGAACGGGACCATCGCGGCAAGGGCCGCGACAATCGAAACGGGTAAAATCTTGCGGGGCATCGTGTGCCTCCTCGGGTCCTTCCCTCGGCTGCACTCCTTGACGATGGAATGCACGGGACGCCCGTCCTGTTCCGACCAGTCTGCTGTTTCCACGATCCATCACCCGCTGTATCGAGCAGCCATGACCATGCGCCCCTTCCACCTCGCCTTCCCTGTCCGTGACATTGCAGAGGCCCGCGCCTTCTGGGGCGGGGTGATGGGCTGCGGGGAAGGACGCAGCGCCGCCGACTGGGTGGACTTTGATTTTTACGGCCACCAGATCGTGGTGCACCTGGCGCCCGGCGCGGGCGATGCGGCATCGAACCCGGTCGACGGTCACGATGTGCCGGTGCCGCACTTCGGCGTGGTGCTGGACATGGCCGACTGGCAGGCACTGGCCGACAGGCTGAAGGCGGCGGGCGTGGATTTCGCGATCGAACCGCACGTCCGCTTTGCCGGCCAGCCGGGCGAACAGGCGACAATGTTCTTCCGCGATCCCAGCGGCAACGCGATAGAAATGAAGGCATTTGCCGACCTCGGCCAGCTTTTCGCCACCGAATAGCCCGTCCCGCCCCCTTGCACGGGCGCGCAAAGCCGTCATGTTGCGCGCAGCGGACAACGGCCAGGGAGAGGCGCCGACATGATCCTGAAACTTACCGACGAGCCGGGCGCGATAGACATGGCCGCGCGCATTGCGCGCAAGGAAATGTCGCCGCTGGAAGCCGTCGACGCCGCAATCGGGCGGATCGAGGCGCTGGACGGCCCGATCAACGCGGTGGTCGTCCGCGATTTTGACCGCGCCCGCGATACCGCGCGCAAGCTTGACGGCGCCGCGCCACACCCCGGAAAGCCGCTGTTCGGCGTGCCGATGACGATCAAGGAAAGTTTCGATATCGCCGGCCTGCCCACCTGCTGGGGCCATGCGGAATACGTGGGCAACGTTGCGAAGCGCGATTCGCACGTGGTCCGCCAGTTGCGCCACGCGGGCGCGATCTTCCTGGGCAAGACCAACGTGCCGCCCGACCTTGCAGACTGGCAATCGACCAACCCGGTCTATGGCCGCACCGCCAACCCGCATGACCTTTCGCGCAGCCCCGGCGGATCGTCCGGCGGATCGGCGGCGGCGGTGGCCAGCGGGATGGTGCCATGCGAATTCGGCACGGACATCGGCGGATCGGTTCGCGTGCCCGCGCATTTCTGCGGCGTGTGGGGACACAAGACGAGCTGGGGGCTGGTTCCCAAGCACGGCCACGATCATCCCGCCATGGCCGGTATCGACGCGCACGACGGCGCGCTGTCTATCGCCGGGCCGCTGGCGCGCAATGCGGACGACCTGGCGCTGCTGGTGGAACGCACCGCGACCGTGCCGATCCGCGCCCGCCCGCGCGACCTGAAAGACCTTTCGTTCCTGCTCTTGCTCGATTGGCCCGGCAGCCCGGTGGACGATGCCGTGCGCGGCGTGATCGACGCGGCGGCCGCCGCACTGGAAGCGGCGGGCGCAAGGGTCGTGCGGACCAGCGCCGCCCTGCCCGACCTTGCCCGCCAGCAGCGCGATTACCTGAAGATGCTGAACGTCGCGATGGCGCGCGGCGCGCCCGGCCCGGACGGAAAACGCGCCACGGCAAGCGACTGGTTCGATATGCTGGACGCGCAGACGCGGTGCGAATTCGAATGGGCAGAACTGTTCCTCGCCCACGATTTCGTGCTGGCCCCGCCCGCGCCGGTGCTGGCCATCCCTTCACGCGAAGGGCGCGTGTTCGAAGGCACGGTTACAATCAACGGCAAGGAAGAAAGCTCTGGCGCGGCGCTTGCCTGGGCGGGCATCGCCACATACCCCAACCTGCCTTCCACCGTTGTGCCGGTGGGCGAAAGCGGCGGGCTGCCCTGCGGCATGCAGGTGATCGGGCCAAAGTGGGCAGACCTTGATTGCATCGCGGCGGCCAGGGCCATCGGCGCCGTCATGGGAGCCTGATCGCACCTTGGACGAAATCGCCCCGCACATTGCCAGCGTGATCGCCGCGCTCGATCTGGCGGGCGTCGCGCTCTTCGCGCTGACCGGCGCGCTGCTTGCCGCGCGGCTGCGCCAGACGTTCGTGACGATGGTGTTCTTCGCGCTCGTCACCGGCGTGGGCGGCGGCACCGTGCGCGATCTCCTGATCGGCGCGCCGGTGTTCTGGGTGCACGACAAGTGGGTGGCGGCGGTATGCCTTGGCGTGGCGACGATCACGTGGCTGACGCCCAGCCGCTGGTGGGAAAAGCCGGTGCTGGAATGGGCGGACGCGCTGGGGATCAGCGCCTATGCCGTGCTGGGAACGGCGAAGGCGCTGGGATACGGCATCAGCCCGGTGCCCGCCGTGCTGATGGGCGTGATTACAGGCTGCGTGGGCGGCATCATCCGCGACGTGCTGGCGGGCCGCCCGTCCATCCTGATGCGGCCGGAACTATACGTTACCGCCACCGCGCTGTCCGCCACGCTTTGCGCGGTGGGCAACGCGCTTGCCCTGCCCAAGGCGCTGGCGTGGACCGTCGCGGCGGCGGCGGGCTTTGCCCTGCGCGGCGCGGCGATCCGGTGGAAGCTGGGGCTGCCGGCTTACGGGGGGAAGGAATAGCGGCCTTTGCCGCCCTCAGCGCGTTACGGGCTGATAGGTGATCTCAACCCCCTGCACCGCATGTTCCTTTTCGAATATCCGGGACTTCGCGGCATAGCGGATCACCAGTTGCCGGGGGCCGGTCCATTCCACTTCGGCCCACGGGCCGCCCCAGCTGCCCTTGCGGGCCGCACCGTCGTTGTCTTGCGCGCGGAACACGTCTCCGCCACCGGTCAGCCGGTCTCCATCCTGCGTAAGGCTGACCTGCGTTGACCGGGCCGCCTTCGCGCCGCCGCAATCGCGCTGGAACAGCACGGCCCTGAAGGCACCGTCGGGCGACGGACTGCTGGAAACGGGGGTGTCGGTGCAGGCATTCGAACAGCCCGCAACCAGCGCAAGGGCGGCAAGTGCGATAGGGATTCGAAGCATGGCAAAAGATCTAGTGCGCCTTGCCGACAGGTCAACTCGCATCACGGAAATCAGTGCAGGTTGGCACCAAGCCTGTCGATCAGGTCCAGCGCGCGATTCGCGGCCTTCCGGCCTGCGGCGGCATCGTGAGACGTGCTTGCGTTATGCATATCGTCGAGCGATGCGATAACCGCATTGCGCAAGTCCGGGTCCGCGACCTGTCCGCTCAACCCCGCCCATTGCCGCTGGGCGAACCGTATCGCCCCTTCCGCATTGCTCCACCGCGCGGGACTGGCGGAAAGCGCCGCGCGATAGCGGAACCCGGCATAATCCAGCAGGTTTACCGCCACGGGCACCCGCCCGTTATCGGGCGCTTCGCTTGCCAGGATGCGGAAACACTCTGCCGCCCCCAGCGCCAGATCGGTCCGTTCGCCGCTGGCGCGGGCCGCGTCTATCGCCTTGAGCTGCTGGCGTAGAATGACATCCTTCGAAGCATCCAGCTTCGTCGAAACGCCGTCGGCCGCCTTGCGCGCCGCGCCGATCAACGCCTTCAATGTTGCGTCGTTCGCGGTCTGGGCCTGTTCTGCCAGCGCCTTGAAGGGCATGGCCGCCGCCAGAAAAGCTGCGTGACGCGCCGCCGCCTCGGCAGGTGCAGGCGCGCCTGACGACTGCGTGGCGTTTGCGGCCCCCGGCTGCTCCTGCCTGCAACCGCCAGTAGAGGCAAAAGCCAGCACGGCGAAGGCCAATGCCGTGGTGCGGAACTTCATGATGCATTCCCGATGGCGAGCGGCCCGAATGCGAACGGGCCACTGTTCGAACCGGCGAACATTGCGGCAGGTTCCCGGCGTTCCGGCCTGCCGGGAATACGCATGGCTGACGAAGACCGGCGGGTGACCGGGGGGCGGGGCGGTTGCAGGATGCGCGTTCCATCCCGCAACCGCCCCGGTTTTCATCCCATCGTCACCACGATCTTGCCCAGCGCCTTGCGATCCTCAAGCATGGCGATCGCTTCGGCACCGCGTTCGAGCGGGAAGGTTTCGGAAACGCGCGGATTGATCTTCCCGGCCTTCAGCAGATCGAACAGTTCGGCGATGAAGGCTGCGTTCTTCTGCGGCTCGCGCGCGGCGAAGGCGCCCCAGAACACGCCGCGGATGTCGCAGCTTTTCAGCAGCGTGAGGTTGAGCGGCATCTTCGGGATACCGGCGGTGAAGCCGATCACCAGATAGCGCCCTTCCCACGCGATACTGCGCAGCGCCGGTTCGGCATAGTCGCCGCCCACGATGTCATAGACGATGTCCGCGCCGCCGGGTGCGCAGGCATCCTTGAACTTGCCCGCCAGTTCCTTCGATTGCGCCTTGTCGAACGGACCGCGACCATAGACCACGACCTCATCCGCACCGGCATCGCGCACGAACTGCGCCTTGTCGTCGCTGGAAACGCCGGCGACCACTTTCATGCCGAATGCCTTGCCCAGTTCGATCGCCGATATGCCGACGCCGCCCGCCGCGCCGAGCACAAGCATGGTCTCGCCCGGCTTGATGTCGCCGCGCCCCTTCAGCGCATAGATCGTGGTGCCGTATGTCATCAGCAGCGATGCACCGGCCTCGAAGCTCACGCCTTCGGGCAGCGGATAGAGCCGGCCCTGGTCCACCGCGACCATTTCGGAAAGGCCGCCGTTTCCGGTGCTGGCGATCACGCGGTCGCCCGCCTTCCAGTCGGTAACGCCTTCGCCCACCGCCTCGATCACGCCCGAAAGCTCTCCCCCCGGCGCGAAAGGCCGCTCGGGCTTGAACTGGTACATGTCACGGATGATCAGCGTATCGGGAAAGTTGATCGCGCAGGCCTTCACCCGAACCACGACCTGTCCCTTGGCTGGCGTGGGTGCATCCACTTCATCAAGCGTAAGCGTGTCCGGTCCGCCAACGGCGTGCGTGCGCAGGGCTTTCATCTGGATTCTCCCATGGGTCTGGTTTGTTAGCCCAAGGGGAAAGCAGTTTCGGGCGCGAAAGCCAAGCGCATTTAAGCGCCCGGTTAAGGATTATGCGGCGACGGACGTGCCTTTCGCAAGGAAAGGCCGCTCTGCCCGCACTTTCGCTTCATAGCCCGAAATCGCATCCCCGCGCTCAAGCGTCAGGCCCACTTCGTCCAACCCGTTCAGCAGGCAGTGCTTGCGGAACGGATCGATCTCGAAGGTGAAACGGTCCTGGAACGGCGTGGTCACGCTCTGCGCTTCAAGGTCGATATGGACCGGATCGGTCTGCGCCACTTCCATCAGCCGGTCGATCGCCGGTTGCGGCAGCACCACGGTAAGGATGCCGTTCTTGAAGGCGTTGCCCGAAAAGATATCGGAAAACGACGGCGCGATCACCGCCTTCACGCCCATGTCCATCAGCGCCCAGGCCGCGTGTTCGCGGCTGGACCCGCAGCCGAAGTTGTCGCCCGCGATCAGGATCGGCGCGCCCTTGAACGTTTCGGAATCGAAAATGTTGTCCGGATCCTGGCGCAGCGCCTCGAAAGCGCCCTGGCCCAGGCCGTCGCGCGTGATGGTCTTCAACCAGTGCGCGGGAATGATGATGTCGGTATCGATGTTCTTGCGGCCGAAGGGGATCGCGCGGCCGTCTATCGTGCTCACAGGTTCCATGCCGCCGCTATAGGCCCGATGCGCAAGATCGCAACAGTCCAGATGCACCTTTGCGCAACAGGATTGCGGCGCCGCGCCCGTCAATCGGTTTCGGGCGCGTCTTCCGGATGCGGCGGCGGCGCGGTGGGCTTCGTGTTCTTTTCACGGCGGCGAGAGGCATAAAGCAGCGCGGCAGCCAGCGCCGCGGAGCCGATTGCCGCCCCTGCAAGAGCCGCCTTTTCGGTCCAGCCGCCCTTTTCGTCAGTGTCGCTCACGCCATGCTCCCTGCAATTCCACTTCCTTCGATATGGGTTTGGGCCGGGCGGCTTTGCAAGGTTCAATCGAGGAATTTCCGCAGGATATCCCAGCGCGCCTGCTTTTCCGCCAGCGGCATGGCGGCGTTGGCGGCGCTGCTGGACGGCAGGTCAACCAGTGTCAGCCCGTCCGGTTCGCCCAGTTGTCGCCGCCCGATGCTGGCCGAGGCCGCGCCGTTGAAAGCCACCGCGCGCAATTGGGGCAGCGCGGCCACGAAGTCGGCCAGCGGCCGCGCCTCGATCTCGCGCAGCGCGGTATCCAGGCTGCCTTCGCGCCGCGCGCTGGCGATGGTGTCCCACAGCCCGATCCCCGCGTCGTCCAGCGCGCGAAGCCGCGCTTCGTAACCGAGCGCGGGCAGGTCCACCCCGATCACCGCACCGGCAAGGTGCCAGAAACGGTTGGACGGATGCGCATAGTAACGCTGCTGGCGCAGCGACGCCTCGCCCGGAAGGCTGCCGAGCACCAGAACGCGCGTGCGCGGCGATACGTGCGGACCGAATGAGGCCTTGCGGGTCAGGCCTGTGCTTCCGCCAGTTCGCGCACGTCGGCCAACCGGCCGGTAACCGCCGCGGCGGCCGCCATCGCTGGGCTGACAAGGTGCGTGCGCGCACCCGGCCCCTGCCGGCCCACGAAATTGCGGTTGCTGGTCGATGCGCAGCGCTCGCCCGCTGGCACCTTGTCGGGGTTCATGCCCAGACAGGCCGAGCAGCCCGGCTCTCGCCATTCAAGGCCCGCGTCCATGAAGATGCGGTCAAGCCCTTCTTCCTCGGCCTGCTTCTTCACAAGCCCCGATCCGGGCACCACGATGGCCCATTTCACGCCTTCCGCCTTGTGCCTGCCTTTCAGCACGGCGGCGGCGGCGCGCAGGTCTTCGATGCGGCTGTTGGTGCACGATCCGATGAACACGTTCTGCACGGCCACGTCGGTCATGCGCTGGCCGGGTTCAAGCCCCATGTAATCCAGCGACTTGCGCGCCGCGTCCTGCTTTGAAGGATCGGGGAAGCTGGCGGGATCGGGCACGCTGCCCGTGATCGGCACAACGTCTTCCGGGCTGGTGCCCCAGGTGACGCTGGGCGCGATCTGCGCCGCGTCTATCAGCACCTGCCGGTCGTATTGCGCGCCCGGATCGGTGGCGAGGCTCTTCCACCATTCCACGGCCGCGTCCCAATCGCCCCCCCTGGGCGCGAAATGGCGGCCCTTCACGTATTCGAAGGTCTTTTCATCGGGCGCGATCAGCCCGGCGCGCGCGCCGTGTTCGATCGCCATGTTGGAAACGGTCAGCCGCCCCTCGATGGAAAGGCCGCGAATGGCGGAGCCGGTATATTCGATCACGTGGCCGGTGCCGCCCGCCGCGCCCAGCACACCGGTGATGTGCAGGACAACGTCCTTGGCGGTCACACCGGGACCAAGCTCTCCGTCGACGCGTACTTCCATCGTCTTCGAACGCTTCAGTTGCAACGTCTGCGTGGCCAGCACGTGTTCGACCTCGCTGGTGCCGATACCGAAAGCCAGCGCGCCGATGCCGCCGTGGCAGGCGGTGTGGCTGTCACCGCAGACGATGGTCGCGCCCGGCAGCGAAAACCCCTGCTCCGGCCCGACGACGTGGACGATGCCCTGTTCAAGGTCGGTCGGCCCGATATAGCGGATGCCCGCTTCGGGCGCGTTCCTTTCCAGCGCGGCAAGCTGGGCCGCGCTTTGCGGATCGGCGATGGGCAGGCGCTTGCCTTCGGCATCGAGCCGCGCGGTGGTGGGCAGGTTGTGATCGGGCACCGCCAGCGTCAGGTCCGGGCGGCGCACCTTGCGGCCCGATGCGCGCAGCGCCTCGAACGCCTGCGGGCTGGTCACTTCATGGACCAGGTGGCGATCGATATAGATCAGCGAGGTGCCGTCGTCGCGGCGTTCAACCTCGTGGGCGTCCCAGATCTTTTCGTACAGCGTGCGCGGGGCTTGGGGATTTTTCGGCATATGGCGCGGTTAGGCGCGCCCTCCCCGCAATTCAAGCAGGAAAGAGCGCGCCTTCACTATCATTCGGGCAATTTTGTTACCCGTTGCGGCAATTACCGCATTCTTCGCGCCTTACCGGCGGCGGAAATTGTCACGGCCGTTGCGATCGTGCCGTTCGATCTGGAGGCGCGCCTTCACGCGGTCTATCCGGCGATCGAGCAGTCGCGCTTCGCGGTGGCTCAGCCCGTTGCGGCTATAGGCGTTATAGGTGCGGCGCAGTTGATTGACATCCTGCCGAAGGCCGCGCGCTTCGCGCCGCGAGATACCGTCACGCCGGTCCGCGCGGTTGACCAGCCGCTGAAGCTGGTCGATCCGGTTGGATATCTGGCGGGCTTCGCGCCAGTTGGCGTTGTCCGCCCGGTGATAGCCGTCCACCCGGTG
Organism: Novosphingobium sp. ZN18A2; assembly: GCF_036784765.1. Lineage (NCBI taxonomy): Bacteria > Pseudomonadati > Pseudomonadota > Alphaproteobacteria > Sphingomonadales > Sphingomonadaceae > Novosphingobium > Novosphingobium sp. ZN18A2. The sequence continues at coordinate 1,061,883 of NZ_CP136651.1, read as the reverse complement.
ATAGGGCGTGGCCGCCTGGGCGGGCATGGCGGCGCCAAGGCCCATCGCGGCGATCAGGGCGGGGGCGGCGATCTTCATCACGTTGCGCATGGTTCTGCTTCCTTCTTCAATCCACGGGGTCGTTCCGTGCATTCAGAAATATCGCCGTAAACATGAACGCCCGTAAAATGACCGGTCGCAGGATCGTGTAGCTTTGTAAGAAAATGTCGCGCCCTGGCAGGCCGGTTAGGTGGTGTCGCCGCGCGCGGGCGGCGCTATAAGGCAGTCATGCCGCCGCTTGTTGCCGCCCTGATCGTTGTTGCGTCCGTGATCGCCATGGAGTGCGTCGCGTGGGTCAGCCACAAATACGTGATGCACGGCTTCGGGTGGGGCTGGCACCGCGATCACCACGAACCACACGACGGATTCTTCGAGAAGAATGACCTCTACGCCCTCGTCGGCGCAGCGATCAGCATCACCTTCTTCGCCATCGGCAGCCCGCTCATCATGGGCAATAGCGCGTGGGCGCCGGGCACGTGGATCGGGCTGGGCGTGCTGTTCTATGGCGTGATCTATACGCTGGTGCACGATGGGCTGGTCCACCAGCGCTGGTTCCGGTGGGTGCCGAGGCGCGGTTATGCCCGGCGGCTGGTGCAGGCGCACAAGCTGCACCACGCGACGATCGGCAAGCACGGCGGCGTCAGCTTCGGCTTCGTCTTCGCACGCGATCCGGCGAGGCTGAAGGCAGAGTTGAAAGCCCAGCGCAAAGCGGGACTCGCCGAAGTCCGAACGCCCGGCAGCGACGATGCGCGCGGATACGTGACTTCGCTGTCAGAAGACTAGGCGGCGTGGGCAAATTTGATCGGATGGCTCAACGTCCGCTATCTACGCTTCTCGGCAACAAAGCTGCCTGACCGCCCCCCTTAGCGGACGTTTCCCTTCCCGCACCCGTCATCCCAGCGAAAGCTGGGATCGTTGTCGGCTCCGTGCTGGCAAACTGCTGTGGGCGGCTGGGTCTATATCATGACCAAAAAGCGCGATGGCGTTCCGTATATCGGGGTTACTTCCGATTTGTCCGCTCGTGTCATGCAACATCGCATGGGCGTGGAAAATTGAACTGATCGAGATTGAATTGATCGAGAATGCCAATCCAGGGTGGAGCGACGTTTTCGAACATATCGCCTTGACGGGAGCGATCCCAGCTTTCGCTGGGATGACGGGCGAAGGGGTCGCGGCCCGACCCCGCCAACTTTGGCCCTGACGTTGCTACTCGGGTTTGAAAGAGGCCCGGCCCTTGCCAGCACGTCCCGGTGACTATAACGGTCGTTACGATAAAGAGCGGAGGATCGATTGGCAGGCGGGTTTCGGCGCAGTTGGCTCTATACCACGGTGCGCGTGGTGTTTGGCGGGTGGTTCCTGTTTTCCGGCATAGAGTATTTCACGCCCTTCAACCTTCAGCCGCTGGGGCACACGCCGCTGGCGCGCGAGTTCACGCTGGCGATGATCCATTCGGGTCTGTTCGCCTGGATCAAGGCGATGGAAGTGCTGATCGCGCTGGCTGTGCTGGCGAACCGTGCGGTCCTGCCCGCCGCGCTGGCCTGCGCGCCGCTGACCGTGGTGATCGCCTATTGGAACTTCGTGCTCGATCCCGGCGTGGTGGAATACGTGTTCGGCGCGCTGACGGTGCTGTGCAACGCGGTGCTGCTGTGGCCGTGGCGGCGGCAGTTGTTCGCGCTGCTGCGCTGGCGATAGGACGTGGCGGGCCGCGACCAGATTACCGCGCCGCTGTTCCATCACGCCACAAAATGCGTCGCCAGCAGCGCCGCGAACATCACGACGATTGCGAAGGCGAGCGCGATATCGAGCAGCGGGATGCCATGATCGGGTTCCTCACCCGCGATAATCCGCGCGCGGATACGCAGGTATTTCAGCGTCGCGCCCAGCAGGACCAGCACACCCACGACCGCCGTCGCGCCCAACAGGCGGATATCGGCCTTGCTGGATTCTTTCTGCACGTCCAGCTTCTCCAGAACCAGCGCGATGGCCAGAATGGACAGTGCGACCCTGACCCAGCCGAGGAACGTGCGCTCATTCGCCGAATGGTCGAGAAAGCGATTGGCCGCGGTCACCGGCTTGTTTTCGGCGGCTGCTTTGCCAGCATCTTCCCCGCCTGCATTTTCAGGGGTGCGATCCGGACCGGGGGTTGCCATCGGAATCCTCGTGATTTGCCAAAGCCGGGCTGACGTATATCCGCCGAAAGAGACTTAGCGGCCCGTGGCCCTTGATCGCAAATCCCGATGCATCCGATCCAATCGCATCGACATCCGCCGCCGCCCTATTCGGGACGCGTCGCGATCCACAGGCCCACCGTCGCCATCACGCCCAGCGGGATCAGCGCCCATTTCCACCCGGCAAGAAGCCCGGTCGCTGCAACGCTCAGCGCCATCGTGCCCAGCGCGCCCACCTTGCCCGCACGCGGAATGGCGCGGCGTTCGCGCCAGGCGCGCAAGGTGGGGCCGTGGCGCGGGTGATCCAGCAGGCGCTGCTCCCACTCCGGATGGCTGCGGGCGAAGCAGAACAGCGCGATTATCAGGAAGATCGTGGTCGGCATGACCGGCACGAACGCGCCGATCGCCCCCAGCGCGACCGACAGGATGCCGCACGCCATCCACAGGTGGCGGCGCAGCCGTGCGCGCCGGGTTTCGGGAACGTCCCGGCCCGGCGGACTTTCGTTTGTGGCCCTGTCTCCGTCGTTCAAGCGGCGGTGATCCAGCTTCGCGCCTCGTCCTTTTCCGAAAGCGGGAACACCCGCAGCGGCGCGGGCACGAAGAAGCCGAAGCCGCGGATCGTCATGTGTATCCACTGCACATCGGTGACCACGGCGATGCGGTCCCACTGCAAGAGGTGCTTCATGCCCTCAAGAAAATCGTCCCACATCGCGCCGAACTGGATCACGTCGAAATCGTCGGCCACTTCGTAATAGAGCCGCAGCCGGTTGTGTTCCCTGAACCGGGCTTCCAGCGCGGGGATCAGCACGGATTCGTATTCCTCGCGCGTCACCTTGCCGTGACAGGCGAATGCGGCGACGTCCTCGGGAAAACCGGAAAGCACCTCGATCATGTCGTCGTCCTCCACTTGTCCGCTGGTTCGCGCAGCATAGGCTTCCGACTCGACCGGGCGCAATTCCCGGCGTCAGGATCTAGTGGTCCGATTCTGACATTTGCATCCCTGCCGGCTGGGTAGCGACAAATGTCAGAATCTTTTCGGACCACTAGCAATATTATGATTCTAGTGTATTTTTCGATTTTGACATTTGCAACCTCGCTATCCGGCTGGGGGGAAGCAAATGTCAAAATCAATCCACTAGTGCCCGTCACTTCCGCCCAGCAGGCGATGCTTCAGGCGATGGACCAGCGCCCACACCGCCAGCACCGTGATCGGGATCAGCACCGCGATCACCACCGCCTCATCGAAATGCCAGCGCGTCTCAAGCCCCTTCAGCACATAGTGGACAAGGCTGATCGCGTAATAGCTGAGCGCGACGACCGACAGGCCCTCTACCAGTTCCTGCAGGCGCAACTGCATCCCGACAGAGCGTTCCATCGATCCCAGCAACTGCGCGTTCTGGTTTTCGATCCGCGTCTCGATCCGCACGCGAAGCAGGGAGGAAAGCTGCTGCGCGCGCAGCGAAAGCTGCCGTTCGCGATCGGTCAGCGCCGCGCAGGTGCGCACGGCGGGCAGGAAGCGGCGCCGGTTGAACTCCGAAAGCGACTGGAATCCGGCGATGGGCTTCACGTCCAGTTCGTCCAGCCGCTCTTCCACCAGCCGCGCATAGGCGGCGGTCGCGCTCATCCGGTAATTGACCGATGTGGCGACCGACACCAGTTCCAGCGACAGGTCGGATAAATCGGCCAGCAGCCGGTCGTCCGTAACCGCCGGGTCGGACACTTGCGCGCCCAGTTCGCGCAGCTGCGCTTCCACCGCATTCAGCGTTGGCCACGCCGCGCGCGCGGGCGGCAACCCGATCAGCGCCATGTTGCGATAGTTTCCCAGTTCCTGCACCCGCTTCACCAGGCGGGAAAAATCGTGCGGCTCGGCCCCGTTGGCGGCGATTACCAGCCGGCCATAGCCATCGGGCTGGACGCGGAAATCGGACCACAGCCGCGATCCCGCGCCGACGTGGCAGGAAACCATTTCCAGCGGATCGAATCCGGTCGCGTCCACCACCGCCTGCGCGCAAGCCTCGTCCGCCGCCAGGTGGATGCGGGTTGCGCGGATCACTTCGCCCGGCATGGCCTCGGCCCAGGCGATCAGCGGGGCCAGGTCCGCGCATTGTTCCGGCGAATGGAAGCACGCGGTGTCCGCGCGGCTGACGAAGATCGCAAGGCTGCTGCCTTCGCTGTGCCCTTCCCACACGAACGATATGCCGTCCGCCAGCGTGCCCGCCTTGTGGCGCGGATTATCGCCCGGAAGCAGCGTGGCGCCCCGCTCTATCAGCGCGGCTTCGGCGGCGCGCTCGTCCTCCGCCACCGTCCGCACCCATTGCAAGATCGTGCCCGGCACGCCGAGCGGCGGCCAGCGGCGCAAATGCATTTCGCCAACGACCTGTCGCCGCAGCGGATGCTCGCGGAAGGTCACCGGCCTAATCGGCACCGGCGGCGAGGCGCGCCGCGTGCTGCTTTACCAGCGCGATCATGTTCGGAACGCCCTGCGTGCGGTTGGAGGAAAGCTGGTTTTTCAGGTCGAATGGGTCCAGCGCGGCGGCCACGTCCATCGCGGCAACCTCTTGCGCCGGCCGGTCCTGCACGGCGGACAGCACCAGCGCGACGATACCCTTGGTGATCGCCGCGTTGCTGTCGGCCAGGAAGTGCAGCTTCCCGCCGTCTTCACCCACCGGATAGACCCAGACGCTGGCCGAACAGCCACGTACCAGCGTGGCGTCCGTCTTCAGCGGATCGGGCATTGGCTCAAGCTCCCGCCCAAGCTCTATCAGCAGGCGATAGCGGTCGTCGCCGTCAAGGAATTCGTATTCTTCGCGGATATCGTCAAGGCTGCGCATGGTCCGCGCTCTAACCCAAACGCCAGTTCAGCGGAAGCCGGGGCCATGTGCACCTTCGTCCAACAGCGGCCTTGCCGGAAACGATGCCGCCGCGCAATCAGCCCCAGACGCCGCCGGGCCGGGTGAACACGTAATAGATTACGTAGAACCAGGAGAGCAGGCCCTGGATGATCGCCCAGATCACCGAGTGGTTGACGCTCCACGAAATCGCGATGGCCAGCGCGCTGCCGAAGCCGATTCCGGCCTTGGCCGCGCCGCCCGCGCTTCTTTGCACGATCACGGTGTTCACAGGTCCACTCCCGATGCGATGGCTTCCAGCTTGCGGATGCGCTCTTTCAGGTCCGCGATCTCGATCCGCGCCATGCCGGCGGGCGCACCGCCTTCTGCATGGGGGCGATGCAGGTCAAGCTCGCGCGCCTTCAGCTGGAGCCAGCCCGTCCACGCCTTCAGGAAAGCGGCGGCGGCGATCAGCAGCCCGGCAAGGGCGGCGGCTGCGATGATTACAGGTTCGGCGGCCATGATGGCGTTCTCCCGGTATCCAGTGCGGTTCAGCTGTCGCGCAGCGATTCGATTTCGCTGGCAAGGCGCTTCGTGTCGCGCCCGTCCGTGGCGATGCGTTCCAGAACCTTCACGCGTTCGCGCAAGTCGGCGACTTCGCGTTCAAGCTCTCGCGTATAGCTTTCGTCGACCTGCGGCGGGCGGGATTGCTCGCGGTCGTGCACGTGCACCCCGAACCGCGCGCCTCGCATCTTCGCGAACGCGACAATGGCGACGATCAGGACAATGGCGCTCCAGAAACTCACGACACGTTACTCCTTGGCGAAATTCGGTTCAGTTGACGGCAGGATCGCGCAGACCTTCGATCTGCGCCGCGATGTCCGCCCCCGCCTTGCCCGCATCGGCATCGGTGGCGATGCGTTCAAGCACGCGCACCCTTTGTTCCAGGCGTTCGGCCTGCGCGGCGAACTGCGCGGCTTCCTGGGCGCTGCTCTTGCTCATCAGTTCAAGCTCGCGCTCCTTGAAGGCCAGGCGGCGCTTGTAAACGTCGCCGGCCACGCCGATCAGCACGATGACGAGCACGACCATGCCGAGCAGCGCCATTGTGTCCGCCGCGCTCATTGCTGCGTTTCCTTGTCCGCGGGGTCGCTTTCGCCGCGAAGCGCCTCGATCTGGCGGTCGAGATGATAGCCGCCGTCCGTGACGATGCGCTCGACATTGGCGAGCCGGTCTTTCACCGACCCCAGTTCGGCGCGGAGCTGCGCGTTTTCCTGCGTAAGCAGCTTTACGCGCTCTACCGATTCGCGGTCTGTCTTCGGATAGACCGCCTGTCCCCATGCACCGTCGAGCGGATAGCCGTTCTTGATGCGCATCCAGGTGGTGACGACCCACCCGCCCACGCCGGCAACACTCACGATCGCGGCAAAGGGCAGGACCGTGTTCAGGATCGGGATGGCTGCGGGGCTCATTGCGCGCGCTCCTCTTTCGCGGGGTCGCCCTTCAGGGCTTCTATCTGGCGGTCGATCTCGCGGGCGTCGCGCAGCGCGTCTATCTGGGTGCCGACGTCATAGCCCTTGTCGGTGACGATGCGTTCCAGGACGCGCACCCGCTCTTCCAGCTCCTGCGTGTGCGAGGCGTATTGCGCGGCCTTTTCGGCGGTCTGGTTCGCGGCAGCCTCGATCTGCATCTGCATGATCTTGGTGCGGTGCCGCGCGATGATCGCGACAATCGGGATGGAGAGCGCGAAGATCGGGATCAGCGCGCCAATAACTCCGGCGTCCATGTCAGAAAACTCCCCTCAAACATCCCCCGGCACGGGGTATCAGCGCAGCCGTTCGATCTCTGCGGACAGGCGCGGGTTGGATGAAACGTAATAGTGCTCCACATCGGCCAGGCGGCGGTCGATATCGCGGAACTGCGCGCGAACCTCACGGGCGGTGCGGGCCGGCGACTGGCGCACGCCCTGCCAGAATTTCTGTTCTTCCTGGCTGCCGTAAAGATGTTCGGGCTTATTGGCCGCGAACAGGCCGATGATGATGTAGGCGGGGATGGTGATCCCGGCCAGGCCGCTGATCGTCAGCAGCACCGCGCCAAGCCGTATCCACAGGACATCGACGCCGGTGTAGTCGGCGATGCCGGAACACACGCCCATGATCTTGCCGTGAAGCTTGTCGCGGTAGAAGCGGGTGCGGGGGCTGTTCACTTGGGCGTCCTTTCCTTTTCGGCGAGCAAGCGGTCCAGCTCGCGCAGGGGCTGTTCATCCATCTCCTGGATCTGCGTCAGGCGAGAGGGTTTGAATTCGGGGTTGTCGGCGGCAACCAGCCGCTCGACCGTTTCCATCCGGTCCGACAGGCGGCGGGCAAGCTGGTAGAGCTCTTCCAGCAGCGCTTCATCGCCGGTGGTCAGCGTGGCGGCGGTTTTCCACTTGGTAATATAGTGGAAGATCAGCCACGGCAGACCGATGAAGAGCGTGACGATCGCCAACACGGGGATAAGGTCGTCAAGCACGGATCAGTCCTCCTTCGTCTCGCCGCCCTGGCCGAGCGCGCGCTTCATTTCTTCCAGTTCCTCGTCGATCTTGTCCGCCCCTTCGAGGGCCGAGATCTCGTCGGCGAGCGACGGTGTCTGGTTGCTGTCGGCCAGGCTCAGCGCGTCAGCGCGGCCTTCGGCATAGTCCACGCGGCGTTCCAGCTGGTCGAAGCGCGCCATCGCGTCGTCCACGCGCTCGGTCGAAAGCAGCGTACGCAGCTTCACCCGGTTTTCCGCGCTTTCCAGCCGCGCGGCGATGGCCGTCTGGCGGCTGCGCGCTTCGCGCAGGCGGTTCTGCAGCTTTTCGATGTCCTGCTCATAGGCGCGCAGCGCATCGTCGAGCACCACGATCTCGGCCTTCAGCTGGTCTGCCATGTCGGCGGCCTTCTTCTTTTCGACCAGCGCCGCACGAGCCAGGTCTTCGCGGCCCTTCGACAGCGCGAGCTGCGCCTTGTCCGCCCAGTCGGCCTGAAGCTTGTCGAGCTTCACCGTGTGGCGGTGCATCTCTTTCTGGTCGGCAATGGTGCGCGCCGCGCTGGCGCGGACTTCGACCAGCGTTTCCTCCATTTCGAGGATGATCATGCGGATCATCTTGGCCGGGTCGTCGGCCTTGTCGAGAAGGTCGTTGAAGTTGGCGGCAATGATGTCGCGCGTCCGCGAGAATATGCCCATGAAAGATACTCCGGTGGTGAAAGTGGGACGGGAATCGCGCTGGCCTGTGCGCAGCGCTTCCAGCTCCTCGTCGAAACGGGAAGGTCGGGCCGGGGCGCGGCGACGGGGGGCTTCGTCGCCGGTCGGGGGGCTGGCGCGCCCCGGCCCTATGGGTGTGCGTTCCTCGCTCACGCCAACTCGCCGCTGATCGTCACGCCCGTCGTGCCCGACGCGAACGCGGCGGGTTCGGCGCGCAACTGGCTCGACAGCGCGACGCAGTTCATCGCGACCATCGCCAGGATGCTGGCCAGGGCCGCGCGGCCCAGGGTGGTCGAGAAGAAACCGGTGGTGTACATGATGGGGGTCTCCGTCGTTCGAATTTGCTGCCCCGCAGGGCGTGTTCCAGTGTTTGTTCATGATTTAGCAAGGGGTGTGCCAAACTGCGAAAATCGCCGGATTACGCGGTTCTGGCAGGGCAATTCGACGAACGACTTGGGAATTTTCTCGCAATATTGGGAAAATTTGCTATGGATCGGCAATGGAACGCAACACGCAGTTCGTAGGCCAGTCGGGCCCTTTTCTCGATGCGGTCGAACGCACCAGCCGCGCCGCGCCGATGCGGCGCCCCGTCCTTGTGATCGGAGAACGCGGAACAGGCAAGGAACTGATCGCCGAACGCCTGCACCGCCTGTCCACGCGGTGGGACGAACCGCTGATCATCATGAACTGCGCCGCCCTGCCCGAAACGCTGATAGAGGCGGAACTGTTCGGCCACGAAGCCGGCGCCTTCACCGGCGCGATGCGCGCGCGCGAGGGGCGCTTCGAGGAAGCCGACAAGGGCACCCTGTTCCTTGACGAACTGGGCACGCTTTCGATGGCCGCGCAAGAGCGGCTGCTGCGCGCGATCGAATATGGCGAAGTGACGCGCATCGGCGCATCTAAGCCCCGCCGGGTGGACGTGCGCATCGTCGGCGCGACCAACGAAGACCTGCCGCGCGCGGTAGAGGAAGGCCGCTTTCGCGCCGACCTGCTCGACCGGCTGAGCTTTGAAGTCATCACCCTGCCCCCGCTGCGCGCCCGCGAAGGCGACGTGGGGGTGCTGGCCGACTTTTTCGGCCGCCGCATGGCCGCCGAGCTGGGATGGGAAGCCTGGCCCGGCTTTGCAGACCACACCGCGCAGGCGCTGGAGGAATATCCCTGGCCCGGCAACGTGCGCGAACTGCGCAACGTGGTGGAACGCGCGGTTTATCGCTGGGACGACTGGGCAAGCGCGATCGCCCACGTGCAGTTCGATCCGTTCGACAGCCCGTGGAAGCCGGAAAGCGGGCCGGTCGCTCCCGATCCGGCAAACGATACCGCGAAAGCGGCGGGCCAGGCCGCGCCCGCACCGGCCCTGCCGTTCGATTACGATACGATAGGCGACTTGCGCGGCGCGGTGGACGCCCACGAACGGGCGATCCTGGAACACCACCTTGGCAAGCACCGCTATAACCAGCGCAAGACCGCCAGGGCGCTGGGCCTTACATACGACCAGCTACGCCACTGCCTGAAAAAGCACGGCCTGAACGAGCGGGAGCAGCAAGGGCGCGCGAAGCCCCGGCGCGAAACGGGGTGAATTGACGCCTGCCGGCTGATCATCCGTCAGGATGGCCGGAGCCGTGCGCATCGCATCAGAACGGAATATCGTCGTCCAGATCGTCGGAGAAGCCGCCGCCGCCCGAACCGCCCTGCGATCCGCCGCCGCCCTGGTTCCAGCCGCCGCCCGATGCACCCCCGCGTGAGCCGCCGCCCGAGCCGCCGTCGTTCCAGCCGCCGCCACCGCCGCGCTGACCGCCACCACCGCCGCCGCCCTGTGCGCCGTCCAGCATGGTCATCGTTGCGCCGGGGCCTTGCAGCACGACTTCGGTCGAATAGCGGTCCTGCCCGTTCTGGTCCTGCCATTTGCGGGTGCGAAGCTGGCCTTCGATATAGACCTTGCTGCCCTTGCGCAGATAGCGTTCGGCAACGCCCACCAGCCCTTCGGAAAAGATCGCCACGCTGTGCCATTCGGTGCGTTCCTGGCGGTTACCGTCGCGGTCCTTCCAGTTCTCGCTGGTGGCGATGCGCAAGTTGCACACGCGGCCACCGTTCTGGAAGGTGCGCACTTCCGGATCTGCGCCGAGATTACCGACGAGGATGACCTTGTTGACGCTGCCTGCCATTGTTCCGCACTTCCTCTCGCGAGATTCTAAAGACCGAGCGCCATCGCGCTCCAATAGGTGATTCCCGCAAAGATGTAGGCGAGGGTGAACAGGTAAGCCAACATGAAGCCGGGCCATTTCCACCCATTTGTCTCTCGCCGCGTCACGGCGATGGTGGAAAGGCACTGCGGCGCGAACACGAACCACGCCAGGAAGGCCAGCGCGGTGGGCAGGCTCCAGCGCGAACGCAGTTGCGAGACAAGCGCCGTATCGGTGGCCGCTTCGTCGTTTGACGATACCGCATAAGTCGTCGCCAGGCTGGAGACGGCAACCTCGCGCGCGGCCATCGCCGGGATCAGCGCCAGCGCGATATCGCGGTTGAAGCCGATCGGCTCTACCACCACGGCCAGTCCGTTCGCCAGATGCCCGGCCACGGAAGCATCGACCTGGTCCTGCCCCGGATGCGCGCGCGGGAAGTTGAGCAGCAGCCACAGAACGACCGTGGCGGTGAAGATGATCGTGCCCGCACGGCGCAGGAATATCCACGCGCGCTGCCACAGGCCCAGCGCAAGATCCTTTAGCGTGGGCAGCTGGTATTTCGGCAGTTCCATGATGAAGCCGCTGGCCGCCCCCTTGGTGACAGAGCGGCGCAGCACCATCGCCACGATCATCGCGCCGATGATGCCGAAGATATAGAGGCCGAACAGGACCAGCCCCTGCAACCCGATACCCGGCCCGACTTTCGTGTTGGGAATGAACGCGGCGATAATCACCGCATAGACCGGCAGCCGCGCCGAACAGGTCATCAGCGGAGCGATCAGGATCGTGGTCAGCCGGTCCTTGGGGTCCGAGATGCTGCGCGTGGCCATGATGCCGGGTATCGCGCAGGCAAAGCTGGAAAGCAGCGGGATGAAGCTTCGCCCCGACAGCCCCACGTAAGCCATCAGCCGGTCCATCAGGAAGGCGGCCCGCGCCATGTATCCGGTCGCCTCCATCGTCAGGATGAAGAAGAACAGGATCAGGATCTGCGGCAGGAACACCACGACCGATCCGACCCCGGCGATCACGCCATCGGTCAGCAGGTCGCGAAACAGCGACGGCGGCAGCGTGGCGCGAACCACGTCCGCCAGCGCCGTGGCGCCGCCGTCCAGCGCATCGACGAACGGCGTGGCCCAGGTGAACACCGCCTGGAACACCACGAACAGCAGCGCGAGAAGGATCAGCGGGCCGAGCCACGGGTTGAGCAGCACCTTGTCCATCCGCGCGTGGATGCGGTGCCTGGCGGTTTCCGAAAGGATCGCGCCCTGCGCCATCTCGCGCGCCAGCATCCGCCTTTCGGGCAGCGTCACGTGCGGGCGGTGATGGTCCGGCGCGCGGTGGCTGTCACGCGCGCTGCCGATCGCCTCGCCCAGTTCGCCAAGGCCCCTGCGGCGCACCGCGACGGTGGGGATCACCGGCACGCCCAGCGCCACTTCCAGCGCCTTGGGATCGATCGTCAGCCCGTCACGCTCCGCCAGGTCGAGCATATTGAGCGCGACCACCGTCGGCAGGCCGAGTTCGATGATCTCCTGCGCGAAGACAAGGTGCTGTTCCAGGTTCGATGCATCGAGCACGACGATTAGCACATCGGGGCGGGCCTGGCCTTCCTGCTCCCCCATCACGACCTTGCGGGTCACTTCCTCGTCGGGGCTGGTCGCGGCCATGCCATAGGAACCGGGCAAGTCGATCAGTTCCACCGGCTCACCGGTCGGAAGCGTCAGGCGCCCTGCTTTGCGCTCGACCGTAACGCCCGGATAGTTGGCGATTTTCTGACGCGCGCCGGTCAGGGCATTGAACAGGGCGCTTTTCCCGGCGTTGGGATTGCCCACCAGCGCGGCGATCAACGGTCCACGGGTCATTGCGCCCCTGCGATTTCCAGAATTTCCACGGCCATCGCGGCGGCATGGATGCGGCGCAGCGCGATCGTCATCCGGCCGATCTCTATCGCCAGGGGATCGCGCCCGGCAAGGATGCCGCGATAGGCAAGGCTGACCTGCGCCCCTTCGTCGATTCCCAGCGCGCGCAGGCGCTGCCCTTCCTCGGGAACGAGGAGATCCCAATCCACCGCGACGATCCGCGCGGTGCTGCCAAGGGGAAGCTGGTCAAGTGTCACGAGCCGTCCGCTGCCAGATCGGCGGACATATTGCAAGTCATTCGCAATAATTGATCGAAGTCAAATTGCCGCGCCCGGGCCGTGCCATTTTTCATCCGAAACGGACATTGCGTCGTTAACCTGCGGTCGGGACGGGCAAATCACCGAAACTGAGCGTAATTTTGTGTATCAGCCGGGAAAGCTGCGTTCAAAATCGGGTTCAAAATCAACAACAGTGTGTAACAATCCGTAATCGCCGCCGCACCGCTTACCGCAAGCGGATTGCCCTGCGCGGCCCGAAAGTCCATGTTTTGCGCCATGGAGATCGGGATCGGCACTTTTGCCGGCAAGGCGTCGCGCCTTGCCCATTCGCCACGCGATGCGTCCGCGACGCGCCGCGACGGACTGGCACCGGGAAGCGTTGCGGCCCCGCCTGCGACGCGGCCCCCGGCCAATGCGGTGCCCACTCGCCCCGGCAACGCCCGGCCCGCGCAACCCGCGATTCCCTATCTCAAATGGCGTTTTGTGCGCCTGGTGCGCCGTGTCCCCGTGCTGAAGCGGCTTGTGGCGCAAACGGACATGCGCCTGCCCGGCGTCGCCTATGCCGCCGATCCGAAGATCGACCGGATCGTGTTCATCTGCGGCCTTCACAGGTCGGGCACGACATTGCTGGAAGACTATATCCACGCGCACTACCACGTTTCCCACCTTCGCGCGGATGTGCCCGAAAGCGAAGGGCAGCACCTGCAAGACGTCTATTCGGAAGACAGGCGCTTTGGCGGGCCGGGCCGTTTTGCCTTCAGCGCGGCGATGCGCCGCGAAGTGGCGAAGCTGGCGACATCGCGCACCCCGCGCGAAAGGATACTGCGCAGTTGGCAACGCTATGTCGTCGGCCGGTCGTCGACGCTGCTGGAAAAGAGCCCGCCCAACCTTACCAAGATCGCCTGGTTGCGCGCGACGTTTCCCGGCGCGCGCTTCATCGTGATGGTCCGCGATCCGCGCGCCGTTGCCGCCGCCACGCTGAAATGGACGCGATCCCCGGTCGAACATCTGGTCGAACACTGGCACACCGCCCATGCGCTGGCCCATGCAGAATTCGATCCGCGCGATACCTGCGTCGTGCGCTATGAGGATTTCTGCATCGATCCCGAAGCCGCGCTGGCGGCAACGCCGATAGGCGAATGGATGGAACCGCGCGACGAACCGCTGGCCAGCGCCGGGCGCTTCGCCACGCTGAAAAACAGCAACGATCGCTATATCGCGGGGCAGGAACAGCGCCGCTATGGCCGCGGGATTTGGGACAGGTTCGGCTATTCCATATAGGCGGCGTGATAGGCGGCGCGGACAAATTCCGCCCGATCGGTCCGATGCCGGTCAGCTTGCGGGATAGCGCAGCCGGCCCAGCAGACGCATCATGCTGAAGTTTTCGTCGCGCGGCTTCAGGAACTGCGCCTTGGCCTTTTCGAACTTCATCACGCCTTCGATCCGCCGGTCGAGGAAGGCATGGGCCTCCGCGTGGCCTTCGCTCTTGTCCTCGGCGAATACCGCCAGTGTCGCGGCATAGATCGATCCCAGGATGGTGCGCTTGGAATAGTGGTTGTAATCGGTCGCCGTATCGCCGGCGAGCCGCCACATCAGGTCGGCGCTGTGCCAGCCGTGCTTCAGCGCGGCGGGCACGTTCTGCGGCATGGCCATGATCGCCAGCGCGCGGCGCAGCGCCTCTTCCCTGCCTTCCAGCGCGTCCAGCCGGAAGCGCACCAGGTCGCGAATACGCTCCCTTATCTTGCGCTTCGCCAGTTCCTCGGCGGGCAGCGCCGCCGCCATTTCGGCATCGATCGATTCGATCCACGCGCCGATCATCGCCATCGCGCCGCCTTCAAAGGCAAGCCGCGCAACCGCCGGGTCCACGTCTTCCAGTTCTGCGGCCGAATCCAGCGCCGCCCCGGTCCAGCCGTCGAACACCGCCGCATCGGCAATCGCCGGGGCCAGCGCAATGCGGATTTCGTCAAGGGTGGCGTCTGGCGCGACGGACATCGTTTTCACCTGCGGCGGAATCTCAACGGGCGCAATTCGAATCTGTCAGAACGAAGGGCCGTAGGTCTTCTTGCTTTCCACCGATCCCTTCTTGATCCGGTCGATCACGTCGTAAACCGGATTTCCCGGCCCGTCGAGTTGCACGTAATCGCGTGCGGAGCGGCCCGAATTGTCCGGCCTGTCGGGATTGGCGCCCGCCGCGATCAGCGTGCGCGCCATCGCCACGTCGCGCCGGTGAACCGCGTTGATCAGCGGGGTCGTGCCGGTATCGTCGGTATCGTCCACCTTGGCGCCGTGCTTGATCAGTTCGTCCACGCCTTCGTTCCAGCCCAGATTCACCGCTTCCATCAGCGGGCTGATGCCTTTCACGTCGCGCAGGTTCACATCGGCACCGTGCTGGATCAGGAACCGGAGCCACAGCAGGTCGCGCCGTTCGACGACGATGTGCAGCGCGGTCTTGCCCGTGGTGGAATTGCGGGTGTTGACGATCTGCGTGCCCGGTTCGTTCAGGAAGTTGGTGACCTTTTCGCCGTCGCGCTTTTTCACCGCCTCAAGGAAATCGTGACTGTCTGAGAACTGCGCGTGTGCGGGGATCGAGGCCGTGGCCATGCCCGCCAGGCTCGCTATCAGCATCGCGCCGCGCACCTTGCGCGAAACCCTGCCCCGGATGCCCTTGCTCACGTAATTCCTCCTGCTTCGGCGATGACCTGTTTCGACTGTGCCCTTGCAAGCCGGGGGTTAGCAGAGCATGAACCGCCGCGCCATGCCCCCAACCACGCCCCGCACCATTTCGCGATATGTCCGTTACGCGCTGCAAGCCACGGCAATCGCTGCGCTTTCGCTGGCGCTGCCGGCCTGTTCGCCCGGCGCTTCAGACGCCAACGCGCCGCTTGCCGGTGCGCGAATCGGCGGCCCGTTCACGCTGGTGAACAAGGACGGCAAGACCGTCCACTACAGCGATTTCAACGGCAAGTACCGAATCCTCTATTTCGGCTATACCTTCTGTCCCGACGTTTGCCCGGTGGACCTGCAGAACCTGATGCAGGGCTATCGCCTGTTCGCGAAAGACCATCCGGCGGTTGCGAAGGAGGTGGTCCCGATCTTCGTCTCGATCGATCCCGCGCGCGACACGCCACAGGTGATGGGCGAATACACCGCCAATTTCGGGCCGCAGCTTGTCGGCCTTACCGGCACCGCGGATCAGGTCGCCAGGGCGGCGAAGGAATGGGCGGTCTATTACAAGAAGCGTCCCGGCACCTCGCCGCAGGATTACCTGATGGACCACAGCCGCGCGATGTACCTTATGGGCAAGGACGGCAAGCCGATCGCGCTGTTGCCGGGCGACAAGAACGGCAAGAACGTGGCCGCCGAGATGGAAAAGTGGATTCATTGACCGCCCGTGCTGACCGCCCCTTCTGGGAGCGGCCGGTGGAAACGCTGAGCCGCGAGGAATGGGAAGCGCTGTGCGACGGTTGCGGCCAGTGCTGCCTGCACAAGCTGGAAGATGCCGATACCGGCGAGATCCACGATACCAACGTCGCCTGCCGTCTGCTCGACACCGGGACGGCGCGTTGTTCCGACTATCGCCACCGCCGCGCGCTGGTGCCCGATTGCCTGCGCCTGACGCCGAAACTTGCCGGAACGCTGCCCTGGCTGCCGAAGACCTGCGCCTATCGCCTGCGCGCGCGCGACCTGCCGCTGCCCGAATGGCACTATCTTGTCTGCGGCGATCGCGACGCGGTGCGCCGCGCGGGGATCTCCGTGATCGGCCGGGTGGTGAGCGAGGTTGTGGCCGGGCCGCTGGAGGATCACGTCGTCGGATCGCGGGACGGCGATGATTGACTGGCTGCGCCGGGCGGGCATCCGCGGCGCGCCGGACGAGCCAGAGCGCGAACCCCTGCTGATCCCGGTTGGCGACCGCGCATTGCCGCTGGCGGTGCGGCGCCTTGCCAACGCCCGCCGCATGACGCTGCGCCTGTCACCCGATGGAAGCGAGATCCGCGTTTCGATCCCGCGGTGGGCGCGCATTGCCGATGCCGAGGACTTCGCGCGCAGCCGGGCGGACTGGATCGCGCGCGCGCTGTCCGCGCTGCCCGAACCCGTTGTGCCGCGCCCCGGCGGAACGGTGCCCTATCGCGGAGAGCCGCTGGCGATCGACTGGCATGAAGCGCACCCGCGCCGCCCTGCCCTCCACGGGCACGCGATCCGCGTCGGCGGGCCGGCGGACGCGATTGCCGCGCGGCTTGCGCGCTGGCTTGAGGGTGAGGCGCTTCGGCTTCTGACCGCCGATCTTGCCGAATATTGCGCCCGCGCCGGGCAGGATGCGCCGCGCCTTGCGCTGTCGCGCGCGCAGCGCCGCTGGGGCAGTTGCGCGTCCGACGGCACGATCCGCATCAACTGGCGGCTGGTCATGGCGCCCGACCATGTGCGCCGGTCCGTCGTGGCGCACGAAGTGGCGCACCTTGCCCATTTCGACCACAGCCCGGCTTTCCATGCCGCGCTGGACCGGCTGTTTGAGGGGGATATCGACGCGGCCAATCGCTGGCTGAAGCGCGAAGGCCGCGGGCTTTACCAACCGTTCGGCTGACACCGCGATTCCGGTCGCATTCGTAACCGGTTTGGATTAGTGGCCGGACATGGAACCGCACCGCGAATCGCCCCTGTCCAACCCGGTCGCCACCCCTGCCATGGCCTCGGCCCGCGCGGATATGCGCCACCTTCACCGCATTGCCGAACCCGATGCGGTGCCGCCGCTGGTTTCCGCGCTTTCGTCGGCGCCCGGCGACGAGCAGCGCATCCTTGCACGCGGCCACGCGCTGGTGGCCGAATTGCGCAAGGCGCAGGACGGCGGCTGGGTCAACCGCTTCATGGCCGAATACCGGATGGACAGCGACGAAGGGCTTGCGCTGCTCAGCCTTGCCGAAGCGTTCCTGCGCGTGCCCGATCCCGACACCGCCGACCTGCTGATCGCCGACAAGATCGGAGAGGCGGACTGGCGCGCGCATTCGGGCCGTTCAACCTCAGCACTGGTCAATTCGGCCACGTGGGGGCTGGTGCTGGGCCGCGCGGTGATCGGCGTGGAGCCGCAATCGAGCGCGCTGCGCCGCCTGGTCGCGCGCAGCGGAGAGCCTTTCGTGCGGCAGGCGGTGGGCGCGGCGATGCGCCTGATGGGCGAAGTCTTCGTCATGGGCCGGACAATCGACGAAGCGATGGCGCGCATGCGCAAGGGGGAGCACAAGGGCTTTACCGCCAGCTTCGACATGCTGGGCGAAGCGGCGCGCACCCACGCCGATGCGCGGCGCTATTTCGAAAGCTATGCCAATGCGATCGACGCGGTGGGCAAGGCAGCGACAGACGGGCACTCGATCTCGGTCAAGCTCTCCGCGCTCCATCCCCGCTATGAAGCGAGCCACGCGGCAACCTGCATCCCCGAACTGACGGCGATGATGCGCGAACTGTGCGCGAAGGCGGCGGCGCACGACATTGCGCTTACCATCGACGCGGAAGAGAGCGAACGGCTCGACCTCAGCCTGGACATAATCGCGCCACTGGCCGCCGATCCCGCGCTGAAAGGGTGGGACGGGCTGGGCATGGCGGTGCAGGCCTATTCCAAGCGCGCGCGCGCCGTGATCCGCTGGGCCGATGCGCTGGGCGAGGCGACCGGGCGGCAGATGAAGCTGCGGCTGGTCAAGGGCGCCTATTGGGACAGCGAGATCAAGTGGGCGCAGGAACAGGGGCTGGACAACTATCCCCTGTTCACCCGAAAGGCGCATACCGATGTCTGCTACCTTGCCTGCGCGCGCGAGATGCTGGCCGCGCGCCATATCGAACCGGCCTTTGCCAGCCACAATGCGCGCACGGTGGCAACGATCATCGAATGGGCGCGGGACATGGCCGTGGCGCCCGGCGATTTCGAGTTCCAGCGCCTGCACGGCATGGGCGAAGGGCTTTACGAAAAGCTGGTGCGCAAGGACGGCTATCGCTGTCGCGTCTATGCCCCGGTGGGCGGGCACCGCGACCTGCTGGCCTACCTTGTGCGGCGGCTGCTGGAAAACGGGGCGAACACCAGTTTCGTCCACCAGCTGGCCGAAGCCGACATCAACGAGGCGGACCTGCTGGCCGATCCCGTGGCCAGAACGGCAGCGGGCAAGGGCACGCGCCACCCGTCGATCCCGCTGCCGATCGACCTGTTCGAGCCGCTGCGCGGCAATTCGCGCGGGATAGACCTTAACGACCGGCGCGTGCTGGCAGAGGTTGCCGCGAAACTGGCGAAAGCCCCCGCCCTTCCCACGCTTGCGCAGCCAGACGTTGCTTCGATGGTCGCGGCCGCCCGCGCCGCCGCGCCGAAGTGGGCGGCGGCGCCGGTGGAAGAACGCGCGGCGATCCTGCACCGCCTGGCAGACCTGCTGGAAGAACGGCGCGACGAGGCTTTCGCCCTGCTGGTGCACGAAGCGAAAAAGACCATTCCCGATGCGCTGGGCGAAGTGCGCGAGGCGGCGGATTTCTGCCGCTATTACGCGCGCGAGGCGGTGCTTCTGATGGAACCGCGCGAAATGCCGGGGCCGACGGGCGAAACGAACGTGCTGCGCATGGCGCCGCGCGGGGTGTGGGCCACCATCGCGCCGTGGAACTTCCCGCTGGCGATTTTCCTTGGACAAACCGCCGCGGCCATTGCCACCGGCAACGCGGCGATCGCCAAGCCCGCGCCGCAGACCCCGCGGATCGGCCGCTGGGCCATCGCGCTGGCGCACGAGGCGGGCGTTCCGCAAGACGTGCTGCACGTCGCCACCGGCGGCGCGGAGGTGGGCGCGGCATTGACGGGCGACGCGCGGATAGACGGCGTTGCCTTCACCGGCTCCGTCCCGACGGCAAAGCGCATCGCCCGCGCGCTGCTGGAAGACCCTGACGAAAACACCGTGCGCCCGATTCCGCCGCTGATCGCGGAAACCGGCGGCATCAACGCGATGCTGGTCGATTCCACCGCGCTGCCCGAACAGGTGGTGCGCGATATCGTGATCAGCGCGTTCCGCTCTGCCGGCCAGCGCTGCTCTGCCCTGCGCCTGCTGCTGCTTCAGGAAGAGATCGCCGAGCGCACGCTGGAAATGCTGCACGGCGCGATGGACGCGCTGGTTATCGGCGATCCGGCTGACCCGTCCACCGATGTCGGTCCGGTGATCGACAAGGCCGCCTACGACAAGCTGATGGCCTATCGCGCCAGCGTGGCGGACCGGGTGACGAAGACGGTGGACGTGCCCGCCGACGGCCTTTTCGTGCCGCCCACGGTGATCCGGCTCGATTCGGTCGAAGACCTTGATGCCGAATGGTTCGGCCCGCTGCTCCACGTCGCCACGTGGAAGACCGGGCGGCTGGAAGAAACCGTCGCGCGCGTCAACGCCAAGGGATTCGGGCTGACGATGGGTCTGCACAGCCGCATCGCGCGGGTTGCCGATATCGTCGAGGCGCGGGCCAGCGTGGGCAACCTTTACGTGAACCGCTCCATGATCGGGGCAATCGTCGCCAGCCAGCCGTTCGGGGGCGAAGGTCTTTCGGGCACGGGGCCGAAAGCGGGCGGCCCGCATTACCTGCCACGCTTCTGCGTAGAGCGGGTGACCAGCACCGACACGACCAGCGCGGGCGGCAATGCCTCTCTGCTCAGCCTGGACGAAGAGCTTTAGGGCACTGGCAATCGCCCGTGCGGAAGCCTATCTAGGGACACGATGAAAGGTTTCTTCAAGAACGTCTCCCCTGTCAGGGCGATCCGGGATCTGCGCCAGCAGTTCATCCGCCCGCAGGAATACCGCTGGCGCTTCATCGCGCTTTCGGCGGCGATGACGGGTTCGATCTTCCTGGTGTTCGTGGGCCAGAACTACAGCGCGATGCCCAAGCCGCTGAAGGTGATCTATTTCCCCAGCTTCCTGCCCGGCCGCAGCGATGCCCAGATCGAAAAGGGCAACGTCGCGGCGATGAAGGCGCGCGCGGCAGCGGATGCGGAGAAGGCCGCCGACGCGAAGGTCGTTCGCGATCGTTACAAGGCGATGGGCGATTTCTTCGGCATGGACACCGAAAAATTCATCAAGGAAGGCGATCGCGAACGCGCCGCGAAAAGGGCCGCGCAGGAAAAACGCGACGAAGCGATCCTCAAGCAGACGCTCAAGAGTGACGGCACCGCCCCCGCAACGGGAAACTGATCGCCCCGCCGATAGCCGGGCAGATGGCGACTGGATGGACGCCGCCGCCGCGCTTGCCGCGCGCGGGCGGCCGCTGGCCCGCCCAAACCCCGCCGTAGGCGCGATAGTGGTCAACGCCGGCCGGGTTGTCGGCAGGGGATGGACCCGCGCGGGCGGGCGCCCCCATGCCGAAGCCGAAGCGCTGGAACAGGCAGGCGACGCTGCCGCCGGCGCAACCGTATATGTAACGCTGGAACCGTGCGCCCACACCAGCACGCGCGGGCCTTCGTGCACGTCGCTGCTGCTGGCCGCGAAACCCGCGCGGGTGGCTATCGGCGTGACAGACCCCGATCCGCGCACGGCCGGAAGCGGCATCGCCGCCTTGCGCGCGGCGGGGATCGAGGCCGAGATCGTGCCCACCGCCGCCGCGACCGCCTCGCTTTCCGGATACCTGCTGCGCATGCATCAGCGGCGCCCGCACACAACGCTGAAGCTTGCCACCTCGCTGGACGGGAAGATCGCGCTGCCCGACGGGTCGAGCCGATGGATCACCGGCCCGGAAGCGCGGGCGCACGGCCATCTCGAACGCTCTCGCGTCGATGCGATCCTGGTGGGCGGCGAAACGCTGCGCGCCGATTCGCCGCGCCTCGATGTGCGCCTTCCCGGCCTCCACGCGCGCAGCCCGCAACGCTTCGTGCTGACGCGGGGCAAGGCGCCCGACGGCTGGCAGCGCGTTGCCGAGGCGGCCGCACCGGACGCCTTCGGCACCGCGCAACACCTGATGATCGAAGGTGGCGCGGGCGCTGCCGCCGCCTTCCTTGCCGCCGACAGGGTCGACCGCCTGCTGCTCTATCGCGCGCCTGTCGTGATCGGCGATGGCCGCCCCTGCGTGGGCGACATCGGCCTTGGCTCGCTTGGCGAAGCACACGGACGCTGGCGCCTGGCCGACCGGCGCCTGCTTGGCAGCGACACGCTCGACGTATACGAGCGGACGCGCTGACAGGAGAGCCAAACCCCATGTTCACCGGTATCGTTACCGCCATCGGCACCATCCGCGAGGTTTCGACCCCGGCGGACCTGCGCGCCGTGATCGCCTGCCCCTATGATCCCGAAGGCATCGCGATCGGCGCGTCGATTGCCTGTTCCGGCGTTTGCCTGACGGTGATCGACCGCGGCGGCACGGCGGGCGACGCATGGTTCGCGGTCGACGTTTCGGGCGAGACGCAGGCGCGCACGCCGCAGGGAATGTGGTCCGGGGGGCGCAAGCTGAACCTGGAACAGGCGCTGAAAGTCGGCGACGAGCTGGGCGGCCACATCGTTACCGGTCATGTAGATGCCGTGGGCCGGATCGTGGGCGTGAAGGAAATCGGCGGATCGCACCGGTTCACGGTGCTGGCGCCGGCCGAGCTTGCCCCCTATGTCGCGGCCAAGGGATCGATCACGGTCGACGGCGTATCGCTGACCGTCAACGACGTGCGCGACCGCGAGGATGGATCGGCCGAGTTCGACCTCAACGTGATTCCCCACACCGCCGAAGTCACCACGCTGGGCGGGTTGACGGAAGGCGACGCGGTGAACCTGGAGATAGACGTTCTCGCCCGTTACCTGAAGCGCATGCAGGGACTGATGGCCTCTTGATAGAGATCGGCAGCATTACCCTGTGGCTGGCGGCGCAGTTCTTCGCGGCCGCCTATTGCCTGCTGCGCGCGGTATTCGATTTCCGCAAGCGTCGCCCGGTGTGGGGCGTGCTCGGCGTGGCCGCGGCGCTGGCGATCCTGCTTTCGCCTATCCCCACGCGGACCGCCGGCACGAACCACCCCGCCCCGGCCACGTCGAAATAGCGGACAATCGGCAATAGCGGACAATCGCCTGACACGGGCTTGGCCAAGGCGCGATGAGTCATGCTCATCGCGCCTTGGTATTATACCAACCTGCACTGATCCCAACCCATGAGGACGGTTCCTAGCGGCTTCCGGCAAGGAGCGCCCGAAGGGATGATGTGGTTCATCATACCAAGGGCGCGACGCTGTTCGGGGGCCGCCAGAAATCGCCCGAAGGGTTGCCCTTCCCCGCCCGCTGGACTTCGTCGCAGCCTTGCGACGATGAACCACATCGCAGCTGCGGCCACTCCTCGCCAGCGAACGGGGAAGGGCAATCCTCATGGGTTGGGATCAGTGCAGGTTGGTATTATCCCGCAACGTCCGCCAGCGCGGCGATGAACTTGTCGATGTTTCCCGTCGTCAGGCCCGCCACGTTGATGCGGCCTGATCCGGCCATGTAGATGCCGTGCTTTTCGCGCAGGGCAAGGATCTGCTCCTTGCCAAGCGGGATCATCGCGAACATGCCGTTCTGGTGGCCATAAGGCACAAGGTCGATCGTCCCCGCCTTGCCCGCCGCGGCCAGCCGCTGGCGCACCTGGCGAATGCGTTCTCGCATCGTGTCCAGTTCATCCAGCCATTCGGCGGTCAGCGCCTTGTCTTCCAGCACCATGCGCACCGCCGCGCCGCCGTGATCGGGCGGCATCGACCAGTTCGCACGCGCCAGCGACGCGCCGTTCGACATCGCGACGGCAAGATCCTCTTCGCTCTTCGCCATCACGTAGAACGCGCCCACGCGGTCACGATAGAGGCCGAAGTTCTTGTCGCAGCTATAGGCGATCAGTGCCTCGGGCACGGAAACCAGCACGCGGCGCACCCCGTATGCGTCCTCGTCCATGCCGTGGCCCAGCCCCTGATAGGCAAGGTCGATGATCGGCAGGATGCCCTTGGCCGCCAGCAGCGCGGCAACTTCGTCCCACTGTTCGTGCGTGTAATCGACGCCGGTGGGGTTGTGGCAGCAGCCGTGCAGCATGATCGCGTCGGTCGGCTCCGCCTGATCCAGCGCGGCCTTCAGCGCATCGAGATCGGCGGTGCCATCCGCCGCGACGTGGCCGAACGGCATGAGTTCAAGCCCGACGTTGGAAATGATCTGGGCGTGGTTGGGCCAGCTTGGCGTGCCCAGCCACACGCGCTTCACCCCCGCGCGCTTCGCGATATCGGCGGCAAGGCGCACGCCCCCGGTTCCGCCCGGCGTCTGCATGCCCTCGACCCGGTCAAGGTCCACGTCCTTGCCGAAGATATAGGGCATCAGCGCCTTGACGTATTCCATGTCGCCTTCGGGGCCGAGGTAGGCCTTCGATTCCTGCGTTTCGACCAGCTTGCGCTCTGCCGCCTTGATCGCGCCGAAAACCGGCGTTTCGCCCTGTCCGGTGCGGTAAACGCCAACGCCAAGGTCGATCTTGTCGGCGCGCGGGTCGGCATTGTGCAGCTTGATCAGGGCAAGCAGCGCGTCGGCGGGTTGGGCTTCAAGGTTTTCAAGCATGGCGCGTATCCGGCTTTCGGCTGGGGAAACGCGCGCTCCATGCCGCCGGAGGCGCGCTTGGGCAACCCCGCCGGGGCAATATTTTGTCATGCCTCCGCCTGTGTGGCGGTGTGAGCGATCAGCGCGACCCGATCGGCTCAGGCGAGCGGAAGCGGCCCGTTGCTCAGAACGGCAGCCACTTCTGCTTGTGTGAAAACTTCATGTAACCGGCATTCACGCCAAGGCGCAGGCCAACGCCCATGCGGATGGGAATCAACACCACGTCGCCCTGGCGCAGGTAGCTCGCGTTGAAGCCGCCCACCAGATAGGCCTGCCCTTCGCCCGCCGGGAACCGCTTGTAGAGGTCTTCCGTGTCGTAGAGGTTGTAGACCAGAACGAAGGTGCTGCCCGCCTCTGCCCCGGCATCGAAGCCGATCGACGGCCCGGTCCAGTAAACCGGGCGCTGGCCCTCGATCTTGTGATAGAGCGTGCCTGAACCATAACGCAGGCCGAAGATGAAGGCGCCGCCCGCTTCGCGTCCGACGATATAGCCGTTGGGTTCGCCCTGCTTCTTCAGGATGTCCTCGATCATCGTGGCAAGGCCCTTTGCGCCCTTGCCGAAAACGCCTTCGGCCGCGCCGATCAGGTCGTCCTCGTGCCAGGTCGCGCCGCCATCGCCTTCGGCAGCCTTGGCCGCTTGCTGCGCGGGCGCGTCTGCGGATGCGACGCTAGCCGGAGCGCCCGCATCGACCGAAGGCGCGGCAGTCGCATCGGCAGTCTGGGCCGGTAGCGCGGGCGTGGTGCCCGCTTCGCTGCCAACCGGCGTGGCATAGTCCGCCCCGGCGGTCGCGGGCGGTGTCTGCGTCGCCGGCAACTGCGCGTCGGCCGGTTGGGCCGCCGGTTGCTGGGACGCCGGTTGCTGGGAGGGCGACTGCAGATCGCCGTCGATCGCGGTGTTCGGATCGATCGTCTGCACTTGCGCAAGGGCCGGTGCGGCGGCGCCCATTGCGATACCTGCGATCAGCACGGTGGCCTTGCGAAAAATACTCATGATAAACGTGTCCCTCGTCTCCCGGATGGTGGCGGCGAAGATCCCGCGCCGCGCGCCGCATCCGTCCGGTTGCAGCAGAATCCAACCGTGTCGCCACCACAATGAATGGGCGATGAGCCGAGTCGAAATTGCGATCAGCCGCCCCGAATTTGCGAAATCCGCCCCGAATCCAGAGGTTTTTCAGCCCCGCGCGACAATTTCGACAATCGCCGCGCCATCGGATCAGCCACCCTCTTGTCCCCGCCACACAGCGCCGCTATAGCGCGCGCTCCCGGCCAAGGGCTCGGAGACGTGGGTGAGTGGCTGAAACCAGTTCCCTGCTAAGGAACCGTACTCTATCAGGGTACCGAGGGTTCGAATCCCTCCGTCTCCGCCACCTTCAAAAGCGACGGTGCACGCGCATCATGAATGCGCCGGGCCGCGAAGGTGCCGATAGACCTCCGGTCAGGCGCGTCACACTCGGGCGCGTTCCAGTATCCAGTCGGCGGTGACTGCTGGTTGCATCAGCGGAAACATGTGCCCGCCTTCTATCGTCTTCAGGTCCGCGCCCTTGATCGCAGCGGCGGTTGTCTGGCCGTGGTCTTGCCAGGGGAGCAGGCGATCGCCGGTGGCGAACATGATGCCCACGGGCATGTTCAGCTCGCCATAGCGCGCCGCGATCCCTTCCATCTCGTCCCGCGCGGCTTCCACGTCCGCGCAGGCGGCGACGAAGGCTTCGGGCCGCAGCGTAAGCGCCGCACCTGCCCGCGTCTCGAAATCGGCGGGAACGGGTTCGGGCGCGAATATCTCTGCGGTGGAGGCATCGGCCTGGAGCTTGCCGAGCGGCGCGGCCAGCGTCCATGCCAGCGCGGTGCGGGCAAGCGGGGAGGTCAGTTCCAGCGCCCTGAACACGTCGGGCACGGTATCCATCGGCTGGGTCAGCGGCGCGAGCAAGGCAAGCCCGCCGACATCGCCGGGATGATCGAGCGCCATGGCCAGTGCAATCGCGCCGCCCAGCGAGTGGCCGACCACCAGCGGACGCCCCAGATCGAGCTTGCGGATCAGCCCGGCAATCGTTGCCGCCTGCGCGGCGAGGCCGTGATCGCCATCCCCGGTGAACGTGGAATAGCCCGATCCCGGCCGGTCGACGATGATCAGCCGGTGATGCGGCGCAAGCCGGTCTGCCAGCGCATAGGTGAAGTTGCGCAACTGACCGCCCAGCCCGTGGACCATGACGATCGGCGCGCCTTCGCCCATGTCCACGTAGTGCAGCCGCGCGCCCTCCACATCGGCAAACCGGCCATCGGGCGGCACCATCTGTTCCGCGCGCGAACGGTTCCACGCGGTAAAGGCGGCAAGCCCCGCAGATGCCGCCACTGCCGCGCCGATACCGCCCAGCGCCGTCTTGAAGATATTCGCCATTACGCCGGCCTTTCCAATTGCCTGGACACCCCGCTTGCGGGATGCGTTACCGATCCACCCAACCGCCGACCGGCGGGATCGATCCCGTCAGGTCGCCTGGGCCTCTGCATCAAGCATGGCGCGCAGTTCGGCCTTTGCAACCTTTTCCAGCGTCGAGCGGGGCAGGCTTTCGACCAGGCGGACAAGCTGCGGCAGCTTGAACGAGGCAAGGTTTGCCGCGCAGGCTTCCACGATCCGTTGCTCCAGCCCGTCCGCGTGCCCGGACTGGGGGATCACGAAAGCCGCGGGCACCTCGTCAAGCATGGCGTGGCGCATGGCGACCACCGCCACTTCGACTACTCCCGGCACCGTCATCACGACGCGTTCGATTTCAGAGGCCGCGACGTTTTCGCCGCCCACTTTCAGCATGTCCTTCGACCGGTCGGCGAAATAGAACCAGCCATCTTCCCCCAGCATCACGCGGTCGCCGGTGATGAACAACCCGTCCGCCGTGAAGGCCGCCGCGCTCGCTTCGGGATTGTTCGCGTATTCGAGGAACAGCGAAACCCCGCGCACGCCGCGCACCAGCAGGTTGCCCACTTCGCCGGGGCCGACAGGATTGCCGTCATCGTCGCGCACGTGGATCTCGTATCCCGGTGCGGGCCTGCCCATCGACATCGGCGCATTGTCGTGATGGGCGATGCCGACGGTGCCATGCGTGATCGTTTCGGTCATGCCCCACCAGCCGATCGTCGGGATGCCGAAATGCGCATCGGTCGGGGGCGAGCAGATCGCGTTGCCCCAAAGGCGGTATGAATGATTTTCGGGCACGGGCCGGTCCATCAGCGCCTTGACGCAGAACGGCACCACCGATGTCCAGGTGGCCCCGTGCTTCAGCGAAACCGGCCAGAACCGCGATGCCGAGAAACGCGGCATGAGAACCGCCGTGCCCCCGGCCCACAGCGATGCCAGCACCGAATAGGACTGCGCATTGGTGTGGAACAGCGGCAGGTGGACAAGGTGGACGTCATCTGCGCGAAGGTCTTCGTTCGTCGCGCAGGAGCGCGCGCCCCACAGCGCGTTGGCGTGAGTCCACAACACCGCCTTGGGCCGTGCGGTCGTGCCCGAGGTGTACTGGATGCCGAACGGCGCCCAGGGATCGTGCGGCCGCTCCGCCAGCGTGGCCGGGTCGCCGTCTATCGCCGCGAACGGTTCAAAGGCGGAAACGTCGCATTGCGGCGGCGCGCCGTTGTCCGTTTCCGTCACCGCGATCCAGCCGAGGTGCGGCGCGGCATCCTTCACCAGCGATGCGAAGCGCGGCTGGGTGATCGCGCCGACCGCGCCCGAATGCTGCGCGAAATAGGCAAGCTCGTCCTTCACCGCGCGGGCGTTCGTCGTCACCGGCACGACGCCGGCATAGGCGCAGCCCAGCCACGCGATCACCGATTCCGCGCAATTGTCGAGGTGGACGATCACCCGGTCCGCCGGTTTCGCCCCGCGCGCTTGCAGCCCGGCGGCGAAGCGGCGCACGGTTCGGGCGAACTGCGCGTAAGTCCAGCTCTGCCCCTCTCCCTCGAACGGCTCCCACACCAGGAAGGGATGATCGGCGCGGCGGCGCGCCTGCATGTCGATCAATGACCGGATGTCCATCCCTTCGAACGGAGTGATCGGGCGTTCGTGGTTCATTTCGGGCATCCCTTCCTATCGCATCCTCTTGCTTCGCGGCGGCCTTTTCCGGCCTTTCGCGGTCGATTGCCTTGCTTCCCACGGCCAAGTCCAGCGTAAATCCATTTCGGACGGTGCGCGCTTGCCGGGGCGCGGCGGTGCCGATAGCGTGGCCGCATGGTAACGATGCTGTCCGGCCTGCGCGCCGTCACGCTTGCAGGCGCATTCCTGCTTCCCGCCGCCGCTGCGCACGCCGCCCCCGGTTCCGCCACATCCGCCGACCGGGCGCGCTGGCAGGCCGAGGCGGCGCGCGTCACGATCACGCGCGACGACTGGGGCATCGCCCATGTCCACGGCAAGAGCGATGCGGACGCGGTATTCGGGGCGATCTACGCGCAGGCGGAAGACGATTTCGGCCGGATCGAGGCGAACTATCTCACCGCGCTCGGCCGCAAGGCAGAAGCCGACGGCGAAAGCGCGATCTGGCAAGACCTGCGCCAGCGGCTCTATGTCGATCCGGCCACGCTGAAGGCGCAATACCGGCAAAGCCCCGCCTGGCTGCGCAAGCTGATGGACGCCTGGGCGGACGGGCTGAACTATTACCTTGCAACCCACCCCGACGTGCACCCCAGGGTACTGACCCGCTTCGAGCCGTGGATGGCGCTGTCCTTCACCGAAGGCAGCATCGGCGGCGATATAGAGCGGATTTCGCTGACGCAGCTGCAAGGCTTCTACGAACACCGCCAGATTCCGCCGACCGCGCTGGAAACCGGCGCGCTGCGCAAGGAACCGGGCGGATCGAACGGCATCGCCATAGCGCCCGCGAACACGGCGGACGGCCATGCCCTGCTGCTGATCAACCCGCACACCAGCTTCTATTTCCGGTCCGAACTGCAGATGACAAGCGACGCGGGGCTCAACGCCTATGGCGCGTCCACGTGGGGGCAGTTCTTCATCTATCAGGGGTTCAACCCGAAGATCGGCTGGATGCACACATCCTCCGGCGTCGACAATGTCGACCAGTTCGCGGAAACGATCGTGCGCAAGGGCGGCAAGCTGTTCTACCGCTATGGAGACAGGCTGCGGCCCGTTTCCAGCAGCGACGTGGAGATCGCCTTTCGCAAGGCAGACGGCACGATGGGCCACCGGCGCTTCACCACCTATCGCACGCATCACGGCCCGATCGTGGCCGAAACGGGCGGCAAGTGGATTGCCGAAGCGCTGATGTGGAAACCGATCCCCGCGCTGGAGCAGAGCTGGCTGCGCACCACCGCAACGGACCTTGCCAGCTACCTCAAGATCGCGGACCGCAAGGCCAATTCGTCCAACGACACGATCTTTGCCGACGCGAAGGGAGAGATCGCCTATCTCCACCCGCAGTTCGTGCCGGTGCGCGATGACCGTTTCGACTATCGCGAGCCGGTCGACGGGGCGAATCCGGCAACCGACTGGAAGGGATTGCACGCCCTTTCCACCCTGCCCTCGGTCGAGAATCCGGGAATCGGCTGGGTCCACAACACCAACGACTGGCCGTGGGATGCGGCCGGCCCGGACAGCCCGAAAGCGAAGGATTATCCGCGCTACATGGACCAGGCTGGTCCCAACTTCCGCGGCGTCCATGCCGACGAGGTGTTGAAAGGCAGGCACGATTTCACCGCCGCGAAGCTGATCGGCGCGGCGTTCGACAGCCACCTGCCCGCCTTTGCCGTTCTGGTGCCCAAGCTGCTGGCCGATTTCGATGCCATGCCCGAAAGCGACGCGCGCAAGGCGCGGCTGGCCGAGCCCGCCCGCCTGCTGCGCCGCTGGGACGAACGCTGGGGCTATGGTTCGCAGGCCACCACGCTGGCGGTGTTCTGGGGCGATACGCTGGGCGATCAATTGGGGGACAAGGCACAGGCCGCGCATATGCGGCTGGCGATGTACCTTGCCGCGCACACGACGCCCGAACAGCGCATCGACGCGCTCGACAAGGCGGTTGCGCAACTGGAACGCGATTTCGGCACATGGCGCGTCGCGTGGGGAGACGTGAACCGGTTCCAGCGGCTGGATGACAGCATCGTGCCGCATTTCGACGATGCGAAACCCAGCATTCCGGTGCCGTTCACCTCCGCCGTCTGGGGCTCGCTCGCCTCATTCGGCCCGAAGCTCTATCCGGACACGAAGAAGTATTACGGCAACAGCGGCAACAGCTTTGTCGCGGTGGTGGAGTTCGGGCCTAAGGTCCGCGCATGGGCGGTAACGGCGGGCGGCGAAAGCGGCGATCCCGCCTCTCCCCATTTCCGCGACGAGGCGCAGCTTTATGCCGACGGCAATCTGCGCCCGGTCTATTTCTGGCCCGAAGACCTGAAGGGCCACGTCGAGCGGCGCTATAGCCCCGGCCAATAACGCCCCGGCGATCCCAAGCGCATTGCGGAACGCACAGGGAACGTCCATATCGTGCGCCATGGCTGAACTCGTCATCCGCCGCGGGCTGGAAGAGCCCGATACGTCCGAAGCGTTCGTCCCGCACAAGCCGCAGCGCCCCGAAAAATCGGACGGCGGCAAGGCCTTTCGCATCGAATCCGACTATGAGCCGGCGGGCGACCAGCCACAGGCGATCGCGGAACTGGTCGAATCGGTGCGCGAGGACGAGAAGACGCAGGTGCTGCTGGGCGTCACCGGCTCTGGCAAGACCTTCACGATGGCCAAGGTGATCGAGCAATTGCAGCGCCCGGCGCTGATTCTTGCGCCCAACAAGATCCTGGCCGCCCAGCTTTACGGCGAGTTCAAGAGCTTCTTCCCCGACAACGCGGTGGAATATTTCGTTTCCTATTACGATTATTACCAGCCCGAAGCCTATGTGCCGCGCAGCGATACCTATATCGAAAAGGAATCGAGCGTGAACGAGGCGATCGACCGGATGCGCCATTCCGCCACGCGCGCCCTGCTGGAACGCGACGACGTGATTATCGTCGCGTCGGTTTCGTGCCTTTACGGCATCGGCTCGGTCGAGACTTACTCGGCCATGATCTTCGATCTGAAGAAGGGCGACACGGTCGACCAGCGAGAGATCATCCGAAAGCTCGTCGCCCTGCAATACAAGCGCAACGATGCCGCCTTTTCACGCGGCACGTTTCGCGTGCGGGGCGACAACCTGGAAATCTTCCCCTCGCACTATGAGGACATGGCCTGGCGCGTATCGTTCTTCGGCGACGACATCGAGGAGATCGCCGAATTCGATCCGCTGACTGGCAAGAAAGGCGCAAGCCTAGACAAAGTGCGCATCTACGCCAATTCGCACTATGTCACCCCCGGCCCGACGATGAAACAGGCGGCCGAAGCGATAAAGTTCGAACTGGCCGAACGGCTGAAGGAACTGAACGCCGAAGGCCGGTTGCTGGAAGCGCAAAGGCTGGAACAGCGCACCAATTTCGATCTTGAGATGATCGCGGCGACGGGCAGTTGCGCGGGGATCGAGAACTATTCACGCTTCCTTACCGGCCGCCTGCCGGGCGAACCGCCGCCCACGCTGTTCGAATACCTGCCCGACAACGCGCTGCTGTTCGTGGACGAAAGCCATCAGACCGTGCCGCAAATCGGCGCGATGGCGCGCGGCGACCACCGGCGCAAGCTGACGCTGGCCGAATACGGCTTTCGCCTGCCAAGCTGCATCGACAACCGGCCCTTGCGCTTTAACGAATGGGACGCGATGCGCCCGCAGACGGTTGCCGTTTCCGCCACGCCCGGCGGGTGGGAAATGGAGCAGTCGGGCGGCGTATTTGCCGAACAGGTGATCCGCCCCACCGGGTTGATCGACCCGCCGGTAGAGGTCCGCCCGGTCGAAGACCAGGTGCAGGACTGCATTGCCGAGTGCAAGACGACCGCGGAAAAGGGCTATCGCACACTCGTCACCACGCTGACCAAGCGCATGGCGGAAGACCTGACCGAGTTCATGCACGAAGCGGGCGTGCGCGTGCGCTACATGCACTCCGACGTGGAGACGCTGGAACGCATCGAGTTGATCCGCGACCTGCGCATGGGCGTTTACGACGTGCTGGTGGGTATCAACCTGCTGCGCGAAGGGCTGGACATTCCCGAATGCGGGCTGGTCTGCATTCTGGATGCCGACAAGGAAGGTTTCCTGCGCAGCGAGACGTCACTGATCCAGACCATCGGCCGCGCCGCGCGCAACGTGGACGGGCGCGTGATCCTCTATGCCGACCGGATCACCGGCAGCATGGAACGCGCGATGGCCGAAACCGAACGCCGCCGCGAAAAGCAGCGCGCGTTCAACGAAAAGCACGGCATCACCCCCGCGACCATCAAGCGCCGCATCGCCGATATCGTGGCCGATACCGCGAGCAAGGACGGCGTGACGGTCGAGCTTGAGGATGATGATCGCAACAACCTCGTCGGCCACAACCTGCGCAGCTATATTGAGGATCTGGAAAAACGCATGCGCGCCGCGGCGGCGGACCTCGAATTCGAGGAAGCAGGCCGCCTGCGCGACGAGATCCGGCGGCTGGAAGCGGGCGAACTCGGTCTGGCCGAAGGCGACAAAAAAGCCCCGCTGGTGGGCCGCAGCAACGAAGGCAAACCCGGCACGCGCAAGACGCGCTATGGCAAGACACAGCGGAAGTGGGGGCGATGACCGCGTTCGACTAGAATTAGAGATTTGAAGCCTTCTAAAACCGCCAATCGATTTCACTACAAAGATCACTATTTCACAAAATTGCCCTGATACGGCGAGAGACAAATGGGTGGAAACGGCCCGGCTTCATGTTGGCTTGCCCGTTTGCAGCGATATATGTTCTTGGAATGATTCACTCTTTCGCCAACCGCGAAACAGAACGCATCTGGAACGGCAAGCGCAGCCGAAAGCTGCCAGACGATATCCAGCAACGCGCCTTGGCGAAGCTGTCCTTGCTCAATCGCGTCAAGGCCGTCGGCGAACTCACCAATCCACCCGGCAACCGGCTTCACGCCCTGTCCGGGGATCGCGCAGGTCAGCACTCCATTTCAATTACGATGCAATGGCGTATATGTTTCGTCTGGAAGGATGGAGCGCATGACGTCGAAATCGTCGACTACCACTGATTCCGAATGGCTCGACAACCCGCACGCGGGCGATCTGCTGGTTTCGGAATTCATGGAGCCGCTTGGGCTGGACTGCACCGCACTGGCGAATGCCATCGCGGTCGAACCGGCGCGCCTTCAGGCGATGATCGACGGAACCGCACCAGTCGACGGCGAACTCGACTTGCGGCTTGGCCGGTATTTCCGAATGTCGGAAGGCTTCTTCCTCGGCCTGCAGGACGATCATGAATTGCGCGCCGCCAAGCGCGCGCTGAACGGCGACCTTGACCGCATTGTGCCGCGCGCAGCCTGAGACACAGCGGAAGTGGGGAAAGTAGGTTCAATCGCAACCACTCCCCCTTGCGCCCTTCCATCCGGGCGTTAGGGTGCGCGGCCGATGGCGTGCCGGGCGCCAGCCGAAGGGGCGAATTTCATGCGATTTCTCAAATTGGCCTGCATCGCGCTCGCGATGGGCGCGACCAGCACTGTTTCCCATGCCGCCGACAAGGCGGGAAGCGACAAGGCAGCCGATGCCAAGGACGCTTCTCCCACCGATTTTTCCAAGAACTTCAAGCCGTTTCCCGCCGCCAAGTCGATCAGGCAATCGGCGGTAATCGGCGGGCACAGCGTCAACTATCTCGCCACTGTCGGCTCTATCCCGGTAAAGGACGACAAGGGGCAGACGATCGGCGAAGTCGTCTATACCGCCTACACCGTGCCGGGCGCACCGGCGAACCGGCCGGTTACGTTCGCGTTCAACGGCGGCCCCGGTGCATCGTCCGTCTATCTCAACCTCGGCGCAATCGGCCCGAAGCGCGTGGCCTTTGGCGACAAGGGCGACGCGCCGTCCGATCCGGCCGTTCTGCACGACAATGCCAATTCGTGGCTCGACTTCACGGACCTTGTGTTCATCGATCCCATCGGGACCGGCTTTTCGCGCAGCCGCGAGGATGCGGAGAAATCGAAGAAGGACTTCTTCACCGCCGATTCCGACATCCATTACCTCAGCCGCGTGGTCTATGACTGGCTGCTGCGCAACGACCGGCTGACCAGCCGCAAGTACCTGGTGGGCGAAAGCTATGGCGGATATCGCGTGCCGCGGCTGGCCTATTACCTGCAAACGCAGATGGGCGTGGGCGTTTCGGGCATCACGATGGTTTCCCCCTATCTGGACCCGCCCGCGATCGGCGAGGACGATGCGCTGTCTCCGCTGCGCTGGATGATCAACCTTCCGGCGATGGCGGCAGGCCATTTCGAGCGTGAAGGCAAGCCATTGAACGATGCGACGATGAAGCCGGTGGAGGATTACGCCCGCACCCGGTTCGTCGAGGATTTCCTGGCCGGCCCGCAAGACAAGGCCGCGACCGATCGGCTGTCCGCGAAAGTCGCCGATCTTACCGGGCTCGATCCGGCACTGGTCCGTCAGCTGAACGGACGCGTCGATATCGAGACGTACCTGCGCCAGATCCGCCGCAGCCAGGGGCTGATCGGTTCGGTCTACGATTCCAACGTAACCGCGTTCGATCCCTTTCCGGGCAGCGCGTGGCCCAAGTACAACGACCCGATGCTGACGTCGATCATCGCGCCGACGACATCCGCGATGGTCGATTTCATCACCCGACAGGTCGGCTGGGACGTGGATGCGCGCTATAACGCGCTGTCCTACAAGGTGAACCAGGACTGGAAGCGCGACGATACCGACAAGCCGGTAACGGACCTGCGCAAGGCGATCGCCACCGATCCGAAGATGGTCGTGAATATCGTCCACGGCTGGAACGACCTTTCCTGCCCTTATTTCGGTTCGCGGCTGATCGTTGCGCAGATGCCCAGCTTCGGTGTGCAGAACCGCATCCACCTTCACGTCTATCCCGGCGGGCACATGTTCTATTCACGCCCGGACAGCGGCGCCGCGCTGCGCCATGACATCATGTCGAGCTACGAAACGGGCCGGTGATGCGCCGGTTTCGCCTGGCGCCGGCCATTGTTGCCGCTCTGGCGCTGGCCGCGTGCAATCGCGGCATGGCGCCGGGCGCGCAGGCCAGCAGCGATCCGCTGGACGCGGTGAACCTGCCGCTGCCTTCGCCCGCGCCGCTGGCATCGCCCAGCCATGCGCCGGACGAGAAGCCCGAATGGCGCGCGGCGGACGCCGGCGCGGCTGGGTTCGGCTATGCGGGTGAGCGGGCGCAGCTTTCTGTTGCCTGCCGCAAGGGCGCGCTTGTGATAACGCGCAACGTGGCGGCGCCGGTGGGGGCGAAGGCGCTTTTCGCGCTGATCGGCAACCGCAGGATCCTGCGTCTTCCGGTCGATGCCGTGCCCGATCCTTCGGGCAAGGGCGGCTATGTCTGGCGCGGGTCGATGCCGGCCGCCGATGATTTGAGCGACGTGTTCATGGGCCGCACGTTTACCGCCACGCTGCCGGGTGGCGGCGAGATCGACGTGACCGGTTCGCCCGTTATCCGCGATCTTGTGAACGCGTGCCGAAATCAGCCGGCAGCCGCATCGACCGCCGGCTGACGTCTTATTCCAAGGCGCCAGGATGCTGACGCATCACGCCTCGGAAATGTTCAAGCGCCACACGGGCTTAACCAAAGCGCGATGAGTCAGGCATATCGCGCTTTGGTTATTACAACTTGCCGAACTTCGCTTCGTAGGCGGCGGTATCGCCGCCGGCGAGCAGCTTTGCCTGATCTACCCAGGCATCGCGCGCCGGACGCCCGGCGAAAGAGCCGAGCTGCGCGTCGATTTTCGCCATGTCCTCGTCCGTCCAGGCGGCGATCTGCGCAAAACTTGTCACGCCCAGTTCGGCAAGCCGCGCCTTCAGCTTCGGCCCCACGCCCTTGATGCGCGAAAGGTCGTCGGCGCTCTCCGGTGCAGGGGGAGGCGCAGGGGCGGGCGCCGGGGCAGGTGCGGCTTCCGCCTGTTTGGCGGCGGCTTCCTTCGCGTCCTCGATCTCTTCCTCGGCGCCGTGCGCGGCCAGTTCGCCAATGCCGCCGAAGATGTCCGGCCCGCTCGCCGCGAAGGATGCCGTTGACGCGGCAGAGGGTGCATCGACCAGCGCCTTGTTGCTTTTCGCGCGCTCCGCCCCTTCGGACAGCACATCCTTCACATCGCGCTGCGGCGCGGCGGGCTTGCCCCGGCCCCACACCCACCAAGCGACGACGATGCCCAGCAGCAGCACGACGACGAGCGCGATCCAGTTCGCCTCGATCAGTTGGATCATGATTCGAATGTCCCCAGTTATGTGGCGAATGGCCTACTGCGCGCGGCGCCCCCAGATCAACCACCCGGCGGCCAGCCCGAACGCATAGGCGAACAGGCAAAGCAGGATTGTTTCAATCACCAGCGGCATGGCCCTGCTCCCTTCATCGTGTTTCCGTCATTGCGCGGCCGGCCGGTCGATCGGCGTCAGTTTGATCGGCGGGACTTCCAGCACCTCGAACTCGATCCGCCGGTTGGCCGGATCGTCGGGCGACGTGCTTTCAAGCGGGCGCGAGGAACCGAACCCCCTTGCCACGATCTGCCTGGGCGACAACCCAAGCCGCACCAGTTCGCTGCGCACGGCTTCGGCCCGCTGCTGCGACAGGCGCAGGTTCGCATCCTCGTTACCCACCGGATCGGTGTGCCCCGAAACCAGTATGCGCGACCCGCTGCACGGGCGCAGCGCTTCCGCCACTTCGCGCACCAGCGGAAGGCTGGCGGGGTCTATCGCCGCGCTGCCTTCCGCAAAGCGGATGGTCCGCACCGAAAGCAGCCCTTCGACATCCTTCTGGCAGTGATCGGGCGGGAAACGGGCCTGCAGCGCGCGATCTTCCTCCAGCCCCGGTGCGCGCACCCATGTGACCGCGCCCATGCCGTGAATCCGCGCCACCGCCTGCGCCAGTTCCATGCGCCGTTCCTCACCCAGCCGCTGGTCGGTCGAAAGGCGGGCATGGCGGGTATAGAGCCCGGCCAGCGAAGTGAAATCGGCCGTCACGTCGCGCCCGCCGTGCGCATCGAGCGCGGCGCGCGATTGCGCCTTCAGCCGCGCGATAAGCGACGGCCCTGTGGCAAAGTGGCTGGCGACGGCCACCACCAGCACGGCCACAAGGCCGATCGCGTGTTTCTTTCCCGGTGTCATGCAGCACGGTTCATTCCAGAACGCGGTGCGCTTGTGAAGGCCGCGTCCGCAGCGGGAATCACCGATGTGGAGCGCAACGGGCGCCGGAACAGCCGCGACCCAGTCACTCCGCCTTCAGCGAACCGGCAAGCCTTGCCAGGTGAATGAACTCCTGCCGGTAATAGTCATCCTGCCGTCCGGCCAGCCCGGCAATGTCCGCGAACGAATAGCGATAGAGCAACGGATCGGCGCGCAGTTTCTGACCATAGGCGGCCACCGCGGCGGCGAAGGCGAAATCGCCCGACGGCGTGCGCGCCGTGCGCATAAGCGCCGCCGCCACGGGCCGCTCTATCAGCCGAGAGCTATCGCCATCGGGCAACTTGTAGCGCAGCTTTACGTAAGCCATTTCGCGCGCCTTGCCCGATGCGGCCAGCGCATCATAGCGGTGCGGAGCGATCCAGCCCTCGCTACCCGCGGGAACGATCTCGTAGATCGCGGTAACCTGGTGGCCCGCGCCGATTTCTCCCGCATCGACAAGGTCGTTATCGAAATCCTCTTCGCGCAATGCGCGGTTTTCATACCCCAGCAGGCGGTATTGCGATACGGCCGCCGGGTTGAACTCCACCTGGATCTTCACATCCCTGGCGATGGTGAACAGCGTGGAGCTCATCTCTTCGGCCAGCACCTTGCGGGCTTCCAGCGCACTGTCGATATAGGAATAGTTGCCGTTCCCGTGGTCGGCGATCTGTTCCATCATGGCTTCGTTGTAATTGCCTGTGCCGAAGCCCAGCGTGGTAAGCGTAACGCCCTTGTCCCGCTCGTCTTCCACCATGCGGATCAGCGATTTGCGATCGGACACGCCGACGTTGAAATCGCCGTCCGTCGCCAGCAGGATGCGGTTTACCCCGCCCTTGACGAAGTTGTCTTCCGCGATGCGATAGGCAAGCTGCAAACCCGCCCCGCCCGCTGTCGATCCACCGGCATGCAGGCGGTTCAGCGCGGCGCGGATCTTTGCCGTGTCGTTGGTGGGTTCAAGCACCATGCCCGCGGCGCCCGCATAGACGACGATGGACACCCGGTCCTGCCGCCCCAGCTCATTCGCCAGCGCGGAAAGCGCGGTCTTCACCAGCGGCAGCTTGTCCGCCGATCCCATGGACCCCGAAACGTCCACCAGGAACACCAGGTTCGCGGGCGGACGCCCCTTTGCCGGCAGGTCGTATCCGCGAAGGCCGATGCGCAGCAGTTTGGTCCGCGCGTTCCATGGCGTTTTCGCCACGTCCGTTGTCACCGAAAACGGCGTTTCGCGCGTGTCGGGGCGTGGATAGTCATAGCGGAAGTAATTGATCATCTCTTCGGTGCGCACCGCATCGCGCGGGGGCATCTGCCCGCCCTCCAGGAATCGGCGGGCGTTGGCATAGGCCCCGGTATCGACGTCGATGGAAAACGTGGAAACCGGCTCCTGCGCCACAAGGTGGACCGGGCTTACGTCCTTGCCGTCATAACGTTCGCGGCCGGGATCGGCGGGGACGAGGACGGGCGGAACGAACGGCCGGGTGCGCACGTACTGGCCGGCTTGCGGGGCCGCCATCATCGCAGGCGCGGGTGGGGGCGGCGCCAGCGGGGCGGCCGGCCCGCGCGGCGACGGCGGCTGCGCCATCGACGCATCGCCTGCCGTCCCGGCTTCCTTGCGCTGGCCGGTCACGACCACACTGTCCGCGCTGTTGCTGGCAACCTGCCGCTGTTCCGCCGCGCAGGCGGATAGCATGGCCGTGATCAAGGCAATCGAAACCGGAAATGCCGGCCGCTTCGCGAAGTGCATGGGAACTCCCCTTCCCGTTCATCTTCATCCCGCAAACCAAGAGGCCGCAACGGCCGTGAATGCCGACTGAATGTTTCGTAGCTGCGATGAAACGTTTGCTCCGGAACGGAGCGTCAGGCCGGTTGCCGCTTGAACAGCACGCGGTCTTCCGGTCCGAATCCAAGCCGCCAGATGACCGCGCCATAGACCAGCAGGATCGCGGCGATGCCGAACGAAAGCTCTGCCCATTCGGGCAGGAACCGTCCTGCCAGCCAGCCGACCAGCCCCGCGGGCGCCGCTGCCCAGACCAGCGCCCAGCGCCAGTTGTTCACACGCTGACCCAACAGGCGCGACAGCAGGCGCGATTTCATTATCGATGCGAAGCCCAGCGATATGGCCAGCGCCAGTGCCGCGGCGGCGGCCTGGAACAGCCCCACCTTTTCCGGATCGAAGCGATATCCGCCCGGCAGGGTCCATCCCGGCGCGGCGCGGACCGCAAGGATCAGCGCCACCGTCAACACCGCCTGCAAGCCGATAGTCGCAAGGCTGATCCACAGGTTGCGCATGCGCGCCATGTAGATCAGCGCCGCTTCGCTGACGACCGCCGTCGCGGCGACCACTTCCGCGAACAGCAGCAGGGCGAGCGCGCCTGTGCCGCCCACGAAGTTCGGCCCGATCAGTCCCATCACCCCTTCGCCGGGAATTCCCAGCGCCAGCGCGATGCCGGCCTGCGCGGCGATGATCCAGAACCCCACCTGGCAGACCTGGCTGGCAATGGCGCGATAGTTGTTTTCGGCCAGGTTGCGCGTGATCACCGGGCCAAGGATCGGTTCGAAACTGGTCTTCAGCTTCTGCGGCAGGCTGGCCACCTGCTGCGCCACGTAATAGACGCCCACCGCATAAGCCGGCGCAAACTGGCCGAGGATCGCGATATCGAGCCGCCGGGTGCCCCACTCCACCGCATCCGCGCCAGCCAGCGGCAGGTTGCGAAGCGCCAGCCGCCCCAGCGTTATGGGGTGCGGCGACCAATGGCGCGGCAAGCCATAGCTGCGCACCAGCGGGATCATCGCGGTAACCATCGCGGCGGTCATCGACAGCACGTAGGCTGCGATCAGCCCGTCCACCGGCATCACGAACCACAGCACCAGCGCCATGATCGAGAGCGTCCAGGGCTGGACGATCGATCGGGCGCGGACAGTCGCGGCGATGTCATAACGAAAGGCCAGCGCCGCAAGCGCGATGTCGGTAAGCGCAAGCGGCAGCACGGTCAGCGGCAGCAGCCGTTCGATCGTATCGAAATCCTGTTGCGGGAACATCAGTTGCGGCAGGGCGAACAGCGCACCGGCAAGCACCGCCGACCCCATGACCGAAAGCAGCATCGCGTCGGCGACCACGCCGGCAGCATTGCAATCGGGACTGGCGAGTTGCTGGGCAATGCCGCGCTTCTGGCCGAGCGTGGCGATCTGCGCGGCGAATTCCACCGCGATGATCGCCAGCGCGAAACGGCCCAGTGCCTCTGCCCCGTAAAGACGCCCGGCGATGAACAGGAACGGCAGGCTGGCGGCCAGCCGCAGCAGGAAGCCGAAGAAATTGGTCCGCCCGCCTTTCGCCAGCGCGGCGATATCGGACTTGTCGTCGGATGATGAACTGCCTGGCAAGGTCTATTCCGCGCGCAAGGGCCGGGAAAGCAGCGCTTCGGCCACGCTGGCGGCGGGCATGGTCCCGTCCAGCAGCGCTTCGACGGCTTCGACGATAGGCATCGAAATGCCCTTTTCGCGCGCGATCCGGCCCAGCACAGGCGCGGTGGACGCCCCTTCGGCCACGGTCGCCCGGTTGGCCAGCAGCTCCGTCGCGCGCGCACCCTCGCCAAGCGCCTTGCCCAGCGAAAAATTGCGGCTCGACGTGGACGAACAGGTGAGCACAAGGTCGCCCAGGCCCGACAGGCCTGAGATCGTTTCCGCCTGCGCCCCAAGTGCCTGCCCGAAGCGCAGCATCTCCGCAAAACCCCGGCTGATCAGCGCGGCGCGCGCGTTCTGGCCAAGGCCCAGCCCCTCGACAACGCCGCAGGCGATGGCGAGCACGTTCTTTACCGCGCCGCCGATTTCCGCGCCGACGATGTCGTCCGAATAGTATGGCCGGAACGCGGGCCGCGCGATCGCATCGGAAAGCCGCAGCCACTGTTCCTCCCCGCCCGAGCAGGCAAGCGTTACCGCGGTGGGCAGGCCGGCGGCGACTTCATGGGCGAAAGTGGGACCGGACAGCACGGCAAGGCTGGCTTGCGGTGCGGCTTCGCGCGCCACGTCGGCCATCAGCCGCATACTGCCCGCCTCTATCCCCTTGGCGCAAAGCACCAGGTCGCCCTGCCCGCGCCCCATCTCGCCCAGAATGCGGCCCAGGAACTGGGCGGGCGTTACCAGCAGGAGGACAGGCAGATCGCGCAAGTCGGCAAGCGTGCCCGTCGCGCGGATCGTGTCGTGCAGGCGCG
Source organism: Novosphingobium sp. ZN18A2 (assembly GCF_036784765.1). NCBI lineage: Bacteria > Pseudomonadati > Pseudomonadota > Alphaproteobacteria > Sphingomonadales > Sphingomonadaceae > Novosphingobium > Novosphingobium sp. ZN18A2. Next base: position 1,020,287 of record NZ_CP136651.1, on the reverse strand, counting down.
CGGACGGCAGGAACGGCGTGTTGCGATGCGCGGCGTTCACTTCGTCCACCACTTCCGCCTCGCGCGCCCACAGCAGCACCTCGCGTCCGTCGGAGGCGAGCATCTGGGCCAGCGCGGTTCCCCAGGCGCCGGCACCGACAACGCCAACCGCCGGTTTTTGCGGGGTCCGGCCCGCGTCCTGTTGCACCGTCATGCTTTCACCCCCGCTCCGCGAACCGGCGCCGCATCGGCATCGAGCGGCCAGCGTGGCCGCGCCGGAAGGTCGAGCGGGTCGACATGGCCCGCTGCAAAACGCTCCGCCCCGGCCCAGCCGATCATCGCCGCGTTGTCCGTGCACAATTTCGGCGGCGGCGCGACAAGGGGCAAGCCGTAATCCGCCGCCAGCGATACCAGCGCGCCGCGCAGCGCGGAATTGGCGGCAACCCCGCCCGCGACAACAAGCGCGGTAATCCCTGCGCCTTCATCCCCCGCCGTCGCGTCGAGCGCGCCGCGCGTGCGGTCTATCACGCAATCGAGCGCCGCCTGCTGGAACGATGCGGCAATATCCGCATCGGCATATTGCCCGCCCGCCTTGGCGCGCATGACCGCGCTTTTCAGCCCCGCGAACGAGAAATGCGGCTCTCCCGATCCTACCAGCGGGCGCGGCAGGGGCACGGCCGCGCCATCACCCTCGCGCGCCAGCCGCTCAACCGCCGGGCCGCCGGGATAACCAAGGCCGAGTATCTTTGCGGTCTTGTCGAACGCTTCGCCCAGCGCATCGTCGATGGTGGTCGCAAGGCGGCGGTAATTGCCCACCCCGCGCACTTCCAGCAACTGGCAATGTCCGCCGGAAACGAGCAGCAGCAGATAGGGAAATTCAAGCGCCGGATCGGCAAGGCGCGGCGAAAGGGCGTGGCCTTCGAGATGATTGATGCCGATCAGCGGCTTGCCCGCCGCCATGGCCAGCGCCTTGCCGGTGACAAGACCGACCATGACTCCGCCGATCAGCCCCGGTCCCGCCGTGGCGGCAATCGCGTCCATGTCGTCCAGCGTCATTCCCGCGTCGGCCAGCACCGCGCCCACCATCGGCGCCAGCACTTCGGCATGGGCGCGCGCCGCGATTTCGGGAACGACCCCGCCATAAGGGCGATGCGCTTCGTCCTGCGAAGCGATGCGCTGCGCGATGACGCGCGTCTCCAGCGTATCGCCGTGCGAATCGACGATGGCCGCCGCGGTTTCGTCGCAGCTGGATTCGATGCCGAGGATCAGCGCCATGAACGGGTTCCCCTTAGACGGTTTGCGGTCTAGGGCAAGCCGCGCATGAACACGCCCTTACCCGATAAGCCGCTGCGCCTTGGCACGCGCCAGTCCCCGCTGGCCTTGGCGCAGGCCGAGGAAGCCCGCAGCCGGCTGTGCCAGGCGCACGGCTGGCCCGAAAGCGCCATAGAACTCGTCCCCGTCACCGCCAGCGGTGACCGCATACAGGATCGCCCGTTGGCCGAAATCGGCGGCAAGGCGCTGTGGACCAAGGAACTGGATGCCTGGCTGGACGCGCACGAGATAGACGCAGCGGTGCATTCGATGAAGGACGTGGAAACGATCCGTCCACCGGAATTCACCATCGCCGCCGTGCTTGCGCGCGCCGATGCGCGCGACGTGCTGGTGGGGGCGGAAAGTATCGCCGCGATCCCGCAGGGCGCGCGGGTGGGCACCAGCGCCCCGCGCCGCGCCGCGCAGATGCTGCACTTGCGGCCCGATCTTTCGGCGGTGACGTTTCGCGGCAACGTGGCGACGCGGCTGGCGAAGCTCCAGGCGGGGGAGGCCGATGTCACGCTGCTGGCGGCGGCGGGGCTGGAACGGCTGGACCAGACCGGCGTCGGCCATGTCCTGCCGGCGGACACCTTCCTGCCCGCACCGGCGCAGGGCGCCATCGGGCTGGAGTGCCTGGCCAGACGCGCGGACATCGTGGAAATCATCGCCGCTGTCGACCACGCGCCCAGCCATGCCGCGATCCGGGCAGAACGCGCGCTGTTGCTGGGCCTTGGCGGCAATTGCCACAGCCCGATCGCCGTTCTCACCACAGCGGCGGAAGGCAACATCGTGTTGCGCGCCGCGCTGTTCAGCCCGGACGGCAGCTTGCGGATCGAAGACGAGGCCCGCTTTCCCGCGAATGACGCGGCAGGCCCGGCCGCGCTTGCCGCACGATTGCTGGACGCCGCACCCGAAGGCATCCGCGCGCACTTCGGCGGACCGCCCGCAGAATGACGGCGCGCGGCTGATGGACCGCTTGCCCGTCGTCGCGATCCGGCCCGAACCGGGGCTTTCCGCAACCTTGCGCAAGGCGCGGGACGCCGGAATGGATGTCCGGGGCGAAGCGCTGTTCGACGTGCAACCGGTGGCGTGGACGCCGCCCGATCCGGCGCGCTATCGCGGCTTGCTGGCGGGCAGCGCCAACCTGTTCCGCCACGGCGGCGCGGGACTTGGCGCATTGCGCGCCCTGCCGGTCCACGCGGTTGGCGCCAAGACGGCAGATGCCGCGCGCGACGCGGGCTTTGCCGTTGCGTCCACCGGCGAAGGAGGCTTGCAAGCGGTGGCCGAAGCGCTGGCGCCGGGGCATTACCTGCGCCTTGCGGGCGAAGCGCGGGTCGATCTGGCGCTTTCGCCGCAAGTCCATGTCGATACCGTGACGGCCTATCGCGTCGCCCGCCTCCCCATGTCCGATGCGCTTGCCAAAGTGCTGCGCGGCGGCGCGGTCATGCTGCTGCATTCGGGCGAGGCCGCGCGCCATTTCGCCACCGCCTGCGATACAGCCGGGATCGAACGCGCGCGCATCTCACTGGCCTGCCTCGCCCCCCGCATAGCTCAGGCGGCGGGAACGGGCTGGGCGCGCGTGGAATGCGCCGGCGAACGCAGCGATGCCGCGCTGCTGGCGCTGGCGGACCAAATGTGCCAGACACGATAGCGAACGGGTCAATGGATACGCCGACAACAGATATGCAGGACGATGTCTTATCGCGGCCCGGCGCCGCACCGCGCGGCATGGGTGCGCGCGGCGTAGCGGCAGTGGTTGCCGCGGCCTTGCTGGCGGGTGCCGTGATCGCGGGGTGGGTCGGCTGGCGCAGCGGGTGGATCGATATCAACCGCGAAGCCCAGCCTCCGCTGGAAAGCGCGGCACCGCAACCGATGCTGAGCGCGGCCGCCAGTCCCGCCGCCACGCCCGCCCCCAACCCCACGGCATCGATTGACGAAGCGAATGCCAAGCTGGCCGCGCTTGAGGCACGGATGGCCGAACTCAACCGCCAGGCCGATGCCGCTTCGGGCAATGCCACGCAGGCCGAAGCGCTGCTGGTCGCCTTCGCGGCGCGGCGCATGATCGAACGCGGGCAGCCGCTCGGCTATCTTGAAGGCCAGTTGCGCCTGCGCTTCGGCGAAAGCCAGCCGGGCGCGGTGAAGCGCGTGATCGAAGCCGCGCGCAACCCCGTCACCATCGACGAACTGAGCCAGGGGCTTGCCGCCATGGGGCCTGAGCTTGTGGGCAGCGTGCCCGACGAAAGCAGCTGGAGCTGGCTCAAGCGCCAGCTTGGCGAGCTGGTGGTGATCCGCCACGACGACAAGCCTTCGCCCGCGCCGAAAAAGCGCCTTGAACGCGCGCGCCTTTTCCTTGCCGGGGGCCGCGTGGATGCGGCCATCGCCGAAGTCGAACGCCTGCCCGGCCGTGAGATTGCCGGTGACTGGATCGCGCAGGCGAAAAGCTATGTCGCGACCCAGCAGGCGCTGGACCAGCTGGAAACGGCGGCAATCCTTTCGCCGCAGGCCCCCGCATCGGTCCGCCCCGCGCCCAAGCCGCTTGCCGCGCCTTCGGCCGGCGCCTCGCCGTCCCCCGGCGCATCGCCTTCAGCAAGTGCCTCGGCCACGCCGAACGCGACCTGATAACCCGAACGCGACCTGAAAACCGGGCCGGTCAGCCGCGCAGCAGTTCCGGCAGATCGCCGCTCATCCCGCGCGCCTCATCCATGAACCAGCGCTTCAGCGGCGCGAAACGCTGCACGCCTGCCATGCCGAAACGGCGCACCGCCGACGGCAACCTGCCGGGCACGCCGAACAGGCGGGTCAGCACGTCGGTCGCCGCCGACACCATCAGCGTGTCCGCCGCGCGCCAGCGTTCATAGCGTGCCAGCAATTGCGCATCGCCCGGTTCCAGCCCCAGCCGCATCCCGTCGGTCAGCACTTCCACCAGCGCAGCCACGTCTCGCAGGCCCACGTTCAGGCCCTGCCCGGCGATCGGGTGCATCCCGTGCGCGGCATCGCCGACCAGCGCCAGCCGATCGCTGACGATGCGCGCGGTATGGTGGAAGTTGAGCGGGAAGGACATCGGCTTCGAGACGACCTCTACCGCGCCGAAGATGCCGCCCATGCGCTTTTCCACTTCCGCCGTGAACGCGCGATCTGACAGCGCGAGAACGCCCGCCGCATCGCTTTCCGCCACGGTCCACACCAGCGCGGAGCGGTGCGTGAACCCTTTGGCGGAGGGGTCGCCATCCAGCAGGGGCAAAAGCGCGAATGGCCCGGCGGGATAGAAGATTTCCCATGCAACGCCTTCGTGCGGCTTTTCATGTGCCAGCCCGGTAATCAGCGCGCGGTGGCCGTAGGACCAGCGCGCCGGTGCCAGCCCGGCCTCTTCGCGCGTGGGGGAACCGCGCCCTTCGGCGCCCACCAGCAGGCTGCCCGCCAGCTTGCTGCCATCCGAAAGGGTCACGCACACGCCGTGTTCGCCCCGCTCACGGCTGACAACGCGGGCATTGGTGTGAAAGGCAATCGCCGTTTCGCGCGCGGCGGCGGCATACATCGCCACGCGCAGGTCGCGATTGGCGAACATCCGGCCCAGCGAGCCTTCCTCTTGCGTCGGGCGGAAATCGATCCGGCCGGGTTTCAGCCCGTCCGTCACCGCGATGGCTTCGATCGGGCAGCCCTTGTTCGCCAGCTCGTCCGCCATGCCGAGGTTGGTATAAAGATTCCAGCTTGCGGTCGAGATGGCGGAGGCGCGGCCGTCGAAACCCGCCGCCGTCTGCGCAGCAGGGTCCGACGCGTCGACCACGTGCGACGTGATCCCGGCCCGGGCGAGCCCGATCGCCAGCGTCATGCCGACGAGCCCGCCGCCAAGGATCACCACGTCACGCCGGTCGCCCTCTGTCATTCACCACTCCAGCATCATTGCGCCGGGCAGGTATCGCCCGGTCCTTCGTCAAGGTCGAGGCACCGCCCGTCCATGTCCCCCGGCTTTACGTCCAGACCGATCAGTGCCGCAAGCGTTGGCGCGATGTCCACCGTTTCGACGGGGTTGGGCTGTTCGAACCCGGCCATCCCCTTGCGCCAGAACAGGATCGGCACGCGCCGGTCGTGGTCCCACGGGCTGCCGTGCGTGGCGACATAGCCCGGCTTGGGATCTGGGATCGGCACGATATTGCGCTTGAGCAGCACCAGGAAATCGCCCGAGTGCGGTTCATAGAAGCTCTCTCGCGCGCGTTCGCGCAGGCTCCACGTCTCGGGCGAGCCGGTTGGCGCCGGGGTATCGGCCAGTTCGTCCGCCGTGAAGACGGCCGCGACTTCGGGGTTCTTTTCCAGCATTGCCGTGGCGGCGGAGACAACCTGCGCCTTCCGGTCCGCCGGCAGCGCCTTGTTCACGTAATAGTCGCCGGCCTCACCCTCGCCCAGGATCAGCGGACCATCGATGGCGATGCCCAGCTTCCGGGCCACCTGCCGGCCAATCACCGCGGCAGAGGTGGACTTGTCCGCGCGGCGCACCATCGGCATGCCCTGCTGTTCCTGCCGTTCGGGCAAGTCGAAGCCGCCGTGATCCGCGGTCAGCACCACGACGTAATCGATGCCCTGCGCATCGAGGAAATCGAAGAACTTGCCCAGTTCCACGTCCAGCGCGTTGGCCTGGATGCACATTTCCGCGCCCTCGGTGCCATAGGCGTGGCCGATATAGTCGTTGGCGGACAGGCTGACGGACAGCACGTCCGGTGCCGGTCCCTTGCCCAGCTGCATTTCGGCCACCAGCTTTTCGGCAAGGTCCAGCGTTGCCGCGTCCAGCCGCGGAGAAGTGCGGAAACCCCTGGTGTCGCCCGCGGCGATGGCGAACCGGCCGGTGCCCACGGTAACGTCGCCCGCCTTGACCGGATGATCGCGCGTTGCGCACCACGTCGGCAGATCGAACGCCGGAGACGGCGCGGCCAGCGCCTTTGCCAGCCAGGCGTTTTCGATGCCGGCCGCGCGGTCGGCGGGCTTGCCGTCCAGCGTCACGAAAGCGCCGTCCTTCCACCACCAGACCTGGTCCGTATCGTGTCCGCCCATCATCAAGGCGGCGCGGTCCTTGCCCGAAACCGCGACGTTGCGGCTTTGCGGGCTGGCCATCTTCAGCCGGTCGCCCAGCGTGGGCACGCGAAGGTGGCCGACCGACGCGACATAGTCACCGGGCGTTGCGGCGGTCTTCGTCTCGTCCTCCGCGCAATAGATGGACTTGTTGGCGCGCGCCGCGTTCTGGTCGATCCAGTGGTTGGCGATGATGCCGGTGCGGTTGGGATGGTCGCCGGTCATGATCGTGGAGTGACCGGGGCAGGTTTCGGTCGCCGCATGGCTCTGGAAACCGGAGGGATAGACCGCGCCCGCCAGCAAACGCGCGAAGCCGTGGCTGAAGTGGTTGCGATATTCCGCGAAAAGCGCGGCGGAAAACTGATCGACCGAGATCGCGACGACCAGCCTGGGCGCATCGGGCGCAACCTGCAGCGCGGGCGCGGTTGCGGCCTGCTGCGGCTTGGCTAGGGCAGGCGCGGCGGGCACAAGCATGGCGGCGGCAAGAGCACCGGCAAGCAGACGGACCGTGTGACGACGAAGGATCATGGAAGGGCAACTCCGTTGGGCACGCAGGACTTCATCGGGCAGACCGGCCGCCATTAGACAGGCTGGACTTGGGCCGACCGCAATCCTAGGAACAGGACGCGGCCCCTGTTGCCGCCCCCAGGCGGCCCGCGCAAGGGGGATTAGCCGACCCGGAACTGTCATATACCGATGCCTTTCCAGCCCTTTAGAACGCTTGCCCGCCTGATCGCGCTGCTGCTTGCCGCGCTTGCCCTGCCGCACGCGGCGATGGCCAACCATATCCAGGCAAGGCTGGTCGCGGAAGCGCCCTCCCACCCCGGCGATACGGTGACGATGGCGATAGAGATGGTGCCGGAAAAGGGCTGGCACGGCTATTGGCTGAACCCTGGCGATGCGGGATACGGCATGACGCTCGACTGGTCGCTTCCCGCTGGCGCCAGCGCCGGCCAGCCCCAATACCCGGTGCCGCAAACCTTGCTGCTTTCCGGCCTGATGAACCATGTTTACGAGCACGAATACGCGGTTCTCGTCCCCCTCAAGCTGCCGCAAGACGCGGCCCCCGGCGCGACGCTGCCGATCTCGGTAAAGGCCCAGTGGCTGGCCTGTACGCACGAAATCTGCGTGCCCGAAAAGGCGGAGCTGTCCGGCGCGGTCAAGGTTGCGAAGCCGGGTGAAACCGCAACGCCCGACCCGCGCTTTTCCGCGTGGCTTGCGGCGCTTCCCGCCCCGCTGGACCAGGACGGCACGTTCGCGCTTGCGCCCGATACCCTGCGCATTGCCATTCCGTTTCCCAAAACGGCACGGATCGCCAACCCGCACTTCTTCATCGCCGAGGACGGCGTGATAGACTATGGCGCGCCGCAAGCCGTCACGCGAAACGGCAATACCGTGGTCGTGGCGATGAAGCGCGCGAAAAGCATCGGACTGCCCGACCCGAAAACGATCAGCGGCGTGCTGGCCATCGGTGGGGATGCCGGGGGAATCTCACTCGTCGCAAAACCGGGTCCGGTCCCAACCGGCGGGACGCCCGTCGAAACAGGCAAGCCAGCCTCCGGCCCGCAGATGTCGTTTGCCCTGATCCTGGGGCTGGCGCTGCTCGGCGGCGTCATACTCAACGTGATGCCGTGCGTGTTCCCGATCCTGAGCCTGAAAGCGCTGCACCTTGCGCGCAGCAATGCGCACGACGCGCACGTGGAAGGGCTTGCCTATACCGCCGGCGTGATCGCCGCCAGCCTTGCGCTGGGCGGGGTGATGCTGGCCCTTCGCGCGGCAGGCGAACAGGTGGGCTGGGCGTTCCAGTTGCAGGAACCGGGCGTGGTTGCCGCGCTGTTGTTGCTGGCCGTGGCGATCACCGCGAACTTTGCCGGAGTTTACGAGATTCCCGGCTTTTCGATCGAGCGCGGGGCACTGAAATCGGGCGCGTTCGGCACGGGGCTTCTGGCCGCGTTCGTCGCCACGCCCTGTACCGGCCCGTTCATGGCCGCGGCGATGGGTGCGGCGCTGGTTCTGCCGTGGTTCATGGCGCTTGGCGTGTTCGCCGCGCTCGGCCTGGGCCTTGCCCTGCCGTTCCTGCTGATCGGCTTCGTGCCCGCGCTGCGCGGGATGCTGCCCAAACCCGGCCCGTGGATGGACCGCTTCCGGCACCTGATGGCGATCCCCATGGGGCTGACCGCGCTGGCGCTGGCGTGGCTGGCATGGCGCCTGGGCGGAGCGGTCTTCGCAGCCGCCGCCATCGCACTTTCCGTGGTGCTGGTGATCGTTCTGGCCGCATCGGGCCGCGCGCAGAAGCGCATGGCGCCATCGGCGCGCTGGGTGCTGCCGGGTATTGTCGCATTGGGCGCGCTGGCCGCCTTTGCCGCGCCGCAGCTTGCCTCGAACGGAGCGGCGGCCGAAGCCAGCCTGCTGAACGCGCAGCCCTACAGCGAAGCGGCACTGGCCAGGGCGCGCCAATCGGGCAAGCCGGTGTTCGTCTATTTCACCGCCGACTGGTGCCTTTCGTGCAAGGTGAACGAAGGGCTGGCGATAGAGCGCGAGGCAACGCGCGATGCGTTCAAGTCCGCCGGCGTCATAACCCTGCGCGGCGACTGGACGCGGCGCGATCCGGAAATCACGAGGTTCCTGACCAGCCAGGGCGCCGCAGGCGTACCGCTCTACCTGTGGTATCCGGCAGGCGGGGGCGTCCCGCAAAAGCTGCCGCAAGTGCTGACCCCCGATACGCTGCCGGACCTCGCGAAAGGGGCGTGACCGACCGTCCCGCGTCTATCCGGGGCGGAGGCGTTTTCGTTTACAGGCTCTGCCCGTCGTCGATCGCGATATCGGTGCCCGTCACCTGCCGCGACGCGTCCGAGGCGAAGAACAGCATCGGATCGTCCAGCGCGGTGATCTCCGTAAAGCGGCGGCGCGGCCAGCTTGCGACCTGCGCCTTGCCGCCTTCGCTGTCGAACCATTCGCCATCGATCTCGGTGCGGATATAGCCGGGGTGGATCACGTTCACGTTGATCCCCTGACGCACCCATTCGCGCGCGAACTGGCGGCCAAGATGCGATACGGCGGCCTTGGTCGCGGCATAGGCGCTGTCACCTTGGCCGGTCATCATCGAGGTGATCGAACCGATCAGGATCACGCGCCCCCGCTCCGATTGTTTCATGCCGGCGGCAATCATCCGCTTGCCGCCCTCGCGCGCGGTCAGGTAAACGCCGGTGAAGTTGGTATCGATCAGGCGGCGCACATCGTCCAGCGGCAGGTGGATGGAACGCCCCGCAGCGGCGAGTCCTGCATTGGCGACGATCGTATCGACCGTGCCGAAGCGCGCCTCTGCCGCGTCATAGGCGGCGAGAACCGATGCTTCGTCGGTCACGTCCATCGCGACGCCCAGTGCCTTTCCGCCCGCGCCTTCGATCTCGGCCACAAGCGCCTCGATCCGCTGAACCCGTCGTGCGCCAAGCACCACGCTGGCACCCGCCGCCGCGAAAAGCCGCGCGAAATGCGCGCCAAGGCCTGACGATGCGCCGGTGATCAGGGCGACGCGGCCCTCCAGCGAAAAGCGCGGTTTTTCCAAAATTTCCTCCCCGGGATCGTTTTTTGTCAGAACCGGTTATCGCGCGGAAAGCCGTTGGGGGGCAAGCGCCCCGCCGCGCCGCGCGCAACCTTCCACATATGCATTTCCGGCTCTGTCCGCGTGCGCCCGGTTTCGCCACCCATCTTCCAGCTGAGCCCGTCGGCCAGTGTGAAGGTGGTAACGTCGGACATGCCGCCGTCGCGATAGCGTTGCAGCGTCACGCCCTGCCCCTTGGCCATCACCGGCAGTTCGGACAACGCGAAGACCACCAGCTTGCGGTTTTCACCCACCACAGCCACGTGATCGTGCTCTGGCGCGATCTCACGCACCACGGCCAGTTTCACGCCGGGCTTGGTGGTAACGACCGCGCGCCCTTTTCGCGTTTCGGCCAGCAGTTCGTCGGCCTCTGCGGCGAACCCGCGCCCGGCCGAACTGGCCAGCAGCAATTGCGCCTTGGGCTTGTGCGGCATGATCGCGACGATGTGCGCATCGGCATCGATATCCACCATCGTGCGGATCGGCTCGCCAAAACCGCGCGCGCCGGGCAGCTTGTCCGCCCCCAGCGTATAGAAGCGCCCGTTGTCGCAGGCGACCAGCAGCTTGTCCGTGGTCTGCGCGTGGAACGCGAAAGCCGGGCCGTCCCCTTCCTTGAACTTGAACTCGCCATCCAGCGCGACGTGCCCCTTGGCCGCGCGAATCCAGCCGCGCTGCGAAAGGATCACCGTCACCGGCTCTCTCTCTATCATCGCGTCCATGCTGAATTCCACCGCGGGCTGCGCCTCTGCAATCGTGGTGCGGCGCGCGCCCAGCGCGGTATCCTCGGCATAGTCCTTGCGCAGCGCGGCCAGATCGCGCTTCAGCCGGGTGCGCTGTCGGGCGGGGCTTTCCAGCAGCTTGTTCAGATCGTCCTGCTCTTTCAGCAGATCGTCGCGCTCTTGCCGCAGTTCCATCTCTTCCAGCTTGCGCAAACTGCGCAGCCGCATGTTCAGGATCGCTTCGGCCTGCCGGTCGGTCAGCCCGAATTCGGCCATCATCACCGGCTTTGGTTCATCCTCTGTGCGGATAATCTCTATGATCCGGTCAAGGTTGAGGAAGGCGATGATATAGCCTTCCAGCAGTTCCAGCCGGTTTGCGATTTTATCCAGCCGGTGGCGCGTGCGGCGCAGCAGGATGTCTATCTGCGCGATGATCCATTCGCGCAGGATCAGCCGCACGCCCATCACCCCCGGCGTGCGCGTGGCGTCCAGCACGTTGAGGTTCAGCGAAAACCGGCTTTCAAGATCGGTCAGCTTGTAAAGGCTTTCCTTCAGCAGGTCAGGATCGACATTGCGGCTTTTGGGCACCAGCACGATGCGGAGCTGTTCATCGCTTTCGTCGCGCACGTCTTCCAGGATCGGCAGCTTCTTGTCGGCAATCGCCTGCGCGATCTGCTCTATCAGCTTGCCCTTCGGCACCATGTAGGGGATTTCGGAAACGACAAGCTGCCACTGGCCGCCGCCCAGCTTCTCGATCCCCGTTTCCTCCCACGCGCCATCATCGCCGCGCCCGGTGGAAAAGCGCCCGCGCACGCGCAGCGCGCCCTTGCCGGTTTCGTAAGCCGCGCTGATCGCTTCGGGGCTGTCGACAACAAGGCCGCCGGTGGGGAAATCCGGCCCCTTGAACACCTGCATGACCTCTTCATGCGTGGCGTTGGGGTTATCGACCAGCATCAGCGTGGCATCGATAATCTCGTGCACGTTGTGGCTGGGGATGGATGTTGCCATGCCCACCGCGATGCCGGTGGCGCCGTTGGCCAGCAGGTTGGGGAACAGGCCGGGAAATATCTCCGGCTCTTCCTCCTCTCCGTTGTAAGTGGGGATGAAATCGACCGTGCCTTCGTCCAGCCCGGCCATCAGTTGCATCGCCGTTTTGGTCAGCCGCGCTTCGGTGTACCGATAGGCGGCGGCGTTATCGCCATCGATATTGCCGAAGTTGCCCTGCCCTTCGACCAGTGGATAGCGCAGCGAAAAATCCTGCGCCAGCCGCACCATCGCATCGTAAACGCTGGCATCGCCATGCGGGTGGAACTTGCCGATCACATCGCCCACCACGCGCGCCGATTTCTTGAACGCGCCCGCCGGATCAAGCTTCAGCCCGCGCATTGCCCACAGCAGGCGGCGGTGGACCGGCTTCAACCCGTCACGCAGATCGGGCAGGCTGCGCGCGGTGATCGTGGACAGCGCATAGACAAGGTAACGCTCTGACAGCGCGGAATCGAACGGCGCGTCAACGATGGCGTCGAACGGATCGGGTTCCTGGGTATCGGTCGGCATCTTGGCCCTGCCCTAGCAATGCGCGCGCGCGCGGGGAATGGCGGAATGGCCGTGATCCACTGATGAATGGGGGTGGAAGCGGCCTCTACCTCCGTCATCCCAGCGAAAGCTGGGATCGCTCACGACAAGGCAAATCGGCAGCCACCCCGATTACAGGACACCACAACCCTACCAGCCCATTGCCGATAGCGAGCACCAAGTCGACAACGATCCCAGCTTTCGCTGGGATGACGGGTGGGGGTAGGCGAATGTCCACAATGAAGGGCGTGTCCGCACAGACAGCTTTTCTTCGCGTGTTCCGGCCAGCCGACATTCGTCAATCGCCAATACGTGCGCCCAGGCGCGACCAGCCCCCCTACCCGAACACCCCTTCATAAAGTCGCGCGATGTCTTCCGCGTCCGCTTCGCGCGGGTTGTTCGCCGGGCTGCCGGAAGCAATCGCCTGCGCGGCCATCGTCGGGATCAGGTCGAACCAGCGCGCCTTTGCAATGCCGTGGGCGCGGGGCGTCGGCACCGAAAGGTCGGCGTTCAGGGCGCCCAGTTCCTCCACCAGCCGCGCCACCGCCGACTGGTCGCCCTCCCCTTCGCGCGCAACGCCCATCGCGCGGGCGCAGGCGGCATAGCGTTGCGGGGCGGACGGGGCGGAAAAGGCGGTGACGGCGGGCAACAGCATCGCGTTTGAAAGCCCATGCGGCACATGGAAGAACGCGCCGATCGGGCGGCTCATGCCGTGCACCAGCGCCACGCTGGCGTTGGAAAAGGCAATCCCTGCATGGTGTGCGCCCACCATCATCGCCTCGCGCGCGGCGCGGTTGCCCGGATCGGCGCAAGCCGTGCGGATATTGGGCGCGATCAGCTTCATCGCAGAAAGCGCCATCGCGTCGGAAAACGGGTTCGCGCGCTTCGACACGTAAGCCTCAATCGCGTGGGTGAGCGAATCGATGCCGGTATCGGCGGTAAGCCGCGCGGGCTTTTCCAGCGTCAGTTCATAATCGACCACGGCAATGGTGGGCAGGAAGGCCAGCCCGGCGCAGAGCATCTTTTCATCGCTCACCTCGTCCGTGATGATCGTGAAGCGCGTTGCTTCCGATCCGGTGCCGGCGGTGGTCGGCACCGCGACGATGGGCAGGCCCGGCGTATCGGTGACGGCAGGCGCCTTCATCGTGGGGATGGGGCGCGGGGTGAGCGCCAGCGCGGCGATTGCCTTGGCGGTATCTATCGGGCTGCCGCCGCCAAAACCCAGCACGCAATCGCACCCGCTGTCGCGCAGCGCGGCAAGCGCGGCCTCCACCACCGCCACGGTGGGATCGGGAACGGTATCCGCAAAGACTTGCGCCGAAAGCCCGGCGGCGCGCAGCGGCTCCAACAGGCGGTCGAGATAGCCGTGTTCGACCAGGAAGCGGTCCGTCACCACGAAGGGCCGCGACAGACCGCACTGTTCCAATGCCTGCGGCAGTTCGGCCAGTGCGCCGCCGCCGATGCGGATCACGCGCGGCAGGTTAATCGCGGTCATGTCCTCTCCTTTTCGCGCCACCCCGGCCCGTCAGTACCAGCGCTATTCCCGCTGCATGTCGTTGCTTTCCGCCGGGATGCGCACTTCCAGCCCGTCGAGCTGCGCCGTCAGGTCTATCTGGCACGAAAGACGGCTGGTGCGGGTGACGCCTGCGGCAAGGTCGAGCATGTCTTCCTCGTCGTCACAGGCTTCGGGCAGCCTGTCGAACCAATCGGGTGCAACGATCACGTGGCAGGTGGAACAGGCCATCTGCCCTTCGCAGGTGCCTTCAAGCGGCATCCCCGCGTTCTGCGCGAGTTCAAGCAGTTGCTGTCCTTCCTCGCCCTGCGCCTCCACCCGCTCTCCCTTGTCGGTAATGAAGGTGACACGGACCATGCTCAAACTCCCTGCGCGTCGGCCGCGGCGAGGATCTGCGCGGCAGCTTCGTCAATCTGGTCCTCTCCGGTATAACGTCCGAACCCGATCCGGATCGCGGACTTCGCCTCGCGGTCTGTCAGGCCCAGCGCGCGAAGGACGTGGCTTGGACGCCCCGATCCGCTCGCGCACGCAGACCCCGCCGAGATGGCGATGTTGCGACAATCGGACATCAATCTTGCGACGTCCAGCCCTTCCTTCCGGATATTGCAATTGCCGCGCCAGCGCGCATCCGCGCTGCCGTTGAGCGTCCAGCCCGCGAAATGCGCGCGAAGCCGCGTCCACAGCTTTTCCACATACTGTGCATCGCTTTCCCACCGTTCCATGCACAGGGCTGCCGCCGCGCCGAACCCGGCGCAAAGCGCGGGGGACAGCGTGCCGGACCGCAAGCCGCCTTCCTGCCCGCCGCCGTGCTGGACGGGCGACAGATTCACCCCGTCGCGCACCCACAACGCGCCGATGCCCTTGGGGCCATACAGCTTGTGGGCGGAAAGCGCGATCAGGTCCGCCCCTTTCGGCGCTTCGATCTTGCCCGCGCCCTGAACCGCGTCGCACAGGAAAAGCGCGCCTGCCGCACGGGCGCGGTCCGCCAGCGCATCGACCGGCTGGACCGTGCCGATCTCGTTATTCACCTGCATCACCGCGACAAGCCCGGTGCCCGCGCGAATTTCCGCGTCTGGGGCGACCAGCCCGTCGCCATCCACCGGGATAACGCGCAGCGCGGGATCGGCGACGCGCGCGGTGTCGAGCACGGCGCCGTGCTCGATCGCCGAAACCGCCAGCCGCTTTGCGCCCGAACCAAGGATCGCAAGGTTCAACGCCTCGGTCGCGCCGCTGGTGAACACCACGCGGCCGCCCGGCGGCAGCAGCTTCGCCACCTGTTCGCGCGCAACCTCCACCGCCGCCATCGCCATGCGCCCCATCCGGTGCGCGCTGTGCGGGTTGCCGAACCCCGTGGTTTCCGGCCCGCCCAGCCAAGGCAGCATCGCCTCGCGCGCTTCAGGGGCGAGCGGCGTTGTCGCCTGGTAGTCGAGATAGATCATGCGGCCCTGGGTGCCATATCCAGCCAGGTCTCGCAAAACCGTTCGACCTCACGGCGGGTCGTGTTCCACCCGAAACTGATGCGGATCGTGCGCCCCGCGATGTCCGCGTCCAGCCCCATCGCATCGAGCACGTGGCTGCGCTTCATCGTCCCGCTTGAACACGCGCTGCCCTGGCTGACCGCGATGCCGGCAAGGTCGAACCGCATCAGTTGCGCGCTGCCGCCGATGCCCGGCATGGCGAGCGAGCGGATATACGGCGTGGGGTCGGACAACCGGTCTGCCAGCCAGCACCCGCCGCGCGCGCGCACTTCGTCCGCGAACCGGTCAAGCGGGGCAAGCGCATCGGGATCGACATAGGGCTGCGCGCAGGCCTCAAGCGCCGCCGCCATGCCCAGCGCGCCAGGCAGGTTTTCCGTCCCCCGGCGATAGCCGCGCTCATGCCCGCCGACGGGCCTGAGCAGGGCATAATCCTTCACCAGCAGCGCCCCGATGCCGATCGGCCCGCCGAACTTGTGGGCCGAAACGATGGCCATGTCCGCAAGCCGCGGCACCGCGAACTTGCCCGCGCCCTGAGCGCAGTCGACCAGCAGCAAGCCGCCCCTGCCGTGCGCCACTTCGGCAGCAAGGCCGATATCCTGGCGGTTGCCCGTTTCCGAATTGACGTGCTGGATCGCGGCCAGCGTGCGTTCCTCCACGCCGCCTTCGCCATCTTCCTGCCCGGACACCGCGCGATCCAGCGCCTGGAGATCGACCGCGCCATCGGCGCGCACCGCAACCTGCCGCGCGCCACGCGCGCGGGCAGGCCCAAGGATCGCATCGTGCTCCACCGCGCTGGCAGCCCGTCCGGGGAGGTTCGCGTTGTCGAACGCCAGTTGCGCGGCCTCGCTTGCACCGCTGGTGAAGATCACCTCCCCGTCCCATTCCAGCGCCGCCTTTACCCGCGCTCGCGCATCCTCGAGCGCGGCGCGCGCACGGCGGCCTTCGGCGTGCGGGCTGGACGGGTTGGCCCAGATGGAAAAGCCGTGATCCATCGCCGCTTTCGCTTCGGGGCGCAGCGGCGTGGTGGCGGCGTGATCGAGATAGATGCGGTCTGGCAAGGTCTTCGCTTATGGTCTGCGCATGGTTCCGGATGTTCGGAATGATTGCTTTCGCACGTTCCGTTTCTATATAGGCGGCTCTCCGAATTCACAGCCCCCGGCTGGTGGACGCATCCCCGCAGAAGGGAAGTCCCCGCCCCAGGGCCGGTTCGCACGATTTAGGCCCGCACGTTTCAGGAAAGCCACCAAGCACGATGCCCGCAGTCATCTTCCCCGGTCCCGAAGGTCGCCTCGAAGGCCGCTTCCAGCCCGCTTCGCGTCCGCGCGCGCCGGTTGCCATGATCCTCCACCCGCACCCGCAGGCGGGCGGCACGATGAACGACCGCATCACCCAGGCGCTCTACAAGGACTTCGTGGCGCGCGGTTTTGCCACCCTGCGCTTCAATTTCCGCGGCGTGGGCCGCAGCCAGGGCAGCTTCGACAACGGCATCGGCGAACTGTCCGACGCGGCCTCCGCGCTCGACTGGGTGCAGTCGATCCACCCCGAAGCACAGACCACGTGGGTGGCCGGATACAGCTTTGGCGCGCTGATCGGCATGCAGTTGCTGATGCGCCGCCCGGAAATCCGCGGCTTCATTTCCATCGCGCCGCCGGCCAACATGTACGATTTCAGCTTCCTGGCGCCCTGCCCCAGTTCGGGCATCATCATCCAGGGCGCGGGCGACACGGTCGTTGCGCCGTCCGCCGTGCAGAAGCTGGTCGACAAGCTGCGCACGCAGAAGCACATCACCATCCATCACGACGAAATTCCGCGCGCCAATCATTTCTTCGAGAACGAGATGGACGACCTGATGCGCTCTGTCGACAACTACCTCGACATGCGCCTCGCGCCCGATTCGCCGATCAAGTAAGGGGCGGGCGGTCGCCCTTGCGGCTACCGCCCTTCCACCTTGCTCAGCGGCGCATCGCCGCCCGTCGTCGGCAAGGTCCATATCCCGATATTCACCGCCAACACCAATGCGGCCACAACCATGAGCGCAGGGCGCTTGCGTTCGCCGCGCCGGAACAGATAGGCCGCGCCCAGAAGCAGGGCGATGCAGGCCAGCATCATCAGTGAAAGGGCGGCGTCCAGCATTCCCCGGCAGGCTTTTCGTCAGGTCCGTATCGACTGGCTCAGTTGCCGCCGAACAGGCCCTTGGCCATGCCCATCACGTCGTTGATCGGGTTGCCGTCGCCGTCCCGGTCAAGGAAGCCGCTCACCTTCTGCAGCGCGTCGGGGTGTTCGCCCAGCATCGAGGCGAACTGGCCCAGCGATCCTTCGCCGCCGATGTGGCCCATGATCTGTTGCAGGATGCCGGTATCCAGCCCGGTGTTCGCGGCGGCGACTTCCACCGTATCGCCCTTCGCCTGATGCCCCGCCGCCAGCGCGGCAATGGCGTTTTCCGCCTGGTCGGGATCGATTCCCACTTTCGCGGCCAGATTCTGGACGTCGACGTTGCCGGCCACCTGGCCAAGGATCTGGTCGAAAATGCTCATGTCCGCGATTCCTTCCTGCAAATATTCCCGGCCCGCGATCCTAGACCCGTCGGGCGACAGTTCCAACGCCCAACCGCACCAGGAGACAGGTAATTGATCCGGGCCGGGGCGTGACGCGGCGGCAGACGAGCGGCAATGCGCCGTTTATCGCGCCCCGGCCGATTTCCGTACGAAGCGCGACCGCCGTCCGCAACCAATCAGGGCGCTTCGCAAAGCGCCTTCAACTGGTCGGCCACCGCGCCCCAGCCGGGTTCGAATCCCATTTCGCGATGATGCGCCAGCGCCTCGGGCGTCCAGTGCCGCGCCCGGCCGGTATAGCGCGTTCCCGCTCCATCGGGCTCGATCTCCCAGATGCCTATCATGAACGGCCCCGAGGGTTGCAGGTCGTCCACGATCGCGTCGGTCATGGCGATACGGCGCCCCTCGTCCCAGGCCAGGATGAAGCCGGGATGGCGGTTTTCCTCCCCGTCCGGCCCGTGCATGACGACCAGCGAGCGGCCGCCCGGCGCGCGGTCCATCCGCTCTATCACCGCACGCCACGGCGCGGGGCACCACCATTCGCCCATGCGTTCGGTCATCACCTGCCACACCTTTTCGGGCGGCGCGGCGATATGGCGGGTTACGGTAAGTTCGTGCATGTCAGGCTCCCTTGCGTGCCGCTTCGATGGCGGCGATGTCGATGTTCTTCATCGTCATCATCGCTTCGAACACGCGCTTGCACACGGCAGGGTCCGGGTCAGCCATGCCCTGCGTCAGCGCGCGGGGCGTGATCTGCCAGGAAAGGCCCCACTTGTCCTTGCACCATCCGCAGGCGCTTTCCTCTCCGCCGTTGCCGACGATAGCGCTCCAGTACCGGTCCGTTTCTTCCTGCGTATCGGTCGCCACCTGGAACGAGAATGCCTGCGTATGCGGAAACGCGGGGCCGCCGTTCAGGCCGATGCACCCGATGCCGAGCACGGTGAATTCCACCGTAAGCACCTGCCCCGCATGGCCGCCGGGAAAATCGGCGGGTGCGCGGTGCACCGCGTCCACCGAACTTTCCGGGAAGGTCGCGGCATAGAAGCGCGCGGCATCTTGCGCGGTCCCGTCATACCACAGGCAAAGCGTTACACCGGTCATTTGCGGCTCTCCCCGATCAGCTTGCTGTCGATTGCCTTGGCCGCCTTGTAGGCCTGCCGCGCCTGGCAACGCTCTGCATATGCGACGAATTCGGGCTCTGGCGGGATGGAACCGAAGTTCAGTCCCCAGTCGATCGCGCTGCCGACATAGACATCGGCCATGGTGAAGCGCCCGCCGCAAACCCAGTCGTGTTCCATGAAGTGGCTGCCTATGGCGTTCATCGTCCGCGCCATCGATCCGAATCCGACCATGCCTTCGCGCTCTGGCGGAACGGTCCAGCCCATCGACCGCGCGACGATCGCCTGTTCCAGCGGCCCCGCCGCGAAGAACATCCAGCGATAATAGTCCGCCATTTCCTCGTCCGAGGGGGCGAGCCCAGCCTCCGGGTGCATTTCGGCAAGATAGGCGCAGATCGCCGCCGCTTCCGTCACCACGCGGTCACCCCATTCGGCGTGGTGGACGATGGTGGGCACCTTGCCCATCGGGTTCGCCTCTATCAGCCCGGCGGGCCTGTCCGCCCAGTCGACCAGCACCTGCTCGTAATCGACCTCCGCCTCGTGCAGCGCCCATCGCGCGATCTGCCCGCGCGACATGGGGTTGGTGTAGAAGGTGTATTCGGCCACGGCGACTCTCCCTTCGCGTTTGGAACATATATAGAACGAATAATGCAATCAACCGCGCGGGCCAACCAGTCCGAATGCCGCGCCCTGCGGGTCCGCTGCGTGGACGGTGAACTCGCCGCCGGGGATCTGCTCGACCGGGCCGAGCAGCTTGCCGCCCGCCGGCCCGACCGCCGTCACCGCCCGGTCGATATCGTCGACGCCGATATAGAAGCCCCATGCGCTGGCCGGCACATGCGGCAGCTTGCGCATGATCGCGCCGATGCCCACGCCGTCCTGCTGGATGAACATGTAATCGCCCAGATCGCCCATCGGCATCGCGCCTTCCTGGGTCCAGCCGAAATGCCCGGTATAGAACGCGACCGAAGCGGCAGGATCGGTGCTTTGCAGTTCGTTCCAGCGCACGTGCTGGGGCCGGTCGACAGAGAACACGTCGCTTTGCGCATCGGGCCGGCCTTCGGGCGGGACCGGCGTCATCGCATAGAACGTCGCGCCCTGCGGATCGGCGATCATCGCCATGCGGCCGACGGGCATATCCACGGCGGGCATATGCACGCTGCCGCCGTCGGCCACGGTCGCGGCGACAAGCGCATCGACGTCCGCGGTGTAGAGATATCCCAGCCAGCCGGGCCGTGCGCCGCCGTCGCGCATTGCGTCGGTCAGGCGCAACACGCCGCCAGCATGGCCACCGTCCGATCGCACGATCATGCGGTAATCCATCTCTCCGGCGGGTTCCGCCTCGATCTCCCAGCCGACCACCGCGCGATAAAACGCGCGCGCCGCCTGCGGATCGGTGGTCATCAATTCGTACCAGATGAAGCCGTCAGCCATTGTCCTGCTCCTTTATGTCGGGCCTGTCGGCAGATCGCCGGCAGATCGTGCGGGGGTTCGGCGTCCAACTCTCGCCAATGGTCCGATTTGCGAACGCGATACGCCCGTCAGGCCGGGTCCGGGGACAGGTCCGCAAGGTGCGCGTCAAGCGCGCGGCGGAAGGCGGGGCGCGCTTCCCCGCGCCGGACATAGGCAACGACATTGTCCGGCGCATGCTCCAGCGCCAGATCGCTGCGCAGCGTCGCCACCATCATCAGGTCACCCACGGTAAAGCGATCCTCAAGCCATTCGCTGTCGCCCAGCCAGTCGCCCAGCCGGGCAAGGCGGCCGCGCAGAAACTCGCCAAACGCGCGCGACGCGCCCGGCGACCATGGCTCGTCCGCATGGAACGCCGTGGCGACGACATGGCCCATCACCGGAACGTCCATCGAATTGAGCGCCGCGAACAGCCAGGCGATGGCCCGCCCGCGCCCCACCTCGTCACGCGGCAACAGGGCTTCGGATCGTTCGGCGATGTGCAGCGCGATTGCGCCGCACTCGAACAGTTGCAGCGCGCCTTCCCGATAGAACGGAACCTGCCCCCAGGGCTGTTCGCGATAATATTCGGCGGGCCGCTCTCCGGTAAGCAGGCGCGTGCGATAGGAAAGGCCCGCTTCCTCCAGCGCCCATCTCACGCGCAGATCCCGCACCTGTCCGCGCGCGAAATCGGGCACCCAGCCAAAGGCCGTCACTTCTATCGCAGCATCAGGATTCATCGGCATCTGAAGTCTCCTGTTTGAAGAGCATTTCGAAATAGCGCCTGAGGTGGCCAAGCTGTTCGCGCGCGACATCGGCCGCGATGCGTTCCCCGCGCGACTTGGCGAGCACGAAGGCGCCCTGGATCACGACCTGCACGAACTGCGCCAGGCTGGACGCGGTAACGCCCTCCACGCCTCGCGCGGCAAGCGCCGCCGCGATATCGTCTTCCAGCGCGCGGGCATTGCCCAGGATGCTGGCTTCGCAGGCGATACGGATTGCGTCGCTGGACCCGAACGCCTCTTGCACCATCGTTCCGGCAACGCACGAAAACGCCTCTGGCGGGCCGTCCAGCAAGGCGATGCGCAAGTCGATATAGCCAAGCACGCGGTCGACCGGATCGGGCAGCGCGTGGAACGGCGCATCGGCGAAGAAGGCCCCGGTGCTTTCGGACCAATAGTCCGCCAGGGCCACGCCCAGTGCTTCCTTGCTGGGGAAATGGTGGAAGAACGCGCCCTTGGTAACCCCCGCATCGGTGCACAGCTGATCGACCGACGTCGCGGCGAACCCGTTTGCGCGCACCAGCTTTATTCCTGCTTCGAGCAGCTTGCCGCGCGCGTTTTGCGGAGGGGAACGGAAGGGGCGATTCGGAATCATGGCCGCAACATACCAACCGGTTGGTATGTGTCCAGCGCCGGCACCGACGCACGGTCTCCACTCGTTTCCTTTCAGAGGCGGTCTGGCGAAAGGCGCGCCGTCAGGGGCGTGGCGGCACCGGCGCACCGGGCCACTCAATCGCGCGCATTGCCGACGAAGGGCGACAGCGCAACGCAGCAAACCTTCCGCAACGGGCATTCTCCCGGCCGGCAAATCGCAATCTGTTGGCCAAGGATATTGCAGCAGGCGCTACATCCCTATAGGCGACGGGGGCGATGACCGAGATATCCAACATCAAGACCGACAATTCCGAAGGCACCGTCCTGACCGCGCCCGACCGCGAGGTTGACGTGCGCGAGACCTTCGGGATCGATATCGACATGAAGGTGCCTGCCTTCAGCGCGCCGGACGAGCGGACGCCCGACATCGACGAGACATACGTCTTCGATCCGGACACCACGCTGGCGATCCTGGCGGGCTTTGCGTTCAACCGCCGCGTGATCGTGCAAGGCTATCACGGCACCGGCAAGTCGACCCACATCGAGCAGGTCGCGGCGCGGCTCAACTGGCCCTGCGTGCGCATCAACCTGGATGCCCACATCAGCCGTATCGACCTTGTCGGCCGTGATGCGATCGTGCTGCGCGACGGCTTGCAGGTCACCGAATTCCGCGAAGGCCTGCTGCCCTGGGCATTGCAGCACCCGGTGGCGCTGGTGTTCGACGAATACGACGCGGGGCGGCCCGACGTGATGTTCGTGATCCAGCGCGTGCTGGAAACCGAAGGCAAGCTGACGCTGCTCGACCAGAACCGCGTAATCCGCCCGAACCCCTATTTCCGCCTGTTCGCCACCGCCAACACGGTGGGCCTCGGCGATACCAGCGGGCTTTATCACGGTACGCAGGCGATCAACCAGGCGCAGATGGACCGCTGGAACATCATCGTCGGCCTCAATTACCTGCCCGGCGCGGTGGAGAGCGAGATCGTGCACAAGAAGGTGCCGGGCATGGACGAAAAGACCATTGCCGACATGGTGCGCGTGGCCGACCTGACCCGGCAAGGCTTCATGGGCGGCGATATCTCCACGGTGATGAGCCCGCGCACGGTCATCACCTGGGCGCAGAACGCGGAAATCTTCAAGGACGTGGGTTTCGCCTTCCGCCTCTCGTTCCTCAACAAGTGCGACGAGAGCGAACGCATGCTGGTGGCCGAATACTACCAGCGGGTGTTCAACAAGGATTTGCCGGAAAGCGTCGCCCACAAGGCGTAACGCATTATCGCACTGCAAATGCAAAACGGCGCCCCCGCATGGGAGGCGCCGTTTTTCGTTCATGCGGGGCCTGGTCGTGGATCAGTCGCCCTGCCAGCCTTCCAGCAGGTCGCGGAATTCGTCGGCGTGGTCTTCTTCCATCGCCAGGATGCCTTCCAGCATCGTGCGCGTGGTGGGATCGCGGTCCGCCACATAGGCGATCAGTTCCTTGTAGGCTTCCACCGCGATACGCTCTGCAACAAGGTTTTCCTTCACCATGTCCTTCAGCGAGTTGCCTTCGCGGTATTCGGCATGGCTCCGGCCGGTAAACGTCGCGGGATCGAGGTCGGGCTCTCCGCCCAGTTGCACGATGCGTTCGGCCAACTGGCCCGCATGGCCCTGTTCTTCCTGAGCGTGGGCCAGGAAATGCGCCTTGATCGGCTCAGACACCATACCGTCCGCCATGTAGTAGTGGCGCATATAGCGCATCACGCAAACCCACTCGGTCGCCAGCGCCTTGTTCAGCTGTTCTACGATCACTTCGCGGTCCTTGGGATAGGACGAGGTGACCGGGCCTTGCTCTATGTCCTTGCGCGCATTTTCGCGCAGCGTGCGGGTATCTGTAAATTTCGCTTCGGGTTCGGCGATGGTCGCCATCGGCAATGCTCCTGTCCGTGATTGCAAGGGCAGGCGCGTGCGGCGGGGGCCGCGGACGCGCCCTTCCTCCTTACAATGGACAAGAGCCGGTTTTGCTCCCGCGTCAGGCGGGGACGACCAGGTACTTCTCGCCGGTGTTCATCGCGGCGTAGTCGATCGCCGCGTCCTTTTCGAGCATGCCCTCAAGGCTGACCTCGGCCTTGTAGTGGCTGGCGAAGGTGGTTGTCAGGTTGTCCAGAACGCGCTGGCGCATGCGCTGCATCGTTTCCATTCCGGCATTGGCAAGGAACGGCGTGAGCAGCCATCCGGCAAGCGTCCAGCCAAAGCCGTATGCGGGCGTCAGGATGGTCGGCCCAAGGTCCAGACGGCCGTAGATGTACATCTTCTTCTGCTGGTTGGAGCCATAGCGGTTATAGTCCTTCATCTTCGACACGGCGACCTGCTCCATCGCCTTGAAGACCGAATCGACCATCGTGCCGCCGCCGATCGGATCGAAGCCGTAAAACGCGTCGGTCGCGTCGATCGCTTCGCGAAGCTGCTTCATGAAGTCCGGGTCGGACGAGTTGACCACGTATTTCGCGCCCATCCCCCGCAGCAGTTCGGCCTGTTCGGCCTTGCGCACGATGTTGACCAGTTCGATCCCGTCTTCCTGGCAGATGCGCAGCAGCATCTGGCCAAGATTGGAAGCCGCCGCCGAATGGACGATAGCCTTCTGGCCTTCCATCTTCGCGTTCTCGACAAAGCCGAGCGATGTCATCGGGTTGACGAAAGCCGAAGCGCCGTCGCGCGCGGAAATGTCGCCCAGCGGCAGGCACATCATCGCATCGGCAATCGCGTATTCGGAATAGGCATGGCCCGGAACGCAGGCGACGCGCTGGCCGACCAGTGCCTGCGCCGCCGGCGAATCGCCCGCCGCAATCACCGTGCCCGCACCTTCGTTGCCCACCGGCAGGCGCTGGCCGTGGCGGCCCTTCGCCCCGCTGGCGAAAGGTTCGGGCATTTTCGCGACGACCTTGCCCGGCGAATAGGTCGCGTTCTTCAGGTCCGCAGGCCCGAACAGCAGCGCAAGGTCCGAAGGGTTGATCGGCGCGGCCTCCATCTTCACCAGCACCTGGTTGCCGGTGGGATCGGGGAACGTGGATTCGGCCACTTCGACGGTCAGCGTGCCGTCCGCTTCCAGCGTCGTGAAGATCTGCTTGCCCGTGGTGGTCATCACTCTTCTCCCGGATATGTTGCTTTTACGAAGTACAGCCCTTCGGGTGGGGCATTAAGTCCCAATTTGCAACGGTCTTTTGCGGCGAGCGCATCGGCAAGGTCCGCGCGCGTCCAGCGCCCCTCTCCCACCAGTGACAGGCACCCGACCATGGAGCGGACCTGATGGTGCAGGAAGCTGCGCGCCGCCGCACGTATGATAACGTGATCGCCCTCGCGCCGCACGTCCAGCCGGTCGAGCGTCTTGACCGGGCTTTGCGCCTGGCAATGGACGGAGCGGAACGTGGTGAAATCATGCAGGCCGACAAGTTCCTGCGCGGCTTCGTGCATCGCGCCTGCGTCCAGTTCGCGCGCGATCCTCCACGCGCGCCCCGCCTCCAGCGCCAGCGGCGCCCGGCGGTTGGCGATGCGGTATTGGTAAGACCGGCCGATGCACGAAAAGCGGGCGTGCCAGTCATCGGGCACGATCCGGCAATCGAGCACGGCGATGGGCTGCGGCTTGAGCTTTGCGTTCAGCGCCTCGCCCATGCGGAACGGATCGAAATCGCGCGACAGATCGAAATGCGCGCGCATCGCCAGCGCGTGAACGCCGGTATCGGTGCGCCCGGCGGCGTGGAGCG
Source organism: Novosphingobium sp. ZN18A2 (assembly GCF_036784765.1). Lineage (NCBI taxonomy): Bacteria > Pseudomonadati > Pseudomonadota > Alphaproteobacteria > Sphingomonadales > Sphingomonadaceae > Novosphingobium > Novosphingobium sp. ZN18A2. Next base: position 994,818 of record NZ_CP136651.1, on the reverse strand, counting down.
TAACCTTTTCGCCCGTCACTTCGAACGCCGCATCTTCCACCGATTGCTGCACAGACGGCCCGTGCGCCTGCCGTTGCAGCCCCATGTAGGGACCGCCGTCGAATTCGATGGTGAGCGCGAAACGGGGCATCAGCCGAGCCGCGTTCCCGCCGGTATCGCGCGCCCGCGCAGCAAAGACGGCGTATCCATCGCCGGGCGGCCCGCGCGCTGCACCATGATCGGGCGGATCGCGCCTTCTCCGCACGCGATGGTCAGCGCATCGTCGAGCGTAGTGCCCGGCTGCCCCGCGCCTTCGACCACCGAAGCCGCCAGCACGCGATAGCGTTCCCCCTCAAGCTCAAAAAATGCCCCCGGCGCGGGCGCGAAAGCGCGGACCTGCCGTTCCACCTCCACCGCCGCCCGCGTGAAATCCAGCCGGCTTTCCGCCTTGTCGATCTTCTTCGCATAGGTAACGCCGTCCTCGCCTTGCGGAACGGGGTGGAAGCGTTCGTGTTCGGCCAGCACGCCTTCCATCAGCCGCGCGCCGATTTCCGCCAGTTCTTCGGTCAGTTCGCCCGCCGTCTTGCCTTCCACCGGCACGGCGGCTTTCGCCAGCATCGGCCCTGTATCCAGCCCCGCTTCCATCTGCATGATGGTAACGCCGGTTGTCACATCGCCCGCCAGGATCGCGCGCTGCACCGGCGCCGCCCCGCGCCAGCGCGGCAAGAGGCTGGCGTGGACGTTCAGGCAGCCAAGGCGCGGCGCATCGAGCACGGCTTGCGGCAGGATCAGGCCATAAGCGGCGACCACCGCGACATCTGCCTTGAGCGCGGCGAATGCGGCCTGTTCCTCCACTCCTTTCAGCGACAGGGGATGGCGCACCTCTATCCCGCGTGCTTCGGCCGCAAGCTGCACCGCAGAAGGCTGCAGCTTCTTGCCCCGCCCCGCCCGGCGCGGCGGCTGGGTATAGGCGGCCACCACATCGTGCCCGCCATCGGCCAGCGCCAGAAGCGCCGGAACGGCAAAGCCGGGGGTTCCCATGAAGATCACGCGCATTCCTGGTCTTTTCCCATTCCGGTCTTTCCGATCACGCTGCGCGGCCCTATCTCCCGCACCATGGCATCGCAAGAGATCGAGGCACTCAGTTCCGCGCTCGCCCGCCTGCCGGGGCTTGGCCCCCGCTCGGCGCGGCGTGCGGTGCTGTGGTTGATCAAACGGCGCGAAACGTCGCTGGTGCAACTGGTGGAAGCACTGGCGCAAGTGCGCGATACGCTGGTCGAATGCTCCACCTGCGGCAACGTCGACACGTCGAACCCCTGCGGCGTCTGCGCCGATCCGCGCCGCGACCAGCGCAGCATCTGCGTGGTGGAAGACGTGGCGGACCTGTGGGCGCTTGACCGCGCAAGGCTGTTCACCGGGCGCTATCACGTGCTGGGCGGTCGGCTTTCCGCGCTGGACGGCGTAACGCCAGAAGACCTGACCATCGCCAGCCTGCTTGACCGGATCGGCGCGGGCGGGATCGACGAAGTGGTGCTGGCGATGAACGCCACGCTGGAGGGGCAGACCACCGCGCACTATATCGCCGAACGGCTCGAAGGCATGCCCGTGCGCGTGACGCAACTCGCGCATGGCCTGCCGGTGGGTGGCGAGCTGGATTATCTGGACGAGGGCACACTGGCGCAGGCGCTGCGCGCCAGAAGGCCGGTGGGTTAAGCCGGCACGTTTGCCCACCCCGCAAGCGTGACGCGCCGGGCGTGGGCAAACGATCACGCTGATCGCAATTCCCGCGCGCACGATTCCTTGCGAACCGCTCTCATCGCGCTTATCTGCAAGGCATGGCTATTCGCGAGATCCTTGAAGTTCCCGACCCGCGCCTGAAGGCGGTGTCCGAACCCGTGACCACGTTCGATGACGAGCTCAGGACGCTCGTCGACGATATGTTCGAGACGATGTACGAAGCCCCCGGCATCGGCCTCGCCGCCATTCAGGTGGGCGTGCCGCTGCGCGTTCTGGTGATCGATCTCCAGCCCGACGATCCCGACGCGGAGCCCGAAGTGTGCAACCATGGCGGGCACGAACACACCCACCAGCCCACGAAAAAGGAACCGCGGCTCTTCATCAACCCCGAGATTCTCGACCCGTCGGACGAACATTCGGTCTATAACGAAGGCTGCCTTTCGGTGCCCGAGATCTATGCCGAAGTCGAACGCCCGGCCCGCTGCCGCGTGCGCTGGCAGGATCTGGACGGCAAGACGCACGAGGAAGACCTGGAAGGGCTGATGGCCACGTGCCTGCAGCACGAGATGGACCACCTCGAAGGCATCCTGTTCATCGACCACCTGTCCCGCCTGAAGCGCAACATGGCGCTGAAGAAGCTGGACAAGCTGCGCAAGGCGGCGTGAGGCAACTGGCCGGGGGATATTCCCGATCCCCTCTGGCGTTCCCGTTGCGTTCCGCATAGGATCGCACGATGGACCCTACACTTCTTGCCATCCTCACGCTTGTCACCGGGCTTGTCGTCGGCCTGCTGCTCGGCTTCTATTTCGCCTCGCGTCCCGTCGCCGAATGGCGTGCGCGTCATGCGGAGCGCGATGCGGAGGCAAAGGCGCTGGACGAAAGGTTCCGCCAGGCGATTACCGACCTTGCCGGTGCCAGCGAACGCGCGAAACAGGCCGACGCACTGGCGGAAACGCTGGACGCCGCACGGCGCGATCATGCCCAGGCGGTTGAAACGCTGCAACGCGAACAGCGCCAGCTTTCGACCGAACTGGCAACGCTGCGCGAAAAGGCGGCGAACTTCGACGAACAGAAGCGGCTTTTGATCGAAGCGCAGGAATCGCTGCGCAAGGAGTTCGAGCTGACCGGATCGAAAGTGCTCGGCAAGGCGCAGGAAGAATTCCTGAAATCGGCGGGCGAACGCTTCGGCAATTCGGAAAAGGCGAACAAGGAAGCGGTCGCCTCGCTGTTGAAGCCCGTCAACGAGAGGCTGAAAAGCTACGAGGAACAGGTTGCCGCGCTGGAAGCGAAGCGCGTCGATTCGTTCGGTGAACTGAAAGGCGTGATCGAACAGATGCGCGCCGGGCAGGAACAGGTGAAGGCCGAAGCCGCGCGGCTGGGCAACGCGCTTACCAATGCACCCAAGGCGCGCGGCCGCTGGGGCGAACGCGCGTTGCAGAACCTGCTGGAACAGTGCGGCCTGTCCGAACACACGGATTTCATTACCGAACATTCGATCGATACGGAGGACGGCAGGCTGCGGCCCGATGCGATCGTCCGCATTCCGGGCGGCAAGGTGCTGGTGATCGATGCCAAGGTATCGCTCAACGCGTATCAGGAAGCCTTCGAGGCGAACGACGACGCAACGCGCGATGCCGCACTGAAAGCGCACGTCGCATCCATGCGCACCCATGTGCAGGCGCTGGGCGCCAAATCGTACCAGAGCCAGTTCGACGATGCGCCGGATTACGTCGTGATGTTCGTGCCGGGCGAACACTTCGTGGCCGCCGCGCTCGAACACGATCCGGAGCTTTGGGATTATGCGTTCCGCAACAAGGTGCTGCTGGCAACGCCCACCAACCTTGTCGCCATTGCCCGCACCGTGGCGCAGGTATGGCGGCAGGATGCGCTGGCGCAGGAAGCGCGCGCGATCGGCGAACTGGCCGGTGAACTGTATGACCGTATCGCCACGGCAGGCGAACACCTGAAGCGCGTGGGATCGGGCCTGGGATCGGCGGTCAACAACTACAACAAGTTCGTCGGAAGCTTCGAACGCAACGTGATGTCGAGCGCGCGCCGGTTGAAAGACAAGGGCATAGAAATCGGCAAGCGCGAAGTTGAGGATATCGACGAGATCGAAGCTGTTCCGCGCCACGCGGAAGCCCTAACGGAACAGTCGGCGCTACCGGACGTTGAAGCCACGAACGGGGATTCGGCACAAAAGGGGTAGGCATGGCAATATCGGCTCGGCTGCTGGCGACCTCCACGATGCTGGCCCTTGCCGTTTGCTCCCTCACCGGATGCCAGCGCGAGGCCCATGGCGCAAGGCAGGCAGAGGCGCGGCTCACGGCCGAGGCACCTGCCGCCGCCGAGGCGCCTGCCCCGCCGCCGCCGGCCGCAGTCGCCCCGCCTCCGGTTCCGCCCCTTCCGGTCCCTTCGCCGGCGCCCTCTCCCGCGCTCATCGTCCCGGTGCGCGCCACGCCTTCGGCCTCGCCAAACGAACCCGCTCGCGAGATTGCGATAGACGCGCCTGCCGCACTGCCAACGCTTTCGCTTTCCACGCCGCATCCATCCCCGGCACCCGCCGCGTCTCAGGCCCCCGCCCCGACATCCCCCGCTACGAGCGGTGCCGGTCCGAAGCCGGTCGCGGAAAAACGCTTCGCCCCGCGCAACGATTGCGCATCGCTGCCCGGATGGAGCGCCTTCCACGAACGGCTGGCAAAAGCCGTTGCCGAAAAGGACGCGGATGCCTTCGCCCGGCTGGCCCGGCCAGAGGTCAAGCTGGACTATGGCGGCGGATCGGGCCGCGCGGAACTGCGCAAACGGCTTTCCGATCGCAGGCGCGGGCTGTGGAGCCAGCTTTCGCGCATCATGCCGCTCGGCTGTGCGGTGGCGGACGGGATCGTGGCGATGCCGTGGTATTTCTGGAACCTGCCGACCGGAATCGATCCCTATGATACGATGCTGGTCACGGGCGAGGCGGTGCCGCTGCGCGCAAAACCCGATGCCGATGCGCGCACGCTTGCCACGCTCGACTGGCCGATGGTTGCCGTGCCGGGCGGCAAGTTCGATTCGACGGCGAAGTACACCCCGGTGCGCACCCGCGCCGGAAAGCAGGACGGCTATGTGCTGACCGCGAAACTGCGCAGCGTGCTGGATTACAGGCTGATCGCCGAACGCCGCGACGGAACGTGGCAGATCACCGCCTTCGTCACCGGGGACTGAACGGGCTGGGGACTGAACGGGCCGGGAATTGAACGCGCTGCCGCGCGTCAGGCGCGGATCACGAAACGCCCGTCAGGATTTCTTGCGCAGGTCGAGCGTGTGGCCGCCCGAATCCAGTTGCAGCCTGTCACCATCATGGCTGACGATCGGCGCGGCGGCCAGCAGGGCGTTTACCGCCTGCTCTTGCGCGCCAACTTCCCCATCGCAGAACTTGCGCGTCGATATCAGCGGCCCGGCGATCAGCCGGTTATCGTCCACGCGGTATTTCCCGCCAATCGCATTGCAGCCGACACTGGCCGAAAGCCGGTCGCCTTCGAAACGCACGTGCGCCGCATCGGGTTTTGCGGGCGCCTGGCCATCGATCTGCGTGATTTGCCAGGCCGTGCCCGCCAGCGACCACCCCGGAGAGCGCGCGGTGGTGCATCCGCCAAGGGCGGCAATAGCGACAAGCAGCAGGGCAGCCGGCATCTTCATGATGCACCGCACAATAGCGCACAAGGCTTTGCGCTTCCTGAACGGCGCGCGCGTTATCCCCGGTTTTCGAGGGTCGCCAGCACCTCGTAGGCAAGCACCGCGCCGGCGACGGCGGCGTTCAGGCTGTCCGCCCGCCCGCGCATCGGCATCGTCACGCGCAAGTCGCACGCCATTTCGTATTCCTCCGGCAATCCGCGCGATTCGTTGCCGACCATCACGAAGCACGGGGCCGCATAGGGCGCGCCGCGATAGGGTTGCGCATCGCGCAGGGAAGCGGCGACAAGCTGCCCTTCTCCCCCGCGCAACCACGGCAGGAATTCATCCCAGCGCGCCTGCGCGATCCCTTGCGTGAACACCGCGCCCATGCTGGCGCGCACCGCTTCCACCGAAAAGGGATCGGCGCAATCGTCGATCAGGATCAACCCGCCCGCGCCCACGGCATCGCCCGTACGCAGCATCGTGCCAAGGTTGCCCGGATCGCGCAGCGCATGCGCGACCAGCCAGATCGGCGCGGCAGAACGGTCAATGCGGTCCAGTCGCGTGTCGAATTCGGCGAAAACGCCGGCAACGGCCTGCGGATTGTCCTTGCCCGTCACCTTGGCAAGGATTTCGCCCGGAAGCTCTATCACTTCGCCGCCCGCGCCTTCCACCGCCTGTTCCAGCGCATCCAGCAAGGGGTGCGGATCGCGCCCTTCCGCCATCAGCAGCATTTTGGGCAGCCGCCCGCATTCGCGCGCGTCGGTCAACAGGCGCAGGCCTTCGGCAAGGAACTTGCCCTCGCGCTTGCGATGCTTCTTTTCGCGCAATGACCGCACGAACTTGACGGTGGGATTGGAGAATCCGGTGATGTGACGGCGGGGCATTGGCTTGCTGCGGTCCAGGGCTAGGTAACGTCCGGCGGCGGTCAGTCCTCGCCGAAACCGTCCTTCACCAGCCCGGCCAGCTTGGCGAACGCGGCATCGGCCACCGCGCCATCGCCGGAAACGACCAGTTCCACGGTATCGCCCTGCCCCGCGCCCAGCATCATCAGGCCGAGGATAGAGCCGCCCGCGGCTTCGGTCCCGTCCTTGATGACCGTCACTTCCACTCCGTCGGGCAGTTTCGACACGGTGTTGACGAACTTGGCGCTGGCGCGCGCGTGCAGCCCGCGCTTGTTGGTTATCGTCAGCGTTTCACGCAGGATCGATGCCTGCGCGTCTCCGCCGGCATCGCTTCCTTCCAGATCGCTCCCCCCCAGGTCGGTCATTGCAGCGCATCCTGTCCCAGAAATTCGGACGCGACGGTAATGTAATTGCGCCCGGCTTCGCGCGCGGCGGCGGTCGCTTCGCGCACGCCCATGCAATTGCGCGCCTTCGCCAGCCGGATCAGCATCGGCAGGTTGATCCCCGCGATCACTTCCACCCGGCCCGCCTGCATCAGCGAAATGGCGAGGTTGGACGGCGTTCCGCCGAACAGGTCGGTCAGGATAATCACGCCGTCGCCGCTGTCGACGCGGCGAATCGCGTCGGCAATTTCCTTGCGGCGTTTCTCCATGTCGTCATTCGGCCCGATGCAAACGCCGACAATATCGCTCTGGCGCCCCACAACGTGCTCCATCGCATGGATGAATTCGTCTGCGAGCGCCCCGTGCGTGACCAGAATAAGTCCGATCATGAAAGAATTATGCTCCGAATCGCGGCCGGCCAGTATAGCGGCGCGACGTTATCAGTATAGCGGCAAGAAGCTGAACGCCGGCTTGGCGTCATGCCGTCGCCGGCTGCGTGCCGGCCGTCCTGGCCATTTACGTGAATCAGAAAATGCGCCCCTGCGTTCATCGTCTGGAGCCTTCCAGCAGGTCTGCTGCCCGGGACCCCAGGTTGCGGTGCAGCAATGTGGGTGAAAATCCCGCGTCGCGCAAGGCGGAAGCGATGGTTTCGGCGGTAAAGACCGAACGGTGGCGCCCGCCGGTGCAGCCGAACGCGATGTGGACATAGGCCTTGCCCTGCGCCCGATAGCGCGGAAGCAGCAGCAAAAGCAGGTCGCGAATCCGCGTGTAAGCTTCATCGAAGGCGGGATCGCGGCGGATGTAATCGCCCACCGCCTTGTCCTGCCCGGTCATGGGGCGCAGGGTTTCGTCCCAGTGGGGATTGTCCAGGAAGCGCATGTCGAACACCAGGTCGGCCAGCGGCGGCGTGCCGCGCGCAAAACCGAAACTGCTGACCGTGATGGTCAACTGCTGCGGGCTGTCTTCGCCGAACTGCTGGCGAATCGCCTGTTGCAGGTCGTTGCTGGAATAACTTGTGGTGGAAATCACCATGTCCGCCCAGCGGCGCAGCGGGGCCAGCAATTCGCGCTCGGCGGCGATGCCGGTGCCGACGGGCTTGTCCTCGCTCATCGGGTGGCGCCGGCGCGTTTCGTTATAGCGCCGTTCAAGCTCGCGTCCCGCGCAGTCGAGGAACAGCGTGGTAACGTCGAGGTCCGGCCGCTCGGACAGTTCCTTTACCCGCTCGATGATCCAGGCCGGATCGAACCCGCGCGTGCGCGAATCGAAGCCGATCGCAAGCGGCGCGGTATCGTGCCCGGTCCCGGTCGATTCGGTTTCCAGCAAACGGTCGAGCAGGCGGATCGGGAAATTGTCGATCGCTTCCCAGCCCAGATCCTCAAGCACGCGCAACGCAGTGGTCTTGCCCGCGCCGAGCAGCCCGGTGACCAGCAGGATTCGCTGGGGTGTGGCCTGCGACTCGCCATCCATAATCCGCCCGGCTTGCCGCTATCCGCGCCGCTTGGAAAGAGGCTGTTTGCGCACATTCCACGATTGGGACAAATCGCCGCGCCCCTGCGCGCCTGCCTTTTGCTCCGCCACCCGTGCATTTCGTGCCCCGCGCGCGATCCGGGCCGGTTCGGCAAATCGGTCAGTCTATGGCAAGGCCATACAGGTCCAGCGCATATTCCGCGCGCAGGGGCAGGGCCGGACTATCGGGCCACAGCGCGATTGCGGGCAGCGGACAGCCTTCGATCACCGCCCTGTCCGGTGCGGAAATCCAGCGCGGCGCATCGGGTGAAAGCCGCACCACCAGCGCCACCGGAACGCCGCCGACGGCCGGCATGGAAACCAGCCCCACGTTGCGCACTTCCAGCTTGCCTTCGGTGCGCGGGTGCGGTGCTGCCACCAGCAGGCCGTCGACCGGTTCAAGCACAATGCCGTCATCGCCGACAAGCGTTGCCCCCCGGTCGATCAGCGCCAGCGCAAGGCTGGACTTGCCGCTGCCCGGTGGCCCTTCGATCAGGATCGCCCTGCGCCCGATGGCAACGCAGGTGGCCTGGCGGATCGTCGTCATTTCGCCTCCTTATTGCGCGCCGTTGCGGGCAGCGGGCAGGGTCAGCACCATGCACGTCCCGCTGCGGCCGTCGGCCCTGTCGGCAATATCCAGCGTGCCGTCATGCGCGGTGGCGATCGTGCGCGCGATGGCGAGGCCCAGGCCGCTGTGCGAACCGAACGCCTCGTCCGGCGGGCGGACCGAGTGGAACCTGTCGAACACCTTCTCGCGTTCGGCCATCGGGATGCCCGGCCCTTCGTCCGTCACGGTCAGTTGCACACCGGCATCGCCGCCGGCCACCAGCACCGCCACTTCGCCACCGGGCGGCGAGAAGGAGACGGCGTTGTCCAGCAGGTTTTCCAGCACGCGTTCCAGCCGCGCCGCATCCCCCGCCACGATGGCCGCACCCGGCCCCCGGCGAAAGCGGATCTGCGGCGCATCGTCCGACAGGCCCCTTGCGCTGCGCGCGCCGACCAGCCGCGCGGCCAGCGCCGCCAGGTCCACCGGCTCGAACGTGGCGCGCGAAAGCTCCGCATCGATGCGGCTGGCATCGGCGATCTCGGTAATCAGGCGGTCGATCCGCTGAACGTCGTGCGCGGCGATGCCCACAAGCTGGCGGCGCAGGTCCGGGTCTTCCACCTTGTCCATCGTGTCCACCGCGCTGCGCAGCGAAGCGAGCGGATTCTTCAGCTCGTGCGCGACATCGGCGGCGAAACTTTCGACCGCGTCGATGCGCTGGCGCAGCGCGGCGGTCATGTCCGAAAAGGCGCGCGCCAGCAGTCCGATCTCGTCCCCGCGCTCGGGCAGGCGCGGCACAACCACCGCGCGGTCGCGCCCCAGGCGCACGCGCACCGCCGCGCGCACCAGCGTGCGCAGCGGCTGGACGATGGTGCGTGCAAGGAACAGCGAAAGCTGGATGGAAAACAGCAGCGCCACCGCCACGATGATCGCCAGCGTCTGGCGCGCATCGCGCACCGCCTGGGTGATGTCGGGCGCGTTGCGCAGGGTAAGCAGCGTTTCGCCGCTCTTGCCCACCGGCACGGCGGCGGTGATCACCGGCGTCCTGTCGGGCGCATAGCGGAAGAACACCTTCGACGCGCCGTACTTGCGCGCCATGCCCACTTCCGGCCAGTTCGCCGCCGTATCCGTCGCGGGTTCGCTGTATAGCGGCACGTCTGGCGCGCCGACGATGAAATCCACCCCGCGGTCCAGCGCGCGCGCCGCCGTCTGCAGCCAGGATTCGCTTGCCGGATCGACCAGCGTGAACGTGGGCGGGGCCAGCGTGAAACTGTCGAGTTCAAGCGCGCCCTTCGCATTGAATATCCGCAAGCGCATCTTGCGCTGCGATCCGACACGCACCGCCAGTTCCCGTCGCTGGCGCGGGTTCATCTCTTCCAGCGCGTCGGCGGTGATCTGCGCTTCGGCGCGCGCCAGCTTGAAGCGTTCGCCAAGCAGCTGCTTGCGATAGCTGTCGAGGTAGAACAGGCTGCCCGCCAGCAACCCCAGCGCGATCAGGTTCACGGCCAGGATGCGCGACGTGAGCGAAAGGTTGCGCGGCCAGAACATCGAGCCTGTCCGACGACCGCCGCCCATGCGCGTGGCGGGCGCGGGATCAGTCATCGGTGAAGCTGTAGCCCGCGCCATACAGCGTTTCTATTGCCGAAAATTGCGGATCGGCGACGCGCATCTTGCGGCGCAGGCGCTTTATGTGGCTGTCTATGGTGCGATCGTCGACGAACACGTCGTCGTGATAGGCTGCGTCCATCAGCGCGCCGCGCGTCTTCACCACGCCCGGACGCATGGCCAGCGCTTCCAGGATCAGGAACTCCGTCACCGTCAGCGAAACCGGTCTGCCCGCCCAGGTTACGTGGTGGCGCGCCGGGTCCATCGTCAACCGTCCGCGCTTGATCGGATCGGGCAGCGGCTGCGCCGGCGGTTCGGCATCGGCGTCGCGCCGGGTTACTTCGCTGCGGCGCAGGATTGCGCGGATTCGCGCCACGAGCAGGCGCTGGCTAAAAGGCTTGGCGATATAATCGTCCGCACCCATGGAAAGGCCCAGCGCTTCGTCCGCCTCGTCGTCCTTGCTGGTCAGCAGGATCACCGGCAGTTCGCTCTTCTCGCGCAGGCGGCGCAGCATCTCCAGCCCGTCCATGCGCGGCATCTTTATGTCGCACACCGCAAGGTCCGGCGGGTTTTCCAGCAGCGCCTTCAGCGCGGTATCGCCATCGGTATAGAGCCGGGTTGCGAACCCTTCTGTCTGAAGCGCGATCGAAACGGTGGTAAGGATGTTGCGGTCATCGTCGACAAGGGCGATCACCCGCGCAGCATGCGGTGGCGATTTTGCCGGCAGGTCAGCACTGTCGCGCGATGCTTCGTCCATGCCGGGCATCTAGAACGGCGAGGGGGAGGAAAGGCAAGCGCCAACGCGCACCGGCCTGTCTGCGCATGCCATGCAACTGCCTTGGCGAAATCTGCAATTGCTGCGCAACATTTTCATGCGCGCGCGATTTGACGCGGCTTTTGCGCTCAACTATGCGCACGCTGGATTCGCGGGCGCATTCGTATTCGTAAATATTGCGCGATAGTGACCGCCGTAACGTCTGCCGAACAACTTCCACGGCCTGGAGAGGGCCGGCAGTTCGGCGGAATACAAGACCGGAGAAAGTCCAAGTGTCCGACACCAAGCTCAACGTCTCGCTCGCTGCGCAGGGTTTCCCCCAGCCTGCCACGCTCCATGCCAACCTGGGCACCGCCCCGCTGGTAGAGCAGGCGCTGAAGCGTGGCGAAGGCGTGCTGACCAGGGACGGCGCGCTGCTGGTCGATACCGGCAAGTTCACCGGGCGCAGCGTGAAGGACAAGTTCATCGTTCGCGATGCCACGACCGAGAGCGCTGTTGACTGGGGCGCGATCAACCAGCCGATGAATGGCGAGCACTGGGCGAACCTCAAGGCCGATTTCCTCTCCGCGCTCGGCGACAAGGACGAGATGTTCGTTGCCGACCTGTTCGGCGGCAGCCAGCCCGAATACCGCGTCAACGTGCGCGTCCTTACCCAGCTGGCCTGGCACAGCCTGTTCGTGCGCACGCTGCTGGTGCGCCCGACTGCTGACGAGTTGGCCGGCTTCGAGCCTGAATACACGATCATCAACCTGCCCAGCTTCAAGGCGACCCCCGAACGTCACGGCTGCAACAGCGACACGGTGATCGCGGTCAACTTCACCGAGAAGCTGATCCTGATCGGCAACACCGAATATTCGGGCGAGATGAAAAAGGGCGTGTTCGGCCTGCTCAACTTCCTGCTCCCGGCGCAGGGCGTGATGCCGATGCACTGTTCGGCCAACATCGGCGCCGACGGAACGAGCGCGATCTTCTTCGGCCTTTCGGGCACCGGCAAGACCACGCTTTCCGCCGACGCTTCGCGCACGCTGATCGGCGATGACGAACACGGCTGGTCAGACACCGCGGTGTTCAACTTCGAAGGCGGCTGCTACGCCAAGATGATCAACCTCTCGGCCGAGGGCGAGCCGGAGATCTACGCGACCACGAAGATGTTCGGCACGATCCTTGAGAACGTGACGATCGATCCCGATACGCGCGAGCTGGATTTCACCGACGCCAGCAAGACCGAGAACACGCGCGGCGCCTATCCGATTGACTTCATTCCGAACGCTTCGGAAGAAAACCTCGGCCCGGTGCCCAAGAACGTCATCATGCTTACCGCAGACGCCTATGGTGTGTTGCCGCCGATCGCGCGGCTGACGCCCGAGCAGGCGATGTACCACTTCCTTTCAGGCTACACCGCCAAAGTGGCCGGAACCGAAATCGGCGTGACCGAACCGCAGGCCACCTTCAGCACCTGCTTCGGCGCCGCGTTCATGCCGCGCCACCCGTCGGTCTATGGCAACCTGCTGAAAGAGCGGATTGCCAAGGGCGGCGTGAAGTGCTGGCTGGTCAACACCGGCTGGTCGGGCGGCAAGGCGACGACGCCGGGCATCAAGCGTATGCCGATCAAGGCAACGCGCGCGCTGCTTAACGCCGCGCTCGACGGCAGCCTGAACGAAGTCGAGTTCAAGAAGGATCCCAACTTCGGCTTTGAAGTTCCGGTGGCCGTGCCGGGCGTCGATACCAGGCTGCTCGACCCGCGCGCCGCGTGGCCCGACCAGGACGCCTACGACGAGACCGCGCAGACGCTGGTCAAGGCCTTCATCGACAACTTCGCGCAATTTGCCGATCACGTCGACGAAGGCGTGCGCCAGGCAGCTCCGGGCGCGACTGTCGCCGCCTGATATTGGCCTGAACGCGTCCCCGCTTCAGGCGGGGACCGGACATGAAAGCTCCCGGGTTCCCGCCAGCGGGAATTGCCGGGAGTTTTCGTTTTGACCGACCATCCGATCCGCCTGTTTGCTGATGACGAGGCCGTGCGCCGCGTGGGCACCGGGCTGCTCGACCGCTCGCTCCCCAAGGAAGAGTGGACGCACGAAGCGCACCTCGCCGCGTGCCTGTGGCTGGTGCGCGAACGCCCCGATTTCGCCTGCGAGACGCAGTTGCCGAACGCGATCCGCGCCTTCAACGCAGCGAAAGGCGGGATCAACGACGATACGCAGGGCTATCACGAAACGCTGACCCAGCTTTACATCGCAGGCGTGCGCCGCTTCGCCGTGAGCCTGCCCGAGGGCGTGACGCTGGTCGAGGCGGTCAACCGCCTGCTCGCCTCGGACATGGCCCCGCGCGACTGGCCACTGCGCTTCTACACGCGCGAACGGCTGTTCTCGGTGGAAGCGCGGCGCAGATGGATAGCCCCGGACCTTGGCCCGCTGGCCTAGGGGCTGGGAATTCAGGGCGAGTGGACAAGTGCGATTTCGGCTTTGTGCGCCCGCGTCCGGCCATGCGTGCCAACGGGTGCCATCCCGGACGCGGAGCCGTTGCAGACAGTCCGCACTCCGAAAGCAGCTTTCCCAAAGCCAACCATCCCCACCCACGCGCATTAGCGGTTGCATCATCGCGTCAGCGGTTTAATCAAGCGATTAAATCAATCGCCGGTCAATCGACTCGGCGTGGGCGAGGTTATGACCGAACACGAAGACATCGCAGAAATCCGCCGCGCTGTCCGCGCGCTGTGCGAAGGATTCCCCGGCGAATATTGGCGCGAGAAGGACCGGGAGCGGGCCTATCCGGGTGAATTCGTCGACGCGCTGACCCATTCGGGTTTCCTTGCCGCGCTGATTCCGCCCGAATACGGCGGCTCTGGCCTGAAGCTCGATGCAGCGGCCGTTATCATGGAGGAAATCCAGGCATCTGGCTGCAACGGTGCCTCTGCCCACGCGCAAATGTATATCATGAACACGCTGCTGCGTTACGGCAGCGAAGAACAGAAGCGCGAATACCTGCCCGGCATCGCCGATGGCTCTTTGCGGTTGCAGGCGTTTGGCGTGTCCGAACCGACCAGCGGCACCGATACGCTTTCCCTGCGAACCGTTGCGGTGAGGGACGGCGATGAATACGTGGTCAACGGCCAGAAGATCTGGACCAGCCGCGCCGAACATTCAGACCTTATGCTGCTGCTTGCCCGCACCACCCCGCGCGAACAGGTGGCGAAAAAGACCGAAGGGCTCTCGATCTTCCTGGTCGACATGCGCAAGGTTGTGGGAAGCGGCATGACGATCAAGCCGATCCGCACGATGATGAACCACTCCACGACAGAGGTGTTCTTCGACGATATGCGCATACCCGCCTCGGCCCTGATCGGCGAGGAAGGGAAGGGTTTCCGCTATATCCTTTCCGGCATGAACGCCGAACGCATCCTGATCGGTGCGGAATGCATCGGCGATGCCAAGTGGTTCATAGAAAAGGCAACCGCCTACGCGGGTGAGCGCAAGGTGTTCGGCAGGCCGATCGGCCAGAACCAGGGCATCCAGTTTCCCATCGCGCGCTGCTATGCCCAGATGCGCGCGGCCGAACTGATGGTCCACCACGCCGCGCAGGTTTACGACGCAGGCGGCAATCCGGGGGCCGAAGCGAACATGGCAAAGCTGCTTGCCAGCGAAGCAAGCTGGGCGGCCGCCGATATGTGCGTGCAGACCCACGGCGGCTTCGGTTTTGCTGAGGAATACGATGTGGAACGCAAGTTCCGCGAAGCGCGGCTTTATACGGTCGCACCGATCAGCACGAACCTGATCCTCAGTTACCTGGCCGAACACGTGCTGGGCCTGCCGCGAAGCTACTGACGCCTACACCTTATCGAACCAAGCAATCGAAGAATTAAAAGAGGGAGTTCCAGATGCCTTTCAAGACGCGGATTACCGAACTGCTCGAAATCGAACATCCGATCGTGCAGGGCGGCATGCAATGGGTCGGCACGGCGGAGATGGCCAGCGCCGTCGCCAATGCGGGCGGCCTCGGCATACTGACCGCGCTGACCCAGCCCAGCCCCGAAGCGCTGCGCGACGAGATCGAGCGCTGCCGGTCGATGACCGACAAGCCATTTGGCGTGAATATCACTGTGTTCCCCACGATCAATCCGCCCGATTACAAGGCCTATGCGCAAGCCGTGCTGGATGGCGGTGTGAAGATCGTTGAGACGGCGGGCACGCCGGCGGTGCGCGAAATCTGGGAAATCCTGAAGCCCAAGGGCGTGAAGATCCTGCACAAGTGCACAGCCGTTCGCCACGCGCTTTCGGCCGAACGCAACGGGGTGGATGTTATCAGCATCGACGGTTTCGAATGTGCGGGCCACCCGGGCGAGGACGATATTCCCGGCCTGATCCTGATTCCCGCGGCGGCCGACAAGGTGAAGATTCCGATCCTCGCCAGCGGCGGCTTCGGCGACGGGCGCGGGCTGGTTGCCGCGCTGGCGCTGGGGGCTGACGGCATCAACATGGGCACGCGCTTCACCGCGACGGTCGAAGCGCCGATCCACGATGACTTCAAGCAGCAGATGGTCGAGAACGACGAGCGTTCGACCGACCTCATCTTCCGCACCTATCGCAACACCGCCCGCGTGGCGAAGAACGAAATATCGCAGCAGGTCGTCGCAGCCGAGCGCGAAGGCAAGCCGTTCGAGGCGGTAGCGGACCTGGTGAAGGGCGTGCGCGGCCGCGAAGGGCTGAATACCGGCGATACCAACCACGGCATCTGGTCCGCGGGCATGATCCAGGGCCTGATCAACGACGTGCCGACGTGCGATGTGCTGGTGAAGCGCATCGTGGCCGAGGCCGAAGACATCGTCCGCAACCGCCTGAGCGGAATGCTGGTCTGACTTTTCACGAACAACCCCTGAAAGGACACTGAAATGGCCGAAGCCTATATCATCGACGCCTGCCGCACGCCGCGCGGCATCGGCAAGCCGGGCAAGGGCGCGCTGTCGCACCTGCACCCGCAGCACCTCGCCTCCACCGTGCTCAAGGCGATCAAGGAGCGCAACAATCTCGACACCGCGACCGTCGACGATGTGATCTGGTCAACCTCGTCGCAATACGGCAAGCAGGCGGGCGATCTTGGTCGCATGGCCGCGCTGGCGGCGGGCTATGACATTTCCGCGAGCGGCACCACGCTCGACCGTTTCTGCGGCGGCGGCATCACGTCGGTGAACCTTGCCGCGGCCACGATCATGGCGGGCATGGAGGACTGCGTGGTCGCCGGCGGCACCGAGATGATGAGCTTCACCGCCGCCTGGGGCGCGGAGCAGGCGAATGCCGGCTTCAAGCCGCTCGGCATGGGTTCGGGCAACCCCGAACTCGACGCGATGCACCCGCAGTCGCACCAGGGCGTGTGCGGCGATGCGATCGCCGCGCGCGAAGGCATTGAACGCCACGCGCTCGACGCGCTGGCGATGGTCAGCCAGGAACGGGCCGACCGCGCGATCCGCGAAGGCCGCTTCGACAAGTCGCTGGTCACCGTTTACAACGAAGACGGTTCCGTCGCGCTCGATCATGAGGAATTCCCCCGTCCGGAAACGACGATGGAGGGTCTTTCGGGCCTGAAAGCGAGCTTTGACAAGATCGCGGACTTCGATCTTGGCGACGGCGTGACATTCCGCAAGCAGATCCAGCGCCGCTACCCCGAACTCGACTGGAAGGGCGTGCATCACGCCGGCAACTCCTCGGGCGTGGTCGATGGCGCGGCCGCTGTTCTTCTCACCAGCAAGGAATACGCGGAAAAGCACGGGCTGAAGCCGCGCGCGCGCATCGTTGCCTATGCCAACCAGGGCGACGATCCCACGCTGATGCTGAACGCCCCGGTCCCGGCGGCGAAGAAGGTGCTGGAAAAGGCGGGCCTGACCAAGGACGATATCGACCACTGGGAGATCAACGAGGCCTTCGCCGTGGTCGCCGAAAAGTTCATCCGCGACCTTGAGCTTGACCGCACCAAGGTCAACCCGAACGGCGGCGCGATGGCGCTGGGCCACCCGATCGGCGCGACGGGTTCGATCCTGATCGGCACCGTGGTTGACGAGCTTGAGCGGACCGGCGGGCGCTATGGCCTCGTCACGATGTGCGCGGCGGGCGGCATGGCCCCGGCGATCATCATCGAACGCCTGGAAGGCTGATCGAAGTCATTTCTCTCCTGCCGCGCCCGCGCTAGGGTTACGGCAGGAGAGAGAGACATGACTGCACACCGTCCGGTAGAGGCGCTTGACACGCACGACGTATTCAACCAGCCGCCGCCGCTGGAAGATATCGACCTGTTCACCACCGACCGCGCGCTGTGCGATGCGGTGACAAGGTCCGGCGCGGGCGCCCATTCGCAGCGGCTCTCTGCGCTTGGCCAGCGTTCAGGCTCTGCCGAATTGCAGGCTTGGGGCGTTGAGGCCAACCGCGTTCAGCCCGTACTGGAAACGCACGATCGATATGGCCGGCGGATAGACGAAGTTACGTTCCATCCCGCCTATCACGGCCTGATGCGGCTGGGGCTGGAGAGCGGCTTCGCCAACGCCGCGTGGGACGGCACGGCAAACGGCCACGCGCTCCACGCCGCGATACTGATGCTTTCCACCCAGCCCGATGCGGGCACCACCTGCCCGATGACGATGACCTATGCCGCGGTCGCGGCGCTGGAGGCTGAACCGGATGTGGCCGCCGAATGGACCCCGCGCATCCTTGCCGGACGCTATGACCCGGCGGTGCGCCCCGCCGGTGAGAAGGCGGGCGTCACCATCGGCATGGCGATGACGGAAAAGCAGGGCGGGTCAGACGTGCGCGCCAATACCACGCGCGCGAGCCCTGCGCCGGATACGGGCGCGGGGTGGTATTCGCTCACCGGGCACAAGTGGTTCTGCTCTGCGCCGATGTGCGATGCGTTCCTTACGCTTGCCTATTCCGAAGGCGGCCTCACCTGCTTCCTGCTGCCGCGCTGGCTGCCCGACGGTACGCGCAATACGGGCTTTCGGGTGATGCGCCTGAAAGACAAGATGGGCGACAAGTCCAACGCTTCGTCCGAAGTCGAATACCACGGTGCGCTGGCCCGCCGCGTGGGTCCGGAAGGGCGCGGCGTGGCAACAATCATCCAGATGGTGCAGCACACCCGGCTCGATTGCGTGATGGGCTCTGCCGGGCAGATGCGCTGGGGGCTGGCGCAGGCGGTGTGGCACTCGGCGCACCGTTCTGCCTTTCAGAAGCGGCTGGCAGACCAGCCCGCGATGGCCAACGTGCTGGCCGACCTTGCGCTGGAAAGCGAAGCGGCAACGGCGATCGGATTAAGGCTGGCGCAGGCTTTTGATGAAGGCGACCCGATCGCGCGGCTGCTGACCCCGGTCGCCAAATACTGGGTGTGCAAGCGCGCGCCGAGCATGATCTATGAAGCGATGGAAGCGCATGGTGGCGCGGGATACGTCGAAACGGGGCCGATGGGGCGCCTGTTCCGCCAGTCGCCGCTGAACGCGATCTGGGAAGGATCGGGCAACGTCATCGCGCTCGACGTGTTGCGTGCCGTCGGGCGGGAACCCGAATCGGTCGAGGCGCTGCGCGCGTACCTGCTCGCCCGGCAAGGGCAGAATTCCGCCTACGACCGCGCGCTTTCCGCTTTCGACTGGAAGGGGCTGCACGAAGGCACCGCCCGGCTCGGCGTGGAACGGTTGGCGCTGATGGCGCAGGCCGCCGTGCTGATCGAGTGGGAAAGCCCGGTGGCCGAAGCGTTCTGCACACTGCGGCTGGAACAGCGCGGAATGGCCTATGGCGCGTTCGACGCGACAATCGACACGCGCGCGATTATCGAACGGGCGATACCGGGGTGAGCGCGACGAATATCCGCTCTTGAGCGTTTTGCAGGGCAGAACCTGACCCTCAGAAATCCATCCAGCCGCCTTCGCCTCCGCCGATCGGGTCGGCGGGCGGTACGGGTACGCGGCGCGGCAGGTCTTTGACCAGTTCGGCACGCTGGCGCGGATCGAGCAGTTTGCGCGACAGGCTGGCCGCCCATGCGCGTTCCGCCGCGTCGCCCTTGCGCCGCGCCAACTGCCCGGCAATGTCATGCACCTTCTGGTCCAGCAGAGCCGCCGCATCGGGAGAGGTCGCCTTGTCCGCCGCGGCCCCGGCCAGCATCACGATGGCGCGATAGGCGATGCGCCGCTGCAACGCGTCCGTCTTCGCGGGCAGCACGGCGGCGACCAGCCGGTCCGCGACATCGCCGACGCCGGGCATGGCCGGATCGAGCGAATGCTGGGCCGAAAGCCGCGCCAGGCGCGCAGGTGCAAGCAGCGACGATAACGTGATCTCCGCAGCGGCATCGGCGGCGACCAGCGGATCGAACAGCGGTCCCTTCTCCGTCTTGAACACCTCTATATCGAACTGCCGGTTGCCGCCTGGTGCCTCCGGGATCGAGAGCAGCGGCACCAGTCGCGCCGGAACGCGCAGCGCATCGGGCGAAAGCGTCGCCAGCAGCGCATCGATCGCCGCATTCTGGTCCGCTGCCGAAACCGGCACCGCGCGTTCGTGTCTGCCTCCGTTTACCGCATAGCGGAACGTGGCGCCGCCTATCGCCTTGCCCGCGGCGATCACTTCATAGCGGTGAAGCAGCCAGATCGGCACAAAGCGGCGGCGCAGGTCCGCCACCGGCTCGCCCGGACCGAGCGCGCCCAGCCCGAAGTTGGCGATGGCCGCCTTGCGCACGGCCATCATGCGGTTCAGCTCGTCAGTGGGATTCGCGCCGTCATCCCACAGACCGCCCCAGCGTTGGGCGGTATCGGGCGCGCGGGCGTTGTCATCCTTCACGTATCGCAGGCCGGAGGCGACCGTTTCGGCTGCCTTCGCCTTTGCCGCCGCATTGTCCGGCGCGCCGTAGAGCCAGGCAACGGTCGCCATGTCCCACTTGCCCACACCCACGCCATAGGCATCGGAAAGATCAGGCTTTCCGTCCTTCAGTCCGATGCGCGGCGCGGGATAGTCCATCACGGACGCGCGATCCTGCGTGCTGGCGGCAAAGTTGTGCGCGAAGCCCAGCGTGTGGCCCACTTCGTGCGCGCCCAACTGGCGCAACCGGGCCAGAGCGGCCTGGACGGGATCGTTCGGCCCGCCGGTGCCCAGCTTGCCTGCGCCGACCAGCCCTTCGAATATCTGGATATCCTGCCGCGCGCGCAGCGAGCCGAGCACGACCATGCCCTTCACGATCTCTCCGGTGCGCGGATCGACGATTTCCTGACCGTATGACCAGCCGCGCGTCGCGCGGTCGTCCCAGTTCACGATGTTGTATCGCACGTCCATCGGATCGATGCCGGGCGGAAGCGGCTTCACTTCGAAGGCATCGATGAACCCGGCGGCGGTGAATGCCTTGTTCCACCAGCCAACCCCTTCGATCAACGCATCGCGGATCGGCTGCGGCGCCCGGCTGTCTATGTAATAGGTGATGGGCGTTTTCACGCGCGATGGCGCAGGGCCGGGATGGACCTTTTCCAGCCGGAACCGGTTGGCGAAATTGCGCACCACGTCATCGCCCAGCGGCGCGGCGAAATCGACGACCTGCGTGGAAAAGCCGCCGATGCGCGGATCGTAGATACGCGGCACGAAACCGGGCGCGGGCAGTTTCACGAAGCTGGAATGGACCGTGAAGCTGACCTTCTTGGGATCGGGTGCGATGTTGGCGACTTCCGCCCCCGGCTTGTCTGAAACATAGGTCTGGATCGCATCGACCTCTATGTTGTCGGGGAAGACCTTTAACGACCCCGGCAAGGCCGCGCTCAGCTTTTCATCGCGCTTGAAGCCCTTGCCCCCGTCGCGCCCTTCGCCGGTGCCCATCGTATCGCCGCTCTGGTTCAGCGACGCGGCGATATCCAGCGTGTCGGCGGCGAGGAACGGCGCGATATCGACCACATAGCTGCCGTCGGGCAGCGTGGTGGCGACATCGCCCATCCACACGACCGAGGTCGCGAAATCGGCGCTTCCCGCCGGGTCCGACATCGCGGCGCCGGTTGCGCGGAAGCGCGGGTTTTCGAACTGTACGGCCACTTTCTTGCCGATGCGACGGAAGGCGAGGATCTGCGTGTTGCCAACACGCCCGCGATCGAGGAACGTCGGCGCGGAGCCAAGCCCGGTGCGCAGTGACGTTGTGTAGAGATAGCGGACCGATACCCCGTCCTCGTCCGGTTCGGGCAAGGTCAGCAGGATGCGCCCGCCGTCCCTGTCGACATGGACCGGCAGCAGGCCTGCCACCGCGGTGCTTCCCGCGAACACCTTGTCCGGGCTCACCTTGCCCGCCGAACCCGCCTTGCCGGCGGGTTCCTTCGCAAGCGCCGGAGAAGCCAGCGCGAGCGCGATCGTAACTGCCAAGAAATGCCGCATATTTTCCCCTGTTGCATCCAGCATGGATAACTTTGCTGCAACGCGCAAGAGAGGGGTGGCGGCGGCCCGCGCCGGTCAGCCGAAGCGGGCGGACTTCTTCAGTTTCTGATAGGCATCGACCACTTGCTGCAACCGGCCTTCGTGGCTGCGGTCGCCGCCGTTGCGATCGGGGTGGTACTTGCGCACCAGCGCCGAATAGCGGCTGCGCAGCGCCTTGCGATCGGCATCGAAACCAAGGCCCAGCACTTCGAAAGCGCGCCGTTCGTCGGGCGGGATGCCGCGCCCGGTCGCTTCCTGCGCGCGGGCATAATCGTTGCGCCGCATCCGGGCGCGCGCACTGATCGCATCGAGCGGATCGTCGAAATCGGCCCAGCGCGGGGCGGCGTCCGCATCGGCGCTGGGGCGGAAGGCGCGCGTTTCGCTGCTCCAGCCCGAAACCGGGGACTGCGCGTCGAGGATCTCCTCGGCCGTCATGCCTTCGAACCAGTCGTATCCCGAATTGAATTCGCGCACGTGATCGAGGCAGAACCAGCGCCATTCGCCCGGCCCGTCGAACCCGCCCGGGCGCATCCCCGGTGCACGGAATTCGCCCGCTTCCTCACAACCGGGGGCTTCGCAAGGGCGGCCGCTCCCCGAAACGCGGCCATGAAACCTGTCATACTTCACGGGCTTCCACATGGGGCGTGATGCGCTAGAAGAAAACCCATGACCGGACCAATTGCCCACGAAATCGAACAGAAACTCAACGCCGCCTTCGCGCCGACCGCGCTCGCGGTGATCAACGACAGCGCCAAGCACAGCGGCCATTCGGGCGACGACGGCAGCGGCGAATCGCACTTTACCGTGGAAATCGAAAGCGCCGCTTTCGAAGGCGTGAGCCGCGTCAACCGGCAGCGCATGGTGAACAAGGCGCTGGGCGACATTCCGGGCGAGCGCGTGCACGCCCTTGCCATCCGCGCCCGCGCGCCGGGCGAGGCGTGACCGCGACCGAACGGCGTATCCGCCGCGCGGCGCGGGTGCTGGTGATCGATCCCGACGACAGGCTGCTCCTGTTCCGTTTCACGTTCACGCGCCGCCCGTTCTGGGCGACGGCGGGCGGCGAATGCGAACCGGGCGAGGATTTTGCCGACGCGGCGCGGCGCGAACTGTTCGAGGAAACCGGGCTGGAGGCCGATCCCGGCCCCGCCATCCATGTGCGCGGCAATGACTTCACCACCGCGACCGGCGAACCGGTTACCGCCGACGAACGCTATTTCCGCGTGCGCGTGCCCGCTTTCACCGTCGACACCAGCGGCCATACAGAGCTTGAGCGGCGCATCATGCAGGACCACCGCTGGTTCACGCGGGCCGAACTGGACAACTGGCACGAAGCGATCTTTCCGCCCGAACTGCTGGAGATTCTCGACAAGCGCACCGGCTGACCGCATCGTGCGCCCAAAAGCACAACGGGAGAGATTCGAATGGCCTTCAGCGGACAAGTGGCATGGATCACGGGCGCATCGTCGGGCATAGGCGCGGCGCTGGCGCGTGCGCTGGCGGGAAAGGGCGCCCGACTGGTGCTGTCGGGCCGCAACGAGGCGGCGCTGCGCGAAGTAGGGATGGGATGCGGCGATTGCCTGATCCTGCCTTTCGAAGCGACCGACCATGATGCAGCGCAGGCTGCGGCGGACAAGGCATGGGCATGGGCCGAACCGATCTCCGGCGGGATTGACATGCTGGTAAACAATGCCGGCATTTCGCAGCGCAGCCTTGCCGTGGACACCGCGTTTCCGGTCTATCAGCGCATTGTCGACGTCGACCTGCTGGCCCCCATCGCACTGACGCAGGCGCTGCTGCCGCGCATGATCGCGCGCGAAAGCGGGCGGATCGTGATGATTTCCAGCGTGGCGGGCAAGGTGGGGTCGCCCATGCGCACCGCCTATAGCGCGGCGAAATTCGGACTGTTCGGATATTCGGACGCGCTGCGGACCGAGGTTTCGCACCTTGGCATCAAGGTGCAGGTTATCGCGCCCGGATCGATCCGCACCGGCGTTGCGCGCAATGCGCTGACCGCCGACGGTTCCGCGCGCGGCGTTTCCGACAAGGCGATAGAGAACGGGCTGGACCCGGATGCGGCGGCCGAGGACATGCTGGCCGCCATCGCCGCCGACGAGCGCGAGATCGTTGTCGCGGTGGGCATGGAAAAGCAGATCGGCGAACTGCGCCGCACGCCTGACGCGCTGTTCGACCAGATGGCCGCGCTGGTGGCAGGCGGCTATGCCGAAAAGATGAAGGAGGAAGGCTGATGCAGCAGGTTCGCGTAAAGCTTGCCAGCGGGATCGAGCTGGACGTTGTCGATGCCGGCCCGCGCGATGCGCCCGCGCTGATCTTCCTGCACGGCTTTCCCGAATCGCATCGCACCTGGCGCCACCAGATCGCGCATCTTTCAGGCCGGTTCCGCTGCATCGCGCCCGACCAGCGCGGCTATCGCGGATCGTCCAAGCCGGAAGGCGCGGAAAACTACACACCCGACAAGCTGATCGGCGACATTTTCCAGTTGGCCGATGCACTGGGCGTGGGCACCTTCACCATCCTTGGGCATGACTGGGGCGGCGCGATTGCCTGGGGCGTTGCGCTGCTGGGACAGAAGAATCGCGTAACCCGCGCGGTGATCGCCAACGCGCCGCATCCGGTGATCTTCCCGCGCCTGCTGTGGACCAGCCCGCAACAACGCGAATCGAGTCAGTATTTCCGCACCTTCCGCGATACCGCGAACGATGAAATGGTACGCCAGTTCGGGCTGGGCGCAATGCTGCTCAAGGCATTTGGCGAACGCCCGGAATCCCCGATGATGGAGCCGGAAGAGCGCGAGGCGCTGATGCAGGACTGGGCCGATCCCGATGCGGCCATCGCCATGCTCAACTGGTATCGCGCCAGCCCGATGTCCGTGCCGCCGATGGACGCACCGTTCGCGCTGCCCGAAGGGTACAAGGATGCGCCTGTGCCGCCGCTGGCGATTCCGACGCTGGTGATCTGGGCGATGGACGATTTCGCGCTGCCGCCGGTGAACCTTGAAGGGATGGACGCGCTGATCCCCGACCTGACGATAGAGAAAGTATCGGGCTGCGGCCATTTCGTGCCGTGGGAGGCGCCCGATGCGGTCAACGCCGCGCTCGATGCTTTCCTGTCACGCACCGCGGGCGATGCCTGACCCTGATACTGGTCGCGCGACATTCGGTGCGGCACTGGCCGGTGCGCGCCATGAAACGTCGCGCACGCTGCTGCGCCGGCGCGACGCGGCGGGCGGCAATTCGGTCAGCAATCTGGAGCTGTTCTTCGACCTCGTCTATGTCTTCGCGATAACCCAGCTTTCGCATTTCCTGCTCGAAAGGATGGATGCGACAGGCACCTTGCAGGCCGCGATCCTGCTGTTCGCGGTGTGGTGGGCATGGGTCTATACCACATGGGCGACCAACTGGATCGATCCCGATCGCGGACCCAACCGGCTGGCGATCGGCGCGGTCATGCTGGCCAGTCTGGTGCTGGGCTGCGCGATCCCCACCGCTTTCGGCAAGGGCGGGCCGTGGTTTGCCGCCGCCTATGTGGCGATACAGGTGGGGCGGACGCTGTGGGTGGCGCGGGCGCGCGGCGAGTTCCGGCGGAATGGCGCGCGCAACCTGTTGCGCATCGCGGTGTGGTTCATGGCGTCCGCGCTGCCGTGGGCGGCTGGCGCGCTGGCCGCCGATCCGGCATACCGAATGGCGTGGTGGGCCTTTGCACTGGCCATTGAATACACCGCGCCGCTGCTGTTCTATGCCGTGCCGGGCATGGGCCGCTCCACCAGCGCGGACTGGGACATTTCGGGCGCGCACATGGCGGAACGCTGCGGGCTGTTCATCATCATCGCACTGGGCGAAGGGCTGGTCATCACGGGCGCTACCTTCGCCGCGGCCGAACCTCGGCCCGGCCTTGCCGCCGCTTTCGTCAACGCCTTCGTCGGATCGTTCGCGCTGTGGTGGCTTTACTTCGATATCGGCGCGCGACGCGGCGCGCACCATATCGAACACGCCGAAGACCCCGGCCGCATCGCGCGCAATGCGTTCACCTATTGGCACTTGCCCATTGTCGCGGGAATCGTGGTGCTGGCCGTGGCGGACGAACTGTCGCTGGCGCATCCTATGGAACCCGCGCACTTCGAATTCCTCGCCATCGCCTGCGCTGGCATGGCGCTGTTCCTGTGGGGCAACATGGCGTTCAAGCGGATTTCCAGCGGCAATCCGTGGAACCCGCTGAGCCATTCGTTCGGGCTGGCGCTGGTCGCGATGCTGGCAGTGTGGGGCCTGCTTGCCCATCCCACGACGCTGGCATTCTCAATTGCCGGAACCGGCGTGTTCATCTTCATCGCGGCGTGGGAGTGGGGCAGCTTTCACGGCGGCTGGCTGGAACGGATGGAAGCGCGCGACTGGCGACTGGGCCACTGGATGCGCCGCTTTTCCTCCGCCCGCGTAGCACGCCGCCGCGAAAGGGCCGCGCGCAAGGGGCGTTAGGGTCAGGACCTAAACCAGCCAGTCGACATTCGCGCCGTGCGGATGCGCGCGGGCGAGCAGCGTCCCCTCTCCGCCGCCCGGCCAGTATCGCACCACCAGTTCGTGCCGGTGCAACGTGCGATTGGCCTCCAGCGCGATCCACGCCAGTGGCCTTTCCGGCGTGGCCCGCGCGCCTGCCGCTTCCATTGCCGCTGTCACGCGATCCTGCTGGCCGGGGGGCACATATTGCCACACGATAGAGTGCATCAGTACGCGCGTAACGCCCGGTTCCTGCGCCCTGGCCAGTTCAGCCTCCACAAAGTCCGCCGCGTTGATAGGCGTGATGTCGGGTGGGGACTTGGCCGCTTCGGCAATCGCGGCTTCCATGCGTTCGAACCGAATGGTGTGTTCCGGCCAGATATAGGCCTTCAATCGCAGCGCCTGCGCCGGATCGGTCAGATCCACCGGCGCGACGTCGCAGCCCCTGGCCGATACGATTTCAATGGGATGCGCGGGTGGCGGATTGCCCTGCCATTCGGGCGTAAAGTGCATCGCGCCCGGTGATGGCCCCACTTCCACGCCTGCAAGATCATAGCGATAGCGCGCCAGCATCAGGTTGATCCCCGCGCTCGATCCGATTTCAAGGCACTGGAAGCGCTGTGGCAATCCCTTGTCCGCCAGCCACAGCATCGCGGCGATGAAGTTCGCGGAACGGCCCGCCTCGTTGGTCTGCGGCGGCCCGTCCAGCCATGGCAGCAACGCGGCTTCATGGCGACGGATCGCGCCGGCCACGATCGCCACGTCGTCTATCCCGCCGTTGCCCGCATAAAGCTGTGCCAGCGAAGGTTCCGCACCCGACAGGTGCAGCGAATGGATGCCACCCGCGATCCGCAGCGGCAGCGCGTCCGCCAGCGGCGCGCCTTGCCAGCCCCGCACCCGGCCCAGCAACTCGCCCGGCTCATCCGACGCGACCAGCGCGCCAAGCGCGGCGCAGACCCGTCCCGTGACCGGAGCGCCACTGGCGTTGCAATAGGCGATCTGGTTGGCGAATGCCCTGGCGACGGCATCGGCCCCCGTTTCGCCCATGTCGAAGAACGCATACTTATCCGCCATCGCCGCCGATCCTTACCGATGCTTGCCCTTTGCCCTTGCGGACCGTAAGTGCGCGGCCATGTCAAACGCCGCCAGCAAGCTTGTTTTCGCCGTGCCCAAGGGCCGCATCCTCGAAGAGGCGCTGCCCCTGCTCGCGCGTGCCGGTGTCGTGCCCGATGACGAGTTCCACGACAAGAAGTCGCGCGCGCTGTCATTCGCCACCAACCGGCCCGATATGTCGTTGATCCGCGTGCGCGCATTCGACGTGGCGACCTTCGTCGCGCACGGCGCGGCGCATCTGGGCATCGTGGGGTCCGACGTGATCGACGAATTCGATTATGCAGACCTCTATGCGCCGGTGGATCTGGACATCGGGCATTGCCGTCTTTCGGTGGCGGAACCCGTGGCGCTGACTGACGGGGCAGAGCCTGTCTTCCGCGAAAGCCACGCGCGCGTCGCCAGCAAGTATCCCAACCTCACCCGCCGCCATTTCGAACGGCTTGGCGTGCAGGCAGAGATCGTGA
The DNA here is from genome assembly GCF_036784765.1 of Novosphingobium sp. ZN18A2. NCBI lineage: Bacteria > Pseudomonadati > Pseudomonadota > Alphaproteobacteria > Sphingomonadales > Sphingomonadaceae > Novosphingobium > Novosphingobium sp. ZN18A2. Next base: position 967,242 of record NZ_CP136651.1, on the reverse strand, counting down.
AGCTGAACGGCGCGATGGAACTGGCGCCCTCGCTGGGCCTTGCCAGCCGCATCGTCGACCTTGTTTCCACCGGGCGCACGCTGAAGGACAACGGCCTTGTCGAAACCAGCCAGATCATGCCCGTATCGGCGCGGCTGATCGTCAACCGCGCGGCGCTGAAGAAAGACAGCGCACGAATCGGCGCGATGATCGATGCGTTCCGCGAGCTTTCCGCGCCAAAGGCCGCCGCCTGATGCAACTGCTGGACGCCCGCGATCCCGGATTTGCCGCGGCGTTCGCGCGCCTTGTTGCCGACAGGCGCGAGAGCGGGGGAGATGTGGCCCAGGCCGTGTCCTCAATCATCGCCGACGTCCGCGCGCGCGGCGATGATGCGCTGGCGGATTTCACCGAACGGTTCGACGGGCACCGCCCGGCAGGAGACGGCTGGCGGATTTCGGCGCAGGACTGCCGCGCCGCCTTCGACGCGCTCGATCCGTCACTGCGCACCGCGCTGGAAACCGCGGCGAGCCGCATCCGCGCCTATCACGAAGCGCAACTTCCCGAAGACCGCGACTATACCGATTCCACCGGAATGCGCCTTGGCGCGCGCTGGCGGCCAGTCGATGGCGCGGGCCTGTATGTGCCGGGCGGCCGCGCGGCCTATCCTTCCTCGCTGCTGATGAACGCTATTCCTGCCAAGGTTGCGGGCGTCGAACGGCTGGTGGTGGTAACGCCAACGCCCAACGGCACGGTCAATCCGCTGGTGCTCGCCGCCGCGCATCTGGCAGGCGTGGACGAGATGTGGCGCGTGGGCGGTGCGCAGGCGATTGCCGCGCTCGCCTATGGCACGCAAAACATCGCGCCGGTGGACGTGATCACCGGACCGGGCAACGCCTATGTCGCGGAGGCCAAGCGCCAGCTTTACGGTGTTGTCGGCATCGACATGGTGGCGGGGCCGTCCGAAATCCTTGTGATTGCCGATAGTGACAACGACCCGCGCTGGATCGCCGCCGACCTGCTTTCGCAGGCCGAACACGATCCCGCCGCGCAATCCATCCTGATTACCGACGATGCGGACTTTGCAAAGGCCGTGATCGCGATGGTGGAAGACGAGCTCGTCAGGCTCCCAACCGAAAAGGCGGCGCGCGAAAGCTGGGAGGCCCACGGCACGGTAATCGTGGTGCCATCGCTGACCGAAGCGCCCGGCCTGGCCAACGCACTGGCGGCCGAACACGTGGAGATCGCGGCGGTCGATGCCGAAACGCTGTTCGAAGGCATCCGCCACGCCGGATCGGTATTCCTTGGCCGCATGACGCCCGAAGCGGTGGGCGATTACGTTGCCGGGCCGAACCACGTTCTGCCCACCGGGCGGCGCGCGCGCTTTTCCTCTGGCCTTTCGGTGCTGGATTTCATGAAGCGCACCAGCTTCATCGCCGCGAATGACGAGGCGCTGGCCGCGATCGGCCCCGCAGCCGTTGCGCTGGCCGAGGCCGAAGGGCTTGCGGCGCACGCCCGCTCTGTCGCATTGCGCCTGCCCAGCCAGTTGAATGCCAGCCAATCCAAGGAGAGCCAGCCATGAGCCTTACCCTCCACGCGATCCTGATCCCCGATTTCGTTCGCGGCCTGCGCGCGCTTTCGGGCGTGCTGTCGAAGGCCGAAGCGCATTGCGACGCGAACGGCCTCGACCACGCGGAAATCACCGCCGCGAAACTGACCGACGACATGCTGGACTTTTCCTATCAGGTGAAGTCCGCGAAAGTGCATTCGCTGGGCGCCATCGAAGGCACCGAAGCGGGATCGTTCTCGCCCGACACCACCACCCCACCCGCGACCTTTGCCGAACAGCAAGCGATGATCGCTGAGACCATCGCCGCGCTTGAGGCCATGCCGGCCGACCGGATCAATGCGCTTGAAGGCCGCGATACAGAGTTTCGCTTTGGCGAGCGGGCGTTTCCCTATCTTGCCGAAGACTTCCTGCTCTCGTTCTCGCTGCCCAACTTCTATTTCCACATCACCACTGCCTATGACATCGCCCGGTGGAAGGGCGTGAACGTGGGCAAGCGCGATTATCTTGGCGCGGTGCGAATGAAGAAAACCCAATGAAAACCGGATCGCAAGCCCGTTCCGCCGCCCGCCTTGCCGCGGTGCAGGCGCTCTACCAGCTCGACATGGAGAAGACCCCCATGGCGCTGCTGCTCGACGAATTTCACATGCACCGCCTTGGTGCGGAAATTGAGGACGACCAATACGCCGAGGCCGACGTCGCCTTTTTCGACGATGTGGTGAAAGGCGTGGACGCCCGCCGCACCGAACTCGATGCGCTGATAGAGGGGCGGCTGGCGGACGGATGGTCGCTGTCCCGGCTGGACAAGACGATGCTGCAGATCCTTCGGGCCGGCACCTATGAACTTGCCGCGCGCAACGATGTGCCCAAGGCCAGTTCGATCAGCGAATACGTGGATGTCGCGCACGCCTTTTTCGAGGCGAGAGAAGCGAAGTTCGTCAACGGACTGCTGGACGCCATCGCCAAACAGGTCCGCGGATAGGTATGGCTATCCCCCTCCCGCAAGCGGGAGGGGGATAGGATCGATCAGCCCAGCATGTGCAGGGCGCAAAGCTTGTTGCCATCGGGATCGCGCAAATAGGCGAGATAGAACGGGCTGCCTTCGCGCGGCCCCGGCGGATCTTCGATCGCCTTGCCGCCGGCATCGATGCCGGCCTTGTGCCAGGCATCGGCCTGTTCGGGCGTATCCATGGCAAAGCCGATGGTGCCGCCATTGGCGTGGGTTGCGGGCTGCCCGTCGATCGGCGCGGTAACAAGGAACGTACCGCCCTTGTGCATATAGATCAGGCGGCCTTTTTCATCCTGGATGCCCGGCTTGCCGCCAATCGCGGAAAACACCGCGTCATAGAACTTCTTCGAGCGGGCGATATCGTTCGAACCCACCATCATGTGACTGTACATGCGCTTCTCCCAAAAATTGCGTTGCGCTTTGCCACTTGTATGGGCGCGTCCGGCCCGGTCAAGCAGGCTTTGGCTCAGTCGGCCGGTTTCTTGCGCTGGAGGCCCGAACGCTTGCAACTCGCCACAAGTTCGCCGCGCTGGTTCCATGCCTCGTGCCGGAAGGTGACGATCCCCGCACCGGGGCGCGATTTCGAATCGCGCAGTTCCAGCACTTCGGTGACGATGTTCAGCGTATCGCCGATGAACACCGGTTTGGGAAAGCGCACTTCGTCCCAGCCAAGGTTGGCGACTGCCGTGCCCAGCGTGGTATCGCCTACCGAAACGCCCACCATCAGGCTGAGCGTGAAGCACGAATTGACAATGATCTGCCCGAATTCGCTGTCCTTCATCGCCTCGGCATCCAGGTGCAGCGAAGCGGGGTTGTGCGTCATGGTGGTGAACAGCAGATTGTCGGTATCCGTCACAGTGCGGCGGATCGGGTGATCGAAACGCTGCCCTACCGAAAGCTCGTCGAACCAAACACCGGGCATCGTCATTCTCCGTCTCTCCAATGCGTGCGCACCCTTGCACCAGCAGCACGGCTTGCTCAAGGAAGCGGGCGATGACCGAATCCGAAAAACCCGCCGGACCGCTTGCCGGCATTCGCGTGCTCGACCTGTCGCGCATTCTTGCCGGGCCGTGGTGTTCCCAAATCCTGGGCGACCTTGGCGCCGAAGTGATCAAGATCGAACAGCCGGGCCACGGTGACGATTCGCGCAAATGGGGGCCGCCGTTCCTTGAAGACGGTTCGGGCGATTCGGCCTATTACCTGTGCGCCAACCGCAACAAGCGTTCGGTCGCAATCGACATCGCACGGCCCGAAGGGGCGGAACTTGTGCGCAAACTGGCGGCGGACAGCGACATCGTGCTGGAAAACTTCCGCGCGGGCGGGCTCGAGAAATACGGGCTGGACTATGAAAGCCTGCGCAAGACCAATCCGGCGCTGATCTATGGTTCGATCACGGGCTTCGGCCAATATGGCCCCTACAAGGACAAGGGTGGCTATGACTTCCTGATCCAGGGGATGAGCGGGTTGATGAGCGTGACCGGGCGACCCGAGGGCGAACCGGGGGCAGGCCCGCTGAAGGCCGGCGTTTCGATAGCGGACCTTACCACCGGCCTATACCTTGCGATCGGGGTGCTCGCCGCGCTCCACCACCGCGATGTTACCGGACAGGGCCAGCGAATCGACAACGCGCTGCTCGATACGCTGGTGGCGCTGACGGCGAACCAGTCTGCCGGGTGGCTCAATGGGGGGCTGGTGCCGCGAGCGATGGGCAACGCCCACCCCACCGTACTGCCCTATCAGGACTTTGCCTGCAGCGACGGGCAGGTGCTGGTGGCATTGGGCAATGATCGGCAGTTTCACCAGTTCTGCCGTTTGCTGGGACTGGATGAAATGGCCGAAGACCCCGGCCTTGCCACGAACGCCGGACGCATCGCGCGGCGTGACGAGATGATCGGAGCGCTTGCCTCCGCGATTGCCGAATGGCGCTCTGACGACCTGATTGCGGCAATGGAGGCGGCAAAGCTGCCCGGCGGCAAGGTCAACACGATCCCCCAAGTGCTGGAAGATCCGCAGATCGCCGCGCGCGGACTGGTGCGCGAGATGACCCGGTCCGACGGGACGGAAGTGCGCGTGCTGGGTTTCCCGCCGCAGCTTTCGGAAACCCCCGCAACCTATCGCCATGCCCCACCGCGTTCGGGCGAGGACACGCGCGCCGTCCTGGCCGGGCGGCTGGGACTTGCCGAAAGCGAGATAGATGTCCTGCTCGCCGCCGGCGTGATTGCAGAGAGCCTTTAGGCGAACCGCCAGCGGCGAAGCGGTTCGCCCGGTTCGATGGTGCCCACCGTGCCCACCGCCTCCGTTTCGCCGCTCGTCAGCCGGGCGATGGTTTCCGTGTCGTCCCCCGGAACATGCGCCAGCGTGCGTTCGCCCGATGGGGTGCGCGCCACGACCACGCCCGCGCGCGGGGTGCCGTCACGGTGGTGGAACACGGTGAACGTCTCGATGGTCGCGGGGCCAGCATAGTCTTCTGCCATCGCGGGAATAGGCCCGCGCGCCGCGTCTGCCTCTGCCTGGAAATCGTAGCTTTTGGGAAAGCTCGCCGCCGGGATCGGCCTGCCGCTGATCGCGATTGTGTGGTTGTGCGTTGCAAACCCGCCGTTGGCGAAAAGCAGCCCCGTCCCGCCTTTGGCGCGCAGCACGTCAACCATGCTGTCTATCGCGTGGCTCATGTAATTGCCGATCGGTCCGCCGCCGAAAGTCAGCCCGCCGAACACCGTGGCCGGCTTGTCCAGCGGCCAGTCTATCACCCGCCGCGCCAGCTTGGGGATGCAGGGGAAGCACGAATAGAGCTCTACCACGTCGAGGTCCGACGGCTTGAGCGCATTGAGCTCCAGCGTGCGACGGATCGAAACCTCCATGCTGGGCGAATGGTCGAACCGGTCGCGCGCCATGAAATCGTCCGATTCGTGCGCGGCGGCGCCGTTTCCGACATAGATCCACCTGGCTTCGGGAATGCCGCGGCGGCGCGCTTCGCCCACGCTTGTAACGATGAAACCCGCCCCCTGGTTCACCGCCGCGTTGGCGACCTGCAGCTTGGTATAGGGCCAGGCGATGGGACGGTTCTTTTCCGTCGGCGTGACAACGTCCTGCGCGCTCACCGGATTGCGAATCCACGCGTTCTCGTTTTCCGCCGCCACTTGCGAGAACAGCGACCAGATCGCCCCGCTTTCGGCCTGCGCCTCTTCCAGCGACTGGCCCAGCGATGCGCGCAGCGCGTTTTCGTATAGCGGATAGACATCCACCGGCGCGACGAGGCCGTGGCTTTGCGGATAGCCCAGTTTCCTGCGGTGCGAAGCCTCACGCGTGGCGTCGAGCTTGCGTCCGCCTTCGGCAGCCGCGACTTTGGCCGCCGCGGTGCGCAAGGCCTCTGCCCCTGCCACCAGCGCGACCTTTATCTCGCCCGCACCGATGCGATTGGCCGCTTCGTTCAGCAGCATGACGGGACTATCGCCGTTGGGTCCGTGCGTCTGGAACGTCTCTGCCCGATCCGCGCCGATCACTTCGGCAACGGGCGGCCCGGCATCCTTGATGTCCGGGAAGGAAATCTGGCGCACAACGCCCAGCCATTCGGCATCGGCCAGCAGGCTTTCCGCGCCAGCATCGGCTTCCGCCTTGCGCAGCGCCGCCGCCATCAGGCCGACAGGGTTCAGCCCTCCGGCCGCATCCTGCGGACGATCGTTAACCTGTCCCACGCCGACGATCACCGGCAGGTTTTCCGGGTCCATTCCTTACTCCCGCGTTGCTGTTTGCAACCGGTTAGGCGCAGCGGCGGTGCGGGGGCAAGGCGGAAACGCGCGCGCGATCAATCCATGTCGTCAAGCGGCGCCCACTGGTCGTGCGCATCGACGCGCAGCTTCATGATCGCGCGCAGCGCCGAAACCCGCGCTTCCACTTCGGCCCGCCGCGCGGACAGCGCCTGGCGTTCCACCACCAGCAGGTCCGCCAGGTCGGCCACGCCCGCGTCATAGCCCTTGCGCGAAAGGCCGGCGGCGGAATCGGCGCTTGCAACCGCATCGCGTGCGCGCTGCCACGCTGCGTATAGCGCGCGGGCGTTGCTGGCATCGACATCTGCGGTGGCGTTCACCTGGCGGCGCACGTTCACCATTTCCAGCCGCGCGCGCGATGCCGCGGCGCCCGCCTTTTCCGCCGCCGCGCTGCGATATCCGCCACCGATAGGCACGGACAGCACAACGCCCGCGCCGCGTTCCGCCCCGCCGCGTTCGCTGAACAGCCGCACACCCACGGTAGGATCGGCCACGCGGTCGCGCATCGCGCGCTCACCCAGAACGCCATAGCGCTCTGCCTTGCGTTCTGCCGCGGCGATTTCATGGCTGCGCGAAACGACGAGATCACGCAAGGTCGAAACGCCGGCCACCGGCAGTTCCGGGGCAACGGGTTCGGGCACCGACTCGGGAAGTGGCAAGGCAGGAAACAGGCCGCCCAGCTGTGCCCTTGCGGCGGAGACACCGGCTTCGCTCTGCGCCAGCCGGGTGCGCGCCAGCGCCAGTTCGGACTGCGCCTGATCGACATCGAGCTGCGCGGCGTCGCGCAACTGGTGGCGCCGCTCCACCGCCCGGACCAGCTTTTCGTAGTTGGACACCTCGGCCCGGTCGACTTGTGCCAGCGCGCCCGCGCGCAGAAGTTCGTGCCATGCGTCCATCAGCATCAGGCTGGCCTGATGGCGCGCATCCTCATGGTTGTTCCGCGCTTCCTCCACGCCCAGACGGCCCGCCTCGCGATCGAGCCGCGCCTTGCCGGGCAGGCGGATGCCGCGTTCCAGCGTTCCGTCGAATTCGTCGAAGCCGCCTTCGCGATCCACCGTCCGGCGGATGTAGCTGCCCACGAACGTCACTTCGTGCGGGCCCTTGCGCAACATCTTCGCATCGGCACGCGCGGCATCGACGTCCGAACCGGCGGCTTCCACCGAAGGATGCGTATCGAGTGTCTCTGCCACCAGTCCGGGCGGCGGCAGGTCAGCGCGTTCCTGCGCATGGGCGGGAACGGCGGCAAGGCCCGCCAGGCACGCGCCCGACAGCAGCGTTGCCGCAAGAGTGCGCAGCGCCTTCATGCCACCCGCCCCGATCCGGCAAGCGGTTGCGCCATCCAGCGCGCCGGATATTCGCGGCGGCAAGCCCCGATCGCGGCAACCGCCGCGTCCAGCGCATCTTCGCCGATCACGACTTCAAGCGCGATCCGGTCAAGCGTGCCGCTGACCTTTTCCGACGTGCTGGCGTCGCTGAAATCGCTGCCGTGCACGGTTTCCCTGCGCACGTGGATCGCCGCATGGGCAGTGCCCGCCAGCGCATCGACAAGCGCTTGCTCGTCAGAACGGTGGGCGTGGACGGTGAACAGCAGGCTAGACATCGGACACCTCCTTCCCCCTTGCTTCCCCAAATCGTTCGAACAGGATCGGCAGCAGCACCAGCGTGAGCAGTGTCGAGCTGACCAGCCCGCCGATCACCACGATAGCCAGCGGCTTCTGGATTTCGGACCCCGGACCGCTGGCAAACAGCAGGGGGACAAGGCCGAAGGCGGTGATCGTGGCGGTCATCAGCACCGGCCGCAGCCGCCGTTCCGCCCCTTGCCGAACGGCCTGCGCCATCTCCATCCCTTCGTCGCGCAGCTGGCGGAAATAGGACACCATCACCAGGCCGTTGAGCACCGCGATACCCAGCAGCGCGATGAAGCCGACCGATGCCGGGACCGAAAGGTATTCGCCCGAAATCCACAGCGACACGATCCCGCCGACCATCGCGAAGGGAATGTTGACAAGGATCAGGGCCGAAGCGCGAAGCGAACGCAGCGTGGCCAGCAAGACCAGGAAGATCAGCACCAGCGCGGCGGGCACCACCAGCATCAGGCGCGCGGAGGCACGCTGCTGGTTTTCGAACTGGCCGCCCCAGACCAGGCGATAACCCGCCGGAAGCGGCACCTGCTTCGCGACGGCCGCCTTCGCTTCATCGACATAGCCGACAAGGTCGCGGCCCGAAACGAACGCCTGCACCAATGCATAGCGCGATCCGTTCTCGTGGCTCAGCTTCACCGGACCGGTCGTGCGCTCGACCGTGGCGATATCGCTGGCGCGCGCGGTCATGCCGGCGGGCGTGTGCAATTGCAGGTTGGCAAAGCGGGCCGGATCGTTGCGGATATCCTCGTTTCCGCGAATGACGATGGGCACCCGCTTCTGCCCTTCGGCCACGACGCCCGCGTGCAGCCCTTCCACTTGCGCGCGCAGGGCATCCTCCAGTTGGTCCACCGGCATGCCAACGCGCCCCGCCGCCGCGCGGTCAACGTCGATGCGCATATAGTCGACCTCGTCGTTGGCCATGGTCATCGCCTCGGCCGTGCCGTCTATCCCTTGCAACGTCTTCTGGATACGCCCGGCAAGGTTCGCCAGGGTATCGAGGTCCGGCCCGAAGATCTTGATCGCCAGATCGCCGCGCGCGCCGGTCAGCATTTCGGACACGCGCATGTCGATCGGCTGGGTGAAGCTCGCCTGTATTCCCGGCAGGCCATGCATCGCCGTGCGCATGCCTTCCACGATATCCCCGATCCCGCCGCGCCATTCGGACTGGGGCTTCAGCGTCACGAAGCTGTCGGTCTCGTTAAGGCCCATGGGGTCCAGCCCGATCTCGTCAGACCCGGTGCGGCTGATGACGCTGGTGACTTCGGGCACCGCCTTCATCACCGCGCGCTGGGCGGCCATGTCGCCTTCGAGCGAGTGGGCAAGCCCGATCGACGGCAGCTTGGTAAGCTGCATCACGATCGTGCCTTCGTTCATCGTCGGCATGAAAGTCTTGCCCACCGCGCCATAGGCCACCACCGCAACCGCAAGACCGCCCACGGCAAGGCCATAGACCAGCTTCTTGCGCGCGAATGCGCCTTGCAGGAGCGCGTGATAGCGCGGCGCGACCTTGCGCATGATCCACGGATCGCTGCCGCCGTGGCCGCGCAACCCGAACGACGCGAGCACCGGCACGACCGTCAGCGCCAGCAACAAGGATCCGGCAAGCGCGATCACGATCGTCAGCGCGACCGGTGCGAACAACTTGCCTTCAAGCCCTTGCAGCGAAAGCAGCGGCATGAACACCAGCGCGATGATCAGGATGCCGGAAAACACCGGCACAACCACTTCGGCTGCCGCGCGGAAGATCAGGTTCAGGCGCGGCTTCTGCCCCTTGTCCGGATGATCGGCCCCGTGCTCCAGCCGTTCGACGATATTTTCCACCACCACGACCGCGCCATCCACCAGCATGCCGATGGCGATGGCAAGGCCGCCCAGGCTCATCAGGTTGGCGGTCAACCCCACGCCGCGCATCACCAGGAAGGTAATCAACGCCGCCATGGGCAGCGTGACCGCGACGATCCCCGCCGCGCGCCAGTCCCCCAGGAACAGGATCAGCAGCAGCACGACCAGCACGGTCGCTTCCAGCAGAGCTTCCTCCACCGTACCCACGGCCTTTTCGACCAGGTCCGACCGGTCATAGAACACGTTCAGCTTGGTTCCGGGCGGCAGGCTCGGCTCAAGTTCCGCAAGGCGCGCCTTCACGCCCGAGACGACGGCGCGCGCGTCCGCGCCGCGAAGCGCGATGACAAGCCCTTCCACCGTCTCGCTCTTGCCGTCCTTGGTTACCGCGCCATAGCGGGTCAGGCTGCCGGTAGAGACGGTGGCCACGTCGCCGATGCGCAAGATGCCCGCGGGTGATGACCGCAGCACGACCGCGCGCAGATCGTCCAGCGTCTGGATCGCGCCCACCGCGCGCACGATCAGCGCCTCTTCGCCAGTGGCGAGCCTTCCCGATCCGTCGTTGCGGTTGCCGCTTTCGATCGCGCCGCGAAGATCGGCCATCGTAATGCCCGCCGAAGCCATGGCTTGCGGATCGGGCCGCACTTCGAAGGTGCGGACAAATCCGCCCAGCGAATTCACGTCCGCCACGCCCGGAACCGTGCGCAGCGCTGGCCGGATCGTCCAGTCGAGCAGCGTGCGTTTTTCCTGCAGCGATTGCGGGCCGTCGATGGTGAACATGTACATGTCGGACAGCGGAGTGGAGATCGGCGCGAGGCCGCCCTGCACCGATGCCGGCAAGTCTCCCATCACCCCCGAAAGCCGTTCGGCCACCTGCTGGCGCGCCCAGTAGATATCGGTGCCGTCCTTGAAATCGATGGTGATGTCGGCAATCGCGTATTTGGCGGTGGAGCGCAGGATCGACTGGTCGGGGATGCCCAGCATCTCCATCTCGATCGGCGTGATGACGCGCGATTCCACTTCCTCGGGCGTCATGCCCGGCGCTTTCAGGATGATCTTGACCTGCGTGGTGGAGATATCCGGATAGGCATCGATGGGAAGTTTCGAAAAGGCCCACGCCCCCAGCCCGGCCACGACCAGCGCGACCGCGACGATGAAGGCGCGATAGGACAGCGCGAAAGCGACGAGGGATCGCAGCATGGGCTTACTGCGCCAGGACGAGCGCTTTCAGTTCGCTCGTTCCGGTTGCCGCCACCTGTTCGCCCACCTTCAGGCCCGAAAGCACCAGCGTGCGTCCGTCGACTGTCGGCCCGGCCTTGATCTTGCGTTGTGTAACCCCGCCGCCGGCGCGGACGAACACCACGTCGCTGCCGCCCAGGTTGGTCACCGCCGTTCCCGGCACGGTGACGGCTCCAGCAGGCGCGGGGCCAAACACTGTGACAGTGGTCGATCCGCCGCTGACGATGCCCGCACCCGCCGGGATTTTCGCGCGCAGCGTGGCGGCGCGGGTCTGCGGGTCCAGCACGTCGCCGACAGAGGATACCTTGCCCGAAACGCCGCCGGCCTTCACCGTCATACCCGGCCGGATCGTGCCGATCAGGTCTTGCGGCACTTGTGCCGAAACCTCGTAATCGGCGACGGAATCGACCACGAAAGGCGCTTCCATCGTGTCCACCCTGCTGCCGGCCTCCGCCGTCATTTTAGAGATGCGCCCGGCAATCGGGGCGGAAAGCGTATAAGTCCCCGAACGGCCCGAACCGCCGGCCATGCCGATCAGGCGCTGCTGTTCGGCTACGTCGACCTGCGCCTGGCGGAGCCGGGCATGCGCTTCGTCCGCCCGCGCGCCCGCGATCACGCCTTCCTTCGCCAGCTTGCCAAGCCGCCCGGCATTGGCCTGGGCAACGCGCAACTGGGCCTGCGCGCGCGCAAGGTCCGCGCCGCGCATCAGGACGTCGGGGCTGGAAACGAGCGCGAGCGGCTGACCGGCACGAACCGTATCGCCCGGCGCAACGTAAATGCGCTTGATGACCCCCGGATAAAGCGGCGTAACCGCGACGCGGGCGTTGGGCGGCGGGGCGATTGTCGCGGCAAGCGACGCGATCGCCGCCTGGCCTGCCGATGCCGCCTGCGCCCACTTCAGGCCCAGGCGCGTTTCCTGGTCCTTGCTGACCGCGATCACACCGGGCGCGACACTTGCCCTGGCTTCCGGTGCAGCGCTGTCGCCGCCGCCGGAACACGCGCCGAGAGCGGCCAGCGCAAGCGCGGCCGCGGTTGTCCGGAAAAGTCCACCTGTCCTTGTCATGCTCGCCGGACTAGGCCCGCAAGCTGACCGGTGCCTGACGGTATGGTAAATTACCCGAACGCGATGCGCAGGGTTTTTTCGGCCGGCAGCGTCAGCAGCCGCGCGTGGTGCGCGGCGGCAATGCGCGAAACGATGGCCAGCCCCAGCCCCGCGCCCCGGCTGCTGGCATTTTCCGCGCGCAAGTGGCGTTTGCGCAGGATTTCCAGCGCCTCTTCGGCAAGCCCCGGACCTTCGTCGCGCACGGAAATCGCCCGGCCCGGCCCGACGACAATCGTGACCGTGCCGCTTTCGGGCGTCACGCGAAGCGCGTTTTCGACGAGGTTTCGCACCGCCGCCACAATCGCTTCGCGTCGGCCGTTTACCGTGGCGTTCTCCATGACGTCCACGGCAACGTTGCGCTTCTGCTTGATCGCGATGGGCGCCATCAGGCTGGCCACGTCCTCTGCCACGGAAACCAGATCGACCGGCGCATCGTCAGCCTGCGGCACATCGATGTCGAGCTGGGCAAGGATCATCAACTGGTCGATCAGGCGGCGCATCCGGCCCACGTCATCGCGCAGCCGCTCTGCCGCCGGATGGTCCAGCCGGTCGATCTCCAGCGCCAGCACCGAAAGCGGCGTGCGCAATTCATGCGCGACGTCGGCGGCGAAGGCTTCCTGTTCGCGCGTGGCGTCGTCGATCCTGTCGAGCAGGGAATTTACCGCGTCGGCAAAGGGCAGGACTTCGCTGGGCAGGCTGGTCACATCGACGCGGAAGCCACGTTCCTGCGCGGAGGCTTCGTCTATTTCGTGCGCCCGGCGTTCGAGCGGGCGCAGCGACGCGCGGATCACCCAGCGCGCGGCCAGCGTCATCGGCACGATCAGCACCAGGATCGGGATAACGACGTGTTCGGTCAGTTCGTGAACGACCGTCGGCAGTTCGTGCCGGTCGGCCAGAACGTGCAGCGTCAGCCCGTATTCGATCGCGATGAACAGCAGGAGCAGCAGCGCGCCCAGCGCGCCGACCAGCGCCAGCCCGCCCGTAAGGCGGCGTTCGAGCGAGGCGCGATCGCTCATTCGCGTTCTTCCAGCAGGTATCCCACACCGCGCACGGTATGCAGCATGTCACCGCATCCGGCCTGGTCCAGCTTGCGGCGCAGGCGCGATACGGTCGCCTCCACCGCGTTGGGAGTAACCGCCGCGTCGAACGAATAGAGCGCGTCCTCTATCGCCTGCCGCCTGACCACGCTGCCCGCCTTGCGCATCAACAGCTCAAGCAGGTCGGCCTCGCGCCGGGCAAGGTCGAGCCGCTTGCCGTCGACCACGCAATCGCGCCGGTTGGTATCGAAGCGCAACGGCCCGATTTCCAGTTCCACGTCAGACCGCGTGCCGGGGCGGCGCAGCAAGGCCCGCAGCCGCGCGGCCGCTTCGGCAACCTCGAACGGCTTGACCAGGTAATCGTCGGCGCCCGCATCCAGCCCGGCCACGCGGTCATCCAGCGCGCCGCGCGCGGTCAACACCAGCGCGGGCGGAATCGTGTGCGCGCGGCGCCTTGCGCGAAGCCACTCCAGCCCGTCGCCATCGGGCAGACCCAGGTCGAGCACCAACGCATCGAATTGCGCCAGGCGAAGTGCGTCGTCCGCGCTGGCAAGGTCGGGCGCAAGATCGACGGCAAAGCCCGCCGCCGCCAGCCCGGCCCCGGTCAGCTTCGCGATCCTTTCGTTATCCTCTACGATCAGTATCCGCACGGCCCGCCCATCTTTCGCATCCACAAGGTAGGATAGCGCCCCGGGCCTGACCAGACGCTGACGGCGCTTCGCGGCTCCGTCAGGCCGCGACAGGCACCTCTTCAGGCGGCAGGGCGGCGCGGCCGCGGATCGTGTCCGCGATCTTTTCGGCGATCATGATCGTTGGCGCATTGGTGTTGCCGCCAACCAGCGTGGGCATGACCGATGCATCGACCACGCGCAGCCCGTCGAGGCCGATCACCCTGCAATCCTTGTCGACCACGGCCATCGGATCGCCCGGCGCGCCCATCCGGCAGGTGCCGACCGGGTGATAGATCGTCTCACCCCTGGCGCGGATGAAGGCGTCTATCTCGTCATCGCTCCGCACGCCGTCGCCCGGCACCAGTTCTTCGCCGCGGAAGGGATCGAACGCGGGCTGCGCAACCACGTTGCGCACGATCTTCACGCCTTCACGCACCGCCCGCCGGTCTTCCTCGGTCGCAAGGAAGTTCATCAGGATCGACGGATCGGAATAGGGATCGGCAGACGAAAGCGACACCCGCCCCCGGCTTTCGGGGCGCAACTGGCACACGTGCATGGTGAAACCGTCCTGCTTCGCGCGCACCTTGGCATGGTCCTGCATGATCGCGAGCACGAAATGCAGTTGCAGGTCGGGCCGGTCGAGGTCGGGCCGCGATTTCAGGAACGCGCCGGTTTCCAGCCCGTTCTGCCGCCCCGCGCCCTTGCCCGTCAGCAGGTATTGCAGCCCCACCTTCAACTGCTTCAGCCCTTTTGTCTGGCTGTAGATCGTGACCGGCTGCGGGCACGCCCAGTTGAGCGATACGTCCAGATGGTCCTGCAGGTTCTCGCCCACGCCCTTGCGTTCAAGCACAGGGGCGATGCCGTGCGCGGCCAGCGCATCGGGATTGCCGATGCCCGATTGCATCAGGATCTGGGGCGACTGGAACGCACCGGCGCAGACCAGCACTTCGCGCGCGGCGCCGGCGCGTTCGACCGGTTTGCCTTCGCCAAGACTGTATTCGACGCCCGTCGCGCGCCCGTCCTCTATCGTAACGCGGTGCGTGCGCGCGCCGGTCACGATCGTCAGGTTCGCGCGGTCCGCAACGGGCGCAAGATAGCCGCGCGCCGCGCTCCAGCGCTGGCCGTCGCGGATGGTAAGCTGGTATTTGCCGAAGCCTTCCTGTTCGAACCCGTTGAAATCGTTCGTCAGTTTGTGCCCCGCCTGCATACCGGCCTCGATGCTGGCGCGATACAGCGGATGCCCCGTCCTTTCGCCCCAGCTGACGGCCAGCGGCCCTTCGCCGCCGTGGTATTCGCCCGCGCCGTTCTGGAAATTCTCGGCGCGTTTGAAATAGGGCAGCGTCTCGGCATAGGACCAGCCTTCAAGGCCCATCTGCCGCCACTGGTCGTAATCGCGCGCATGGCCGCGAATATAGATCATGCCGTTTATCGCAGAAGAGCCGCCCAGCCCCTTGCCCCTCGGCTGCCACAGACGGCGGCCGTCCATGTGCGGTTCCGGCTCTGTCCAGAAGCCCCAGTTGTGCTTGCCCTTCTGCTTGATCAGCGCGCCCACGCCGGCGGGCATGCGGACAAGGACAGAGGTATTCGTGCCGCCCGCTTCCAGCAGCAGCACGCGCGTCTGCGGGTCTTCGCTCAATCGTGCGGCAAGGACCGATCCCGCGCTGCCCGCACCGATCACGATATAATCGAACGACGAATCCGCCATGACCTTGTTGAAATCCTCTTCCGTTTGCTTGTTTACACTCTTGTCACCAAGAAGACGGCGCAAGGCAAGCGGGCAATGTGCGGCGCCGCCTCCGGCTGCCGCGAAATCGGCCAGAGCACGTCTTCTTGCACGGCCCGGCAAGATTAGGGGTTTCACCCTAAGCCATTTCAGTGGCATGAACCCGCTCGAATCGCGCCGGGCGATCCTTGAGGCCGGAAAACGGCTCGAGTGACGGAGAGGAAATTGCCGATGAAATACCGCTTGCTGTTAGCCGCTGCGCTGTTGCCGCTTGCCGCCTGTGCGAAGCACGATGGTGCGGGCGCGCCGTCCGATGCCGCAACCTCGGGCGTGACGGACGCGATGATTGCAAACACGCCGGCGGGCGAATGGCTGACTTATGGCGGCGACCGCGACGAGACGCGGTTTTCCGGGCTGGATCAGGTGAACGACCAGACCGTGGGCAAGCTGGGCCTTGCCTGGTACGCCGATTTCGACACCGCGCGCGGGCAGGAAGCGACCCCGCTGATGCACGACGGGGTGCTTTACACCAGCACCGCCTGGTCCAAGGTCAACGCCTATGACGCGAAGACCGGAAAGCTGATCTGGTCCTACGATCCCAAGGTACCGCGCAGCACGCTTGTGCGCGCCTGCTGCGACGCGGTGAACCGCGGCGTGGCGCTTTACGGCAACCGCGTGTTCGTCGGCACGCTCGACGGGCGGCTCGTCGCACTCGACCAGAAAACGGGCAAGGTGCTGTTCGACAAGGTCGTGGTGCCCGACCAGCAGAACTATACCATCACCGTCGCCCCGCGCGTGGTGAAGGGCAAGGTGCTGCTGGGCGGCAGCGGCGCCGAATACAAGGCGCGCGGCTATCTTGCCGCATACGACTGGAAGACGGGCGACCAGGTGTGGCGCTTCAACACCGTGCCCGGCAACCCGGCAGACGGGTTCGCCAAGGAAGGCCCCAACGCCAAGGCGATGGAAGCCGCGGCCAAGACATGGGGCAAGTCCGAATGGTGGAAGCTGGGCGGCGGCGGCACCGTGTGGGACGCCATCACTTACGACCCGAAAACCAACCTGGTGATCTTCGGCACCGGCAATGCCGAACCTTGGGTGCCCACCGCAAACGGACGTGACGGCGACAGCCTCTATACCTCGTCGGTCGTGGCGGTGGATGCCGATACCGGGGCTTACAAGTGGCACTTCCAGGAAACCCCGGAAGACCGCTGGGACTTCGACAGCGACGCCCAGATCACGGTCACGGACCTCGATATCGACGGCAAGCAGCGCCACGTGGTGATGCACGCGCCGAAGAACGGATATTTCTACCTGCTCGACGCGGCAAGCGGCCAGTTCATCGCCGCCAAGCCCTTTGTCTCGCAGAACTGGACCACGGGCATCGATCCCAAGACCGGCCGCCCGATCGTCGCGGAAGAAGCGAAGTACGAAAAGACCGGCAAGCCCTTCGTCGGCCTGCCCGGTGCGACCGGCGCGCACAGCTGGCATCCGATGAGCTACAGCCCGAAGACGGGCTTCGTCTACATTCCGGTGAACGACGTGGTCCAGGGCTATGCCGCCGACAAGGGCTGGAAGCCCAGCGACATCGGATACCAGGTCGCGATGGACGTATCCAAGGTATCGCTCCCGGCCGATCCGAAAGTGCGCGCGGCGACGCTGAAGATGACCACCGGTTCGCTGCTGGCGTGGGATCCGGTTGCCGGCAAGCCGGCATGGAGCGTGCAGCACGTGGGACCGTGGAACGGTGGTACGCTGGCCACGGCGGGCAACCTTGTGTTCCAGGGGACCGCGGCGGGCACGTTCGATGCCTATAGCGCCGACAAGGGCAAGAAGCTGTGGTCTTTCCCGACGCAGAGCGGCGTGATCGCCGCGCCGATGACCTATTCGGTGGACGGGCAGCAATACGTTGCGGTGCTGGTCGGCTGGGGCGGTTCCTATGCGGTCAGCGCGGGGATACTCTCGGCCAAGTCGGGCAATATCCGCAACATCAGCCGGATCATGGTGTTCAAGCTGAACGGCGATGCCAAGCTGCCCGCGTCGCCACCCGACAACAAGCTGCCGCTCGACCCGCCGCCGTTCACCGGCACGGCAGAACAGGTGGCGCGCGGCGGCGCGCTGTTCGGGCGCTATTGCGTGGTGTGCCACGGCGACGGCGCGATTGCCGGCGGGCTTAACCCGGACCTGCGCCACTCTGTCTATATCAACGCCCCCGAAGGCATCCGTTCGGTGGTGATCGACGGCGCGCTGATGCACGGTGACAATGCCAAGGGCATGGTCTCGTTCAAGTCCGCGCTCAGCAAGGACGATGTCGAGGATATCCGCCAGTACATCATCAAGCGCGCCAACGAGGACAAGGCGCTGGGACTGAAGTAACCGCAATTCCCTGGAGGAAGCGCAAGGGGCAAGGCGAACGGCCCTGCCCCTTGCGCGGCCTATCCGTCCGGCTATCGTGCGCGCCCATGAAGCGCAGAATTCTTGCGGCGTTGCCGCTCATCCTCGTCACCACGCCGGCATTCGCGAAGCTCTCGCCGCGGGAACACACGATCGTGAAAGCGGCCGACGCGGGCCTTGCGCAGGACACGGCGCTGCTTGAGCGACTGGTTGCGCAGAACAGCGGCACGCGCAACGTCGAAGGCGTGAAGAAGGTGCGCGACATGGTGGCGCCCCAACTCGCCGCGCTGGGTTTCGCCACGAAATGGGTGCCGATGGACGCGGTGAAGCGCGCCGGGCACCTGATCGCCACGCACAAGGGCAAGCCGGGCACCACGCGGATGCTGCTGATCGGGCACCTCGATACGGTGTTCGAACCGGGTTCCCCGTTCCAGAGCGCCACGCGGGAGGGTGAAAAGCTGCACGGCCCCGGCGCGGCGGACGACAAGGGCGGCATGGTCGTGATGCTGGCCGCGCTCAACGCGATGAAGGCAGCGGGCACGCTGAAAGACGCCAATATCACCGTCGTGCTTACCGGTGACGAGGAAGCGGCGGGAGAACCGATCAGCATCTCGCGCGCGGACCTGGTTTCAGCCGCGAAGCACGCCGACGTCGCGCTGGATTTCGAAGGGCTGGTGGTGCTGGACGGGCAGGATTACGGCTCGATCGCACGGCGCTCGTCCGGCAGCTATACCATCACCGCCACCGGCAAGTCCGGCCATTCCAGCGGGATATTCTCGGACGATACCGGCTATGGCGCGGTCTATGAACTGGCGCGGATCATCGACAGCTTCCGCAAGGAACTGCCCGAACCCAACCTCACCTTCAACATCGGCCTTGTCGCCGGAGGCGCGACCACGAAGCTGAGCGACGACGAAGCGACGATCACGGCAACGGGCAAGACCAACATCATTCCGCCCGTCGCCATAGCCAAGGGCGATTTCCGCGCGCTGACGCCCGACCAGATCGAGCGGGTGAAAGCGAAGATGCAGGAAATCGTCGCGCGGCACCTGCCGCTGACCGACGCGAAGATCGTGTTCAAGGAAGGCTATCCGCCAATGATGCCCACCGCCGGAAACCGCGCGCTGCTGGACAGGCTGAACGCCATAAACGCCGATCTGGACCTGCCGAAGATGCCCGCGCTCGATCCGCTGAAGCGCGGCGCGGGCGACATCAGCTTCGTTGCGCAATACGTTGACGGGCTGGCCGGCATGGGGCCGAGCAGCACGGGCGATCATACACCCGAAGAGCGCGTGGACCTTTCCAGCTTCCCGCGCCAGATCAAGCGCGCGGCACTGCTGATGACCCGGCTCAGCCGCGAGAAACCCCGCCGCTGAGCCGGTCATTCCCGATGATCGACCCGATCAGATCGGGTAATGGCTTTCCTGCGTTTCGACGGTGATCCAGCGCAGTTCGGTAAAGCTGTCGATCCCCGCCTTGCCGCCAAACCGGCCATAGCCCGATGCGCCCACGCCGCCGAACGGCATCTGCGCTTCGTCGTGCACCGTCGCGCCGTTAACATGGCAGATGCCCGAATGGATGCGGCGCGCAACACCCAGACCCTTGGCGATGTCTTTCGTGAACACCGCGGCAGACAGGCCGTATTCGCTATCGTTCGCCAGTTCGACCGCGTGTTCGGTATCGCGCGCGCGGATCATGCCGACGACCGGGCCGAAGCTTTCATCGCGGAACAGCTTCATGTCCGGGGTGACGTTCGCCACCACATGCGCGGGCATCAGCACGCCCTGCTCCGTTTCGCCGCCAACCAGCAGCTTGGCGCCCTTGGCCAGCGCATCGTCGATCAGGCTGCGGCAATGCGCCACGGTCTTGGTGTCGACCACCGCGCCCAGCGGGGTGTTGCCCGCGCGCGGATCGCCTACCGGCATCGCTTTCACTTTCGCGGCGAACTTTTCGGCAAAGGCGTCGGCCACCGCTTCGACCACGATGATCCGTTCGGTCGACATGCAGATCTGGCCCTGGTTCATGAAGGCGCCGAACGCGGCGGCGGCCACCGCTTCGTCAAGGTCCGCGTCTTCAAGCACCACCAGCGGCGCCTTGCCGCCCAGTTCCAGCAGGCAGGGCTTCAGGTGCTGGGCGGCGCGCGTGGCGATGATCTTGCCGACGGCAGTGGAACCGGTGAAGTTGATGCGCTTCACTTCGGGAGCGTCGATCAGCGCGCCGACCACTTCGGGCGCATCCTCGGGCGCGTTCGTCACCACGTTGACCACGCCTTCCGGGAAACCGGCCTCGGCAAAGGCTTCCACGATCAAGGCATGGGTGCGCGGGCAGGTTTCGCTCGCCTTCAGGATCACCGCGTTGCCGCACGCGAGCGGCACAGCGATAGCGCGCACGCCCAGGATAATCGGCGCATTCCACGGCGCGATGCCCAGGATCGTGCCCACCGGCTCACGCAAGGCCATCGACAGGCAGCCCGGCTTGTCGGACGGGATCACCTCGCCGTTGATCTGCGTGGTCAGCGCGGCGGCTTCGCGCACCATGCTGGCGGCCAGGCCAAGGTTGAACATCGCCCATCCGGCGGTCGCGCCGATTTCGCCCATCATCGCTTCGACGAAGGCATCCTTCTTGGCTTCCAGCGCGTCAGCCGCCTTCATCAAAACGCCGCGCCGCGCATTCGGCCCCATTGCGCCCCACGCGGGCTGCGCGGCGGCGGCCCTTGCCGCAATCGCCGGAATATCTGCCGCCTTCATCGCGGCGGCGGACGAGGCGACTTCACCGGTCAGCGGGTTCTTGCGTTCGAAATTCATGGATACTCTCCCTTGATTGCTATGATGCATAGCAATTCGGGCGCGCAGTGGGAAGGCGAAATTGATCCGTCAGACCGGACATGCCGCCTGTCCCGTTCAGCCAGCCTGCCGTGCCGGTTCCAACGACATTGCCGCCGTTTTGGGCGGGACATCGTGCCCGCCGTTCCTGGCAGCCGTGCGAAAACGCTTGGGCGAAAGGCCCGTCCAGTCGGCAAAGGCGCGGGTAAAGGTCGCCTGATCCGAATAGCCCAGCAGGATCGCCACTTCCGCGATCGGGGTTTCCGTCCGGCCAAGATAGGTCTCCGCCAGCGCCTGCCTTTGCGCGCGCAGGATATTGCGGAAAACCAGCCCCTTTTCCGCCAGCCTGTTTTGCAGCGAACGGGGATGGATGCACAACTGGCGAGAGATCGTTTCCAGAGAGCATTCGCCGAACGGCAAGAGCTTGCGCACCTGCATCGAAACAATCGCTTCGACATCGTCCGCGCCGGACGGGCACAGTTCCTCGCACTGCGCTTGCGCGAGCTTCAGGAGCAGCGGATTGCCGCTGTCCACCTTCCGTTGCAGGAAGTGAGAGGGCATTTCCAGGTAACTGGTCACTTGTCCGTATTTCACCGGCGCACCGAAATGCCGTTCGGGTATCGACGTGCTTCCAGAGAGCGCGTCTGCCGCGATGGAGACGCCGGACAGCCGCAGCGCAGGGCCGATGATCGTCTTCATCACGCCATAGGCCGCCGCCATGTTGAATTCGTTTCCGTTGCGGCTGTACGTCGCCGAGCGTTCGACGACCATATAGCTCAGCCGTCCCGAATCCGCGTCCTCGATCAGTTCCATCCGTGCGCCGGGCGCATGGGCCATCATATACCGCGCGACGAGTTCCAGCCCCTCCTTCACGGTGGAAGATGCCAGCAACAGCGGTGCCAGCGGACCGATCGCCTCGATCGATTGCCTGCTCCCCAGTTCCAGCCCGAAATGCGGCACGCCCAGCGTTTCTGAGCAATAATCCAGAAGATGGATCACCGGGGAATAGGGCAGATAGGCTTCGCTGTTCGACAGGTCGGCGGGGCCGATCCCGAAACGCGCCAGAATGGCCGCAACGTCTCCGCCCTTCTCCGCGATCAACTCTGTAAGGCCGGCAAAGCCACCCGCGCGCTTGAAATTGCCGACGGGGACCATGCCCCTCGATTCCGCGCCTCTGGATGCTGCACGCGGCCTGCCAGATGAACGGTCTGCAAGCATTTGTCCCTCGGCTCTACACGCCCGGATGATAGCCCCGTTTTCGTATTTTGCAAAAAAATATTCGCGGTTTGGCAAGAAGAACCGGGCTTACCCGTGCAAGGGACGACGCACATAATTGGGAGGGGTACGAATGAAGCAGTTTGCCTTGCTGGCAAGCGCCGCCGCGCTTTGCGCACCGTTTGCCGCAGCCGCGCAGGACACACAGGAGCCCGCCGCCACCGAAGGCGTTCAGGCGATTATCGTTACCGCCACAAAGCGTTCGGAAAACCTGCAGAAGGTTCCGATCTCGGTGCTTACGACCAGCGGTGAGCAGATCCAGGATCTGGCGGTCACCAGCATGACCGACCTGACCAACACGATGCCCGCGGTCACCATCGCGCAGGGGCCGATCGGAAGCTATATTTTCATCCGCGGCATCGGCACGCCGGGCGTCAACCAGGGCGTGGAGCCTTCGGTTTCGATGTTCCACGATGGCATCTACATGGGCCGCAACCAGCTTTCCCGCGCGCCGGTGATGGACGTCCAGCGGGTTGAAGTGCTGCGCGGTCCGCAGTCCATCCTGTTCGGCAAGAACACCATCGGCGGCGCGATCAACGTGATCGACAACAAGCCGACCAACACGTTCGAAGGATCGCTGAGCGGTCTTTACGGCAGCGACGGCGAATCCGAATTCATCGGCGTGCTGTCAGGCCCGATCACAGACAGGCTTTCAGCCCGCGTGTCGGCCCGCAAGTACGACATCGACGGCTGGGTCAAGAACGTCATGACCGGCAAGATGGCGTCGAGCGAGGATGACTGGACCGTGCGCGGCCAGCTTTCCTACGAAGCCACCGATACCCTGCATATCAGCGCCAAGTGGGAACACAGCCAGTTCAATCGCGGCGAGCAGTCGACCCAGCTTTCGGTCATCAACCCGTTCACGTCGGCAGGCGCGGCGTTCTCCAACCTCAACAGTGCGCTCGTCGCGCTGGGCAGCGGTTCAAGCACGCCCGAAACCTATGATCTTGAGCGCGCAGTCGTGAACGACGGCGGCGCTCTGCTCGGCCAGGTCGCACCGCAGTTCAAGGGACTGCCCGGTTTTCCCGATCTTCCGGAGTTCAGCAAGACCAACATGGACCTCGCCTCCGTGACGGCCGAGCTGGAAATCGGCAGCGCAACGCTGACGTCCGTTACCGGCTATACGCGCTATCGCTATCGCGACATCTGCGACTGCGACTTCGCGGCCCTGCCGCTGGTCCAGGCCGATGCGCGCGAGCATTATCGCCAGTTCAGCCAGGAAATCCGGCTCACCTCGGCCAAGAACGTGCCGGTCGAATATATCGTGGGCGGCTATTACCATAACGCCAAGATCGACTTCAATTCGACCGAGGCGTTCGGCACCGCGCTGGCGTATAGCGGGCTTGGCCTGCCCACGCCGTTGCTGCTGCCCAACCTGTCGCGCGATTATCGCTTCATCCAGAACCAGGAGATGTTCTCGGTCTTCGGGCAGGCGACGTGGAACGTCACGCCCAGCACGCGCCTGATCGGCGGCCTGCGCTGGTTCAAGGACAACAAGGCGGCAAGCCATGTGCTGAACAAGTTCTTCACCGGCGGATGGGATTACAGCGCGCTGGCCTCGCTCCCCACCGGGACGCTGGCGTTCGGCAACACGCCGGAAGAATACGACCGCTTCCTTGCCTCCACGTTCGGCTCCACGCCGCTCGGGCCGGGCCTGCCTTCGCCGGGCGGGTTGACGGAACTGGTCTATTCCGCGCTGCTGGGAACCTATGAGCACAACATCCAGGGGCGTCGGCGCAGCGAAAAGAAGGTCAACTGGACCATCACCGCGCAGCACGATTTCACCCCGGACGTGATGGCCTATGCCACTGTGTCGACCGGCACCAAGGGCGGCGGCTACGATGCCCGCTTCCTTCGCCAGAACGACAGCCCCTATTTCGAATACGGGCCGGAAAACGCCACAAGCTATGAAGTCGGCATCAAGTCCACGCTGTTCAACAACAGCCTGCGCCTGAACGTCACCGCGTTCCGCGTGGACGTGGACAACTTCCAGGTGTCGATCTTCGACGGCGCGACCGCGTTCCTGGTGGTCAATGCCGCCAAGGCCCGCAGCCAGGGCATCGAATTCGATACGTCGTGGGTGCCGGTGGACGGCCTTACCATCAACGCATCGGGCAGCATCCTCGATGCCAAGTGGACCAGCTTCCCCGATGCGCCGTGCTGGGTAAGCCCCGCAAGCCCGATCCGCGGAGGTTGCATCGGCCTGGGAACGCCCACCGCCCATCGCGATGCGACCGGGGACCGGCTGACCTATGCCCCCGAGTTCGCCGGGAACCTGTCCGTCAACTATGAAACGCCGATCACCGACAGCCTGAAGGTTTCGGTCATGGGCAACCTCAGCCATTCGTCGAGCTTCTTCAACGCGGGTAACGGCGATCCGATCTACGGAATGCAGGGCGCCTTCGACAAGATCGACGCACGGCTGGCGCTGGCGAATATCGACGACAAGTGGGAAATCGCCGTGCTGGGCAAGAACCTGACGGACGTCCTCACCTCGTACAACAGCAACAACGAACCGCTTGTTCCGGGTAACGGCTATGCCCAGACCGACCGCGGCCGGTCTTTCGCGGTGCAGGCCCGCATCAGGTTCTGACAACGATTGCCCCCATGCGAAGCGGCCACCGCGCGCCACTTCGCATGGGGCGCATGATCGCCCTCGCCCCACGCCTGCGAACCGGGGACTGACGAACTTGTATTGACCGGGGCGCAGGGAATATGGCAATCGCAGCGCGCTTGCGGGCCAGCCTGTGAACCACGCTGTAAACCGCTCGTGCACGCCCATTGGAAAACATCGGTTTTCCACGGGTTTGCGGGTGTAGCTCAATGGCAGAGCAGAAGCTTCCCAAGCTTACGACGAGGGTTCGATTCCCTTCACCCGCTCCAGGCGCCTGACGGCGCCTTCGCCTTTCACCATGTTCCGGTGTTTTCCATGCTGGCCCACGGCTCCTGCGGCGGCAGGTGGCCGTCTTGCAGCAGTTCCA
The DNA here is from genome assembly GCF_036784765.1 of Novosphingobium sp. ZN18A2. Classification (NCBI taxonomy): domain Bacteria; kingdom Pseudomonadati; phylum Pseudomonadota; class Alphaproteobacteria; order Sphingomonadales; family Sphingomonadaceae; genus Novosphingobium; species Novosphingobium sp. ZN18A2. The sequence continues at coordinate 942,203 of NZ_CP136651.1, read as the reverse complement.
CCGAGATTCCATCCGGCGACTTGACGAAGGCCATGTGCCCGTCGCGCGGGGGGCGGTGGATGATGTGGCCGGCGTCCTTCAGGCGCTGGCAGGTTTCGTAGATATCGTCCACGCGATAGGCGAGGTGGCCGAAATTGCGGCCACCGGTGTAGGTCTCGGTCGCGCCATCCTCTGGCGGCCAGTTATAGGTCAGTTCGACCTCCGCAACGCCCTCTTCGCCCGGAGCGGCCAGGAAGATCAGCGTGAAGCGGCCCTGCTCACTGTCGAAGCGGCGCACTTCCTTCAACCCGACCAGCTCGAAAAACGCGATCGTCGCGTCGGGGTCGCTCACGCGGATCATGGAATGGAGAAACTTCGTCACGCGGATGCCTTTCCGTTCAAACTCGGTTCATCGACAGAATTACACAACTCACCGCAGGGTCGCGCCCACCGATCTTTCAGGGAGAGCGCAGCGATGAACGATACCGTCACGCCGACAGATAACCATGAGCAAGCCGAAACCCAAGCCCGCAAGCCGTGGCGAGAGCCGGCGACTTTGCGCTGGGTGACAAGCGCGGCGATCCTTGCGGCGGGAATGGTCGCGGGCGGATACCTGCTGGGCAACGGATTGCTGCGCGCGCACTATGCCGACCGCACGGTAACGGTGCGCGGGCTGGCAGAGCGCGAAGTGACGGCAGACCTTGCCACCTGGACCGTCGCCTATTCCGCCAGCGCGCCCGACCTTGCCAGCGCGCAGGCGGGCGTGGACCGCGACACGCGCGAGATCCGCGCCTTCTTCAAGGATCTGGGCTTCCCGGCCGACGCGCTGCAACCCACCGGCGTAAACGTTTCAAGCATGAACGATCGCGGCAACGTGACCTTCACGGTGCGCCAGCGCATCGCGCTGCGCAGCACCGACATCAAGCGGGCGGAAGAAGCGGTGCGCAAGCAGTTCGACCTGGTGAAGCGCGGCGTCATGCTGGAGGACGGATCGGGCATGAGCTATACCTTCACCGGGCTTGACCGGATAAAGCCGCAGATGGTGGCAGCGGCCACGAAGGACGCGCGCGCGGCGGCCGAACAGTTCGCCCATGACAGCGGATCGACGGTTGGCGCGATCAAGGACGCGACCCAGGGATATTTCAGCATCAGCGCGCGCGACGGCGATTCGGGCGGCGGCTGGGGCGTATCCGACACGCCCTATAAAAAGGTGCGCGTGGTCACCACGGTGAACTTCTACCTGAAATGACGGTGAGGGGTGCGCGGGCCGGCAGGATCTTGCCGTGCCGCCCGCGCCTCCGGTCAGCGCCAGGCGGTGATATGGCCGCCGTCGTCCAGCACATAGAGCGTCTTGTCGGCCACGATGGGGGCGAGCGAGACGCTGTCTTTCAGGCGCGTGAATGGCGTGACCGACCCGTCGGCACTGGAAACGGAAGCCACCTCGCCGCGCGAGTTGGCGACCCACAGCCGCCCGTTGGCCAGCACGGGGCCGGTCCAGTAGATCGCGCCCTTCTTCTTCTTTTCGTTCTTCCAGCTTGCCAGCTGCGTCATCCAGCGCACCTTGCCGGTGGACTTGGCGATGCACAGCAGCTTGTCCTGATCGGTCAGCGTGAAGATCCAGTCGCCCGCCACCGCCGGGGTCGAAATGCCCGCCAGGCTGAGTTCCCAGATGCGCTGGCCCGAAACCAGTTCATAGGCTGCCATGCGGCCGCCCTGACCCAGCGCATAGACGCGGCCGTCCTGGATGATCGGATCGGCATCGATGTCCGTCAGCGTGGAAACGCTGGTGGCGATGCTGGTGCGCGCCAGCGCGTCGCTCCACAACTGGCGGCCGTTTTCGTAACGGTAGGCAACGAGTTCGCCGGTGGAATATCCGGCCAGGACCGAACCCTGCCCCGCCGCCGGCGCGGCAACACCGAACACGCCGGTCTGCCCCGGTGCGGCGGTTTCGTTCCACTGGGTCGATCCGTCCTGCAGCGACAGCGCGATGATCTGGTTGTCCTGCGTCATCACGAAGGCCGAACCGAAGGCGATGGTGGGCGAACCGCGCAGCGGCATGCCGGTGGAAACGTGCCACAGTTCCTTGCCGTTCGTCGCGTCGAGCTGCGCCACTTCGCCAAGGCCGGTGGTCACATAGACGCGGTTGTCGTCATAGCTGACGCCGCCGCCGAACAGCGCGTCGCTGTTGGACTTGGTGCGGAAGCTGACAGACCATTTCTCGGCGCCGTTCTGCGTATCGAACGCGTGGATCACCCCGTCCGTATCGTAAACGAACAGCGCCCCGTTGCCCACGACGGGCGCGGCGGCAAGGCGGCGGCGGCCGTTTGATCCGGCGATCTTCGCGGTCCACGCCCGCTGCGGCGCATCGGCCAGCGCCAGGTTGCCGTAAGACTTGGAAGCCGATCCGCCCGGCTGCGCCCACGATGCGTTTTCGACCGGCGGCGGCAGGACGACCGAAATCGCCGCCAGCGCGTCATCTATCTTCGCGCCCGATTCGATGCGCGACAGCACAGGTTCGCGCTTGCCGAGGGTCGGCGTGGTGCGGACCTTGCTCTTGCCCAGCACGCCGCAGCCGCCCAGCGCCATCGCCAGCGCGGCGATCGGCAAAACGGCGCGGGCAAAAACCACGCCGCGACGCGCGGTGGTGCGGGCGGGAAAAACCTTTGTCATCGTCATTCGGTGGGCTCCTGGCCGATTCCACGGGCAGCGGCCTTGCCCGGATCCTCGATAGCATCGACGCCCAGCAGGCCGGCCAGCTGGCGGGCGCGGCGGCGCAGAGTTTCGGGGACGTCCTTGTCCTTGGAAATCGACGCGAACAGCGGTCCGGCAAGGTCATTCTTGCCCTGCTTCATGTAGGCGACGCCCACCAGTTCGCCGGCGCTGCCGAACCACGGATTGCCCGGAACGGCCAGCGGCTTGAGCCGCGACACAACATCTTCAGGCTTCATCTTGTCGAAGTTCGCAGAGACTTCACGGATCGTGGCAAGATCGCGATAGGCCTGCGGCGCGGTCTTGTCCGCGGCGACAGCGGCGAACGCCTTCGACGCATCGGCCGCCTTGCCCTGCTGTTCGGCGATCCCGCCTTCCAGCAGGTCCGCCGCGGCCGCATAGCCGCCATCAGTCTTTGCCAGCGGCTGCAGCTTCGCTTCGCCGTCCTTGAAGTTAGACGCGTCGATCGAATCGAGCGACTGGACCAGTTCCTCGCCGCGCGTGTTGGCCTGCGTCACCTGGTGGTTGTTGTACCAGAGGTAGCCGCCCAGTGCGATCAGCCCGGCCAGCACCAGCACGCCGACCGGAATGCCGTAACGCTTCAGCGCGTCCATCATCTGGTCTTCGCGCAGCGCGTCGTCGACTTCGCGCATGAAGACGTCCTGCTGCAATTCCTTGCGCTTGGCGATTTCTTCCTTGCGGGATTGCTTCTTGTCGGTTCCGAGGGCCAAGGGGTGCTTTCCGGGGGTAATTGGGACGTGGCGGGCTGTTTAGCGGATGGGCCTGCCATTTCAATGTCGAAGATTCGTGGAGCCCTTCGCGTGAACGCCCGGTGAAGGCGGAATGCGGCCTTCGCTCAGGGAAAGCTCTCCCGGCCCAGCGCGCGGGCATAGAGCGCGGCATAGGCCGAAACCATGTCTGCTCGATCGAACTCCGCCGCCGCGCGGGCGCGGTTCGCCTTGCCGATGGTTTCGCGAAGCGACTGCGACGCCGCAACGGCGGCAAGCGCATCGGAAAGCGCGGCCTCGTCCCCCGGCGGAGCGATATAGGGCGCATTTTCCGCTGCTACGATCTCGGCGATGTCGCCCACCGCGGGCGCGACCACGGGCAGGCCGGCGGCCATGCCTTCCACCACGGAAAGCGGGAACTGCTCGCTATCCGAAGACAGCGCGAAGATATCGAACAGGCCGGTTGCCTTCCACGGCTCGTCCACATGGCCGGGCAGGAACACGCGGTGCGCAACGTTCAGCGCCTCGGCTTCGGCCCGGATGGCATCGTGTTCCGGCCCTTCGCCGAAGATCACCAGTTGCCACAGGTCGTCCAGTCCCGCGAAGGCGCGCACCAGCCGGGGCAGGTTCTTGACCGGGCGCAGCCCCGCCAGCGTGCCCACCCAGCGTTCGTCGCGCCGTTTTACCAGCCGCGGCAGAACATCGGGCTTTACCGGGCGGGCATAGGCGGCGGTGTCGATGCCGTTGGGGATGCGCACGACCTTGCCCGGATGCTGGCGCCATGCCCGCAGCGCAACCTGTTCCAGCCGCCGCGACGGAACGACCACCGCGCTGGCGCGCGACAGCGCCACCATCCTGTACCAGTTGCGGGTGGGCTTCAGCCGCACGGCCTCGTCCTCGTTGAAGCCGTCTTCGTGATGGACCAGCGGGGGAAGGCCCATCGAAGGCGCGAACATCGCGTGCGCCATCGCCGCGTCCATCGCCCCCCAGTTATAGGTCAGGACAAGGTCGAAATCCTTCATCGCGCGGGCCAGCTTCTGCATCCGCCGGATGCCAAACTTGCCCGCCAGCGGCGGAAAGCCGAACGGGAAGCCCGCCTCCACGTCCTTGCCGATCAGCGCCTTCGCCCCCGTTGCGCCGGGCTGGGCGGATACGATCGCATGGCGCAGTCCCTTGCCGAACGCGTTCATCAGCGCGACCGCGCGCATTTCCTTGCCGCCCGTGCCGAACGACGAGTGGAGATGTAGAATCCGCAATGGCTTGCCGCCTGTCACCCTGGCCATCCCTGTTCCGGCGTCACCTGATCCGGGCAAGCAGCCGTTCGACCGCGTCGATGGCTTCGGGCTCGTCGAAAGTCGGCGCGTGGCCGGTGGCGGGGATCGTCACCAGTTCCGCATCGGGAATGGATTCGACCATCCGCCGCGCGACGGCGGCAGGAAGGATGTCCGACAGTTCGCCGCGCAGCAGCAGGACCGGCCGCCCCGCCAGCGCCCGCCACAAGGGCCACATGTCCACCGCCTGTGTGCCGTCGTCCCGTTCGAACGGTTCGGCGATCTTCATGTCGTAATCGAAAGAGATGCGCCCGCCCGTACCCAGCGCCATCACGCGCTTGGCAAAGCGCAGCCAGTCCGAAATGCCATAGCCGGGATAGGCATCGCCCTGGCTTTCCTGAAGGCCGCGCGCGGCATGCATCCAGGTTTCGTAATTGCGGCCCTGCCCCACATAGCCGCGAATCCGCGCGATTCCTTCGGGATCGACCTCCGGCCCGATGTCATTCAGCACCGCGGCCACGATCCGGTCCGGATTGCGGCCCGCCAGCATCATCGTCAGCAATCCGCCCAGCGACGTGCCGATCGACACGAAACGGGCGATCTGCTGCTGATGCATCAGTTCCTCGATATCCTCGATATACTGAAGCGGGTTGTAGCTCATCGGGTCGCGGGCATAATCGCTGTCACCGCGCCCGCGCATTTCAAGGCACAGCACACGCCAGTCGGGCGAAAGCCGCGCGGCCAGATCCTCGAAATCGCGCGCGTTGCGCGTCAGGCCTGGCAGGCACAATACGGGTGGCCGCCAGGCGGGGCCGGGATATTCCCTGAAGTGCAGGTTCAGGCCATCGCGGGTGGTCCAGTGGCGGTCCACCCAGTTCCGCTCCTCGGTTTCGGGCATGATGACGGGTAACGGTCCTTCGAATTGGCGAGCCGGTTGCAAGCGCGGCCTGTGAACCCCACTATTGCCGGTATGGCGCCATCCCCGCAAGACGCGATCTATCGTCCCGACCCTTGCCTTGCCACGCTGGCCGGGTGGATCGGCGATCCGGTTCAACCGGCCCCATTCCCCCGGACTGTGCTGCGTTTCCGCAATGCGCGCGCCGCGAAAGAGGTGGGGCTTCACGGCCTCGAAGAGGCGGACTGGTTGCGCCATTTCGGACGGTTTGAGCCGCTGGCCGGCAACCTGCCGCAACCGCTGGCGCTGCGATATCACGGGCACCAGTTCCGCGTTTACAACCCCGAGCTGGGCGACGGGCGCGGATTTCTTTTCGCCCAGATGCGCGATGGCGCCGGGCGCCTGATGGACCTTGGCACCAAGGGATCGGGGCAGACGCCGTGGAGCCGGCAGGGCGACGGCAGGCTGACGCTGAAGGGCGCGGTGCGCGAAGTGCTCGCCACCGAAATGCTGGAGGCGCTGGGCGTCTATACCAGCCGCACGTTCTCCGTGATCGAAACCGGAGAGGAACTGCAGCGGGGGGACGAGCCTTCGCCCACCCGCTCGGCCGTGATGGTGCGCCTCAGCCACGGACATATCCGCATCGGCACGTTCCAGCGCCTCGCCGCGCTGGGGCTGAAGGACGAGATGGCGCAGCTTGTCGACTATTGCCTTGAAACCTTCCCCGGCCCCGCGATGCCCGACGGCGCCAGCGAGCCGGAGAACAAGGCGGCGCTGCTGCTGCACCAGGTGGTGGAACGGCTGGCCGACCTTGCGGCGAGCTATATGGTCGCGGGCTTCGTCCACGGCGTGCTCAATTCCGACAACATGAACATTTCGGGCGAAAGTTTCGACTATGGCCCGTGGCGTTGGCTTCCGACATGGGAGCCGGGCTTTACCGCCGCCTATTTCGACCATGCCGGCCTTTATGCTTTCGGCCGCCAGCCCGAAGCGATCCACTGGAACTGCAATCAGCTTGCCGTTGCGCTGCGCCAGCTTTCGGACGCCCCACCGCTGATCGAAGCGCTGGAACGATATCCCGAACTCTATCGCAAGGCGATGATCCGGCGCTGGTGCTGGCGGCTTGGCGTCCAGCCGCGCGGCGACGATGAAGACACGCGGATGATCGGCGCATGCGAAATGGCGATGCGTGACAGCGGGACCGGCGTGGACGCCTTTTTCTTCGCGCACAGGGCCGGACGCGGAAAACCCGGAACCGGTGCGACGCAGAAGACGCTTGGTGCCGCTCTTGCCCCCTACAGTGCCGTGGAGGGTGCGCTCGACCATCCCTACTGGAACGACGATGCGCCCCAGTCGATGCTGATCGACGAGGTCGAGGCGATATGGGACGGCATCGCCCAATCCGACGACTGGAGCGCGCTTGAAGCCAAGGTCGCGGCGTTGCGCCGCATGGGCGAAGCACTTGCCCCGCCTCCTGCGCCGGCCGGGAATGTCCGCACCGGATAGGAGTTTCTTTGTTTGATTACATTCTTGACTATATGGAAGGAACACAGAGGAATGCCGGGGCTGTCCCCCGCGCGGTCAGGACACAGATGAACTCCGAAACGCAGGCTGCGGCCGAAATCGTATCGTATGAACCCGCGACGGGCGAGGAAGTGTGGCGCGGCACGCCCGGCAACGTGGACGAAACCGTGGACCGCGCACGCCGCGCCTGGCCCGCCTGGGCGGCCCAGACGCTGGCCACGCGGATAGAGCTGGTGCGCCGCTTCGCCAACGAAGTGCGCAAGGAAGCGGAAAACCTGGCGACGATGATCGCGCGCGAAACGGGCAAGCCCCTGTGGGAAGCGCGCACCGAAGTCGAAAGCGTCGTCAACAAGGTGGAAATCTCGATCCGCGCCTATGCGGAACGGACCGCGCAACGAAAGCTGGACAGCGCGTTGCAGGGAACCGCCGCCGTGCGCCACAAGCCGCACGGGGTGATGGCCGTGCTCGGCCCCTACAATTTCCCCGCGCACCTGCCCAACGGCCATATCGTTCCCGCCCTGATCGCCGGGAACGCGATTGTTTTCAAACCGTCGGAAAAGACGCCGGCAACCGGCCACCTGCTGGCCCAGTGCTTTCACCGCGCGGGCATTTCGGCGGCTGTCGTGCAGGTTCTGATCGGCGGACCGGAAGAAGGCCAGGCGCTTGTCGCGCACGACGGGGTGGACGGCGTCCTGTTCACAGGATCGGCCCACGCGGGGATAGCAATCAACCGGAAGCTGGCGTCCAATCCCGGCAAGATCGTCGCGCTGGAAATGGGCGGCAACAACCCGATCGTGATATGGGATACGCCCAAGATCAACGATGCCGCGGTGATCGTCGCGCAATCGGCCTTCACCAGCGCGGGCCAGCGCTGCACCGCGGCGCGGCGGATGATCGTGAAGGCGTCGATGTACGATGCCGTGGTGGAAGAGGTGAAGCGGATTGCCGACCGCATCATCGTGGGCGCCCCGTTTGACGAACCCGCGCCCTTCATGGGGCCGGTGATCGACAACCGGACGGCGAACGGATTGACCGAAAGCTTCGTCTATCTGCTTACCAACGGCGGCAAGGCGATCAAGCACATGGTGCGCACGCAGGAGAGCCTGCCCTTCCTTTCGCCCGCGATCATCGACGTAACGGGGATGGACGAACGCCCCGACGTGGAACTGTTCGGCCCGCTGCTGCAAATCGTGAAGGTCGACGATTTCGACGAAGCGATTGCCGAGGCGAACAATACGCGCTTCGGCCTTTCTGCGTCGCTGGTCGGCGGGTCGCCGCAGGATTACAATCGCTTCTGGGCGAACATCCGCGCCGGCGTGGTCAACTGGAACCGCCCCACCAACGGCGCCTCTTCGGCCGCGCCCTTCGGCGGAATCGGACTTTCGGGCAATCACCGGCCCAGCGCCTATTACGCGGCCGATTACTGCGCCTATCCGGTCGCCTCCACCGAAGTGGAACAGCCCCGCGCCAGCATAGGCGTGGGTTTGCGCAGCGACTAGAGCGCTTCCGGTCAGGCGTTCAGCGTTACCACGTCTATCAGCACGGCCCCTTTCGGACCGGGTCGCACCAGTACGCCGAACCGCGCACGATCCGTCTTGCGCCGCCCTTCCAGCAGCGTCCCGCCCGCATCTTGCGAAAGCGCAAGCGCGAATCCGCCACGGCTTGCCATCGTTGCATAGAACGACAGGACATCGTCGGCCTTCGCGCCGGACATGAAACTCGCCGCGCGCAATTCGCAGCCCCGCTTCGCGTTGCCCCATGCTTCGCGCAAGTGCGCGCGCGGATAGGCCGGCAGACTGGCAGGAAGGCGCGCGCCCCAGATCATGCCGGGGTTCGCGCCGGCAACGCAGTCCGGCGCGGCTGTTATTCGGCGCGCGCGTCCAATCAGGGTGATTTCGCCCGCGATCGCGGCAAGGTGACCGGAAGCGGGACCAGGCGACGGCGGCGATCGCAAGCGTCCGCCTGCAAGCGCAAGTGCCTGGTTATACGCAGCCTGCCGTTCGCTTTCGCTGTTGTCGAACATCGGCAGCGATCCGTCCGCCGGGCCACCGGGGGAAAGGGCGGCGAATCGTGCATTCTGCAACGAAAGGTCGGGGTCCACCATGATCGGCGCTTCGATTGCCGCGGTCATCGCCGGGTCGAAATCCTGCCGTTGCGGTCCGTGCGATGCGCGACCGCAGGCGGACAGCGCCGCCAATACCGCAAGCGCGCAAATCGGCGCGGCGGCATGGCGCGAAAGCCCCGCTGGACGGATGACGGCGGACATCGTTCCATCATGCCCGAGTCATGGTTAATTCCGCGTTGCCGATTTTCGGCTTGGCGCGCGGCATTTGTGCTGGCAGGGCGCAACCATGCAAGCGCATCCAGAACGGGCTGCAAACGGACTGCCGCTTGCCCTGGCGGCCTATACGATATGGGGCTTCCTGCCGCTCTATTACCATCTGCTCCGCGGGATCGCACCGCTGGAGCTGGTGGGTTGGCGCGTCATCTTCACCTTGCCGATCTGCCTTGCGATCATCGTGTTCCGCAAGCAGGGCGCGCAACTGCGCATGGCGCTCACCACGCCGCGCATCCTGATTGCGCTGGCCGCCTCTGCCCTGCTGATCGGCGGAAACTGGCTGATTTACGTGATTGCCATCACCAGCGACCGCGTCCTTGCCGCCAGCCTTGGATATTACATCAACCCGCTGGTCAGCGTCCTTCTGGGCACGTTCCTGCTGGGCGAGCGGCTTTCGCGCACGCAATGGCTGGCCGTGGGCATCGCGGGGGCGGGGATCGCGCTGCTGATCGGCGGCGCGCTGGACATGCTGGGCATCGCGCTTTCCCTTGCGCTGTGTTTCGGCGGATATGGTCTGATCCGCAAACTTGCGCCGATCGGGGCCGTTCCGGGGCTTACGGTCGAAGCGACCATCCTCCTGCTGCCGGCGGTGGCTATCGTTGCGTGGTCCGGCCAGGGGCCTGCCGGTTCCGCACTGGCCATTTCGACGTCCACAAGCGCGCTGATCGCCTTGTCCGGTGTGCTGACGGCGGTGCCACTGTTGCTTTTCGCGGTAGCCGTGCGACGGATGAACCTGTCGACCATCGGCTTCCTGCAGTTCCTGACGCCCACGTTGGCGTTTCTTATCGGGCATTTCGTCTTCGGCGAACCCTTGAGCCCGACGCGCCTTGCCTGCTTCGTGCTGATCTGGATCGCGATAACGCTGTTCGTCCGGGACATACTGGCGAAGCGCAAGGAAACCGCGCCAAACCCGCGCGGCACCTGAACGCTATGCGCGCAGCTTCCAGCCAATCTTCGTGCCGCCGTGGAACGGCACGATGGGCGTGCCGTTCGCGTCGACAGTTGCGGGAACCTCCACATCGCACCGCTCCAGCGTAACGGTGCCCCGGTTCAGCGGCAGGCCATAGAAGTTCGGCCCGTTTTCGCTGGCAAATGCCTCCAGCCGGTCAAGCGCGCTCTCTTCGTCGAACACCGTGGCATAGCTTTCCAGCGCGAAGGGCGCGTTGAAGATGCCCGCGCAACCGCAGGCCGATTCCTTGGCGCTGACGGCGTGCGGCGCGCTGTCCGTGCCCAGGAAATACTTGGGCGATCCGGAGGTCGCCGCCTTGCGCAGGGCGAGCCGGTGCTCTTCCCGCTTGGCCACGGGCAGGCAATAGGCATGCGGCCGGATTCCACCGACCAGCATCGCGTTGCGGTTGATGTGCAGGTGCTGCGGCGTGATCGTCGCGCCCACCCTGTCACCCGCGCTTTCCACGAACTCGACCGCCTGCCGCGTGGTGATATGTTCGAATACCACCTTCAGTTCGGGCAAACGCGCGACAAGCGGCGCCAGCGTGCGTTCGATAAACACGGCTTCGCGGTCGAAGATGTCGATATCGTGGTCGGTCACTTCGCCGTGGACCAGCAGCGGCATCCCGATTTCCGCCATGCGCTCGAGCACCGGCACAATGTTCGCAATATCTGTCACCCCGTGGGCGGACCCCGTGGTCGCGTGTGCAGGATAGAGCTTGCTGGCGGTGAACACGCCTTCGTCGAACCCGCGCGCAACGTCTTCGGGATCGGTCGAATCGGTCAGGTAACAGGTCATCAGCGGGGTGAAATCGATGCCCTTCGGCACCGCTGTCAGCACCCGGTCGCGATAGGCACGGGCGGCGTCCACCGTCGTTACCGGAGGAGAAAGGTTGGGCATCACGATCGCCCGAGCGAACTGGCGCGCGGTATAGGGCGTTACGCCGGCCAGGATAGCGCCGTCGCGCAAGTGTACGTGCCAGTCGTCAGGACGGCGGATGGTGAGAATCTGCTCGGTTGCCATCCCTTCCCCTTAGGGCCGGTGGCCCCTATCTGTCATCCATGACTGCAACCAGACTTTCGAAACGCGCCGTGGTGCGCCTGACTCCTCTCGATCCGGCCGAGAACGTGGCCGACTTCCTGCAAGGCCTCGTCACCAGCGACGTGACAGGAGACCTTCCGGTGTGGACGGCGCTGCTCACCGCGCAGGGCAAGGCGTTGTTCGATTTCCTTGTCTGGCCTTCGGGCGAGGACGCGCTGCTGATCGATTGCGAAGCGGACGTGGCCGACGCGCTGATCAAGCGCCTGTCGCTCTATCGCCTGCGTCGCAAGATAGAGCTTGCGCGCGACGAAACGCTGGGCGTCTATTGGCAACCCGAGCCGGGCGATGGCGGTGCCGCCGATCCGCGGCTTGCCGCGCTGGGCCAACGCTGGATCGCCCCCGTTTCCGATACTGACGAGCCTGCGGACGACGCGTGGCGCGCGCACCGGTTGCGGCTGGGCGTACCCGAAGGCCGCGCCGAACTGGGCGATGCGGAAACGCTGTGGCTAGAGGCGAACGCGGTGGAACTGAACGGCGTTTCATTCACGAAGGGCTGTTACATCGGGCAGGAGAACACCGCGCGGATGAACTGGCGGCAGAAAGTGAACCGCCGGCTGATCGTGGTGCCGCTGGATTCGTCCGACGAAAAGCGCCGTCGCGCCGCCTATCCCGACCTGGGGCTTGCGGTGGACCACTTGCGGGTGGACGCCATCGACCCGGCGCTTGCCCCCGACTGGATGGACCTGTCGCCGGCCGGGGAAGACTGAACGCTTACCCTTCCGGCGCGAGGGTTCCGGCCTGGTCGATCGAGCCGAGCAACATTGCTTCCGCCCGGTCGCGCGCCGCGGTACGTGGCAGTTCCAGCGACGCGGAAAGCGGCCCGCCCAGAAGCGCGTCTCCCAACGCCATGAGCGTGAGCGCCAGGGTGGAATCGCGCAAATGTTCCGAACCGAATTCGTTGAGTTCGACCACAAGGTCGTGGATCGCATCGACGATGGGATCCAGCGCGTCCTCGTTACCCGACAAGAGCATCCATGAAGCAAGCGCGCCCGCGCCCTCCTTGTCGAAGGCATCGAACGTCAGGTCCACCACATCGCGCGGCGTGCCGATGCCAGAACGGCTGGCAATCACCGCATCGGCAATCTTCGCGCAGATCGAGGAGGCAAGGTCTTTCGCCAGCGCCTTCTGGAGACCGGAAGCCGATCCGAAATGGTGCAAAAGGTTGGCATGGGTCCGCCCGATGCGGCCCGCCACCGCCTTCAGCGTAACCGATTGCGGGCCGGTTTCGATCAACAGCGCGCGTGCCGCTTCAAGCGCGGCGGTGCGCGATTCCTCGGGGCTGAGACGCTTTCTTATTGACATCAGTGTAAGTTAATCTATCCTGTTGGGCATGAACGCACCGGCAAATCTTTCTTCCGACCTAGAACGCGCGGCCACCACGGGCAAGTCCGCGCCGACGCCTGCTGACCTTGCCATCACCGTGCGCGATCGCCGCTTCGGCCGCGAACGCAAGCCCGGCCGCTGGTGGCTGGCGGGCGATCCGGTAGCAACCGCGTGGCACAATGCGCTTTCCGCCACCTTCCCGCGCGGCGAGGCTTTCTTCATCGAGGCGGTGAAAGCGCATCGCGAAGGTGCATCGCCGAAGCTTGAGGCAGAGATTCGCGCGTTTGTGAAGCAGGAGATCAATCACACCCGCGAACACGTCGCCTTCAACCGCGCGGCGAGTGAAGCGGGATACGACATCGACAAGATCGACCAGCGCGTGGCCGAGATGCTGGCATTGACCAAGGACCGCCCGGCGATCCTCAACCTTGCCGCGACGATGGCGCTGGAACACTATACCGCGATGATGGCGCACGAGTTCCTGGCGAACCCGAAACACTTCGCCGGCGCCGAACCGGAAAGCGCCGCGATGTGGCGCTGGCACGCGATCGAGGAGATCGAGCACAAGGGAGTCGCCTATGACACCTGGCTGCACGCGACGAAGGACTGGAGCCGCTGGAAGCGGTGGAAGGTGAAGTCGCTGATGATGCTGGTGGTGACGAAGAACTTCCTCACCAACCGCGTGGAAGACACGCTGGACCTGCTTGCGCAGGACGGGCTGACCGGCGCGAAGTGGAAATGGCGGCTGGCAAGCTATCTGCTGGTGACGCCCGGTGTTCTGCGCCGCGTGTTCCCGGCGTGGCTGAGCTATTTCATGCCCGGCTTCCACCCGTGGAACCACGACGACCGCGGCCTGATTGCCAAGGCCGACAGCGAATTTCCCGACGCGGTGATGCAACCGGCGTGATCGGTCCGACCTGACGGGCAAATCACGACCGGGGCCGCTTCCTTTCCGGGAGCGGCCCCGGTCATTGCCGGTCAGGCGGCGCGTCGAACCTTGCCGGCCATCGCGTCGTCACCGCCCGGCGCATTGCTGCCGCCCGGCGTATCGCTGCCGCCTGCATCGTCGAAGTCCACCACATAAAGCGCCGCCAGCGCAGGCTCGCGCCGGGCAAGGCTGCTCGATGCAGTCACACGGCCGGTCGGCGCGAAGCCTGCCTTGCGCAGCACACGGCCGGAGGCGGGATTGTCAAGGAAGTGCCGCGCCGTGATGCGGCCATGTCCCAGCGTCCGCGCAAGGCTCAGCACCGCGCGCGCGGCCTCTGTCGCGTAACCCCGGTTCCAGTGATCGCGCGCGATCCAGTAACCCAGTTGCACCGAACCGTCCTCCGCCTGGCCCAGGCCAGCGGTGCCGATCAGCGTCGACCCGCCCGCGCCGGGAAGCGTGACGAAGAAGTGCGGCATGCGCGGATGTTGCCCCTTGCGGGCAAAGTCACGGGCGTGTTCGGACCGATAGGGCCACGGCGCGCGCGCAAGGTTGCGCACGATGCCTTCGTCGGCAATCAGGCCCAGCAACTCGGTCCAGTCTTCGGGCCAGCCCGGCCTCAGGAACAGGCGTTCGGTGCGAATGAACACGGCTCAACTCCTCTCGCCCCCGCATGGCAGATGCGCCTGTAACGCCCTGCTATGACGGAAGTGTTTCGTCTTTCGCCGACCGGTGCGCAAACTGCGCCGGGCGGGCGGGGTGACGAGGGAGATACGAAAAGAGGGAGACGGGTCGGCCCCTCTCCCTCATTCAGCCGGTCCTGTTGCGGGTCCGGCGGGGCCATCCCATCAAGGACGGCCCTTTATCGACCATCCGGTTATTCGGCGGCTTCCGCTGCCATGTCGACCGAGACGTATTTGCGGCCGAGCTTGCCCGCGTGGAAGCGGACGCGACCCTCGATGAGCGCGAACAGGGTGTGATCCTTGCCCATGCCGACGCCGTTGCCCGGATACACCTTGGTCCCGCGCTGGCGCACGATGATGTTGCCGCCGACGACCTGTTCGCCGCCAAACTTCTTCACGCCAAGGCGACGGCCTGCCGAATCGCGACCATTACGCGAGGAGCCGCCTGCTTTCTTGTGTGCCATCTCGATCTACTCCGAATCTTGCGTTCAGGCGGCCGCGCCGGCGTCAGCAGCCGGGGCCTCGTCGGTCTTGGCGGCGGCCTTTTTCGGCGCTGCCTTCTTCTTCTCGTCGCCCACGGCCAGGATGCGCAGCAGGGTCATCTGCTGGCGGTGGCCGTTCTTGCGGCGATAGTTGTGGCGGCGGCGCTTCTTGAACACCACGACCTTTTCGCTCTTCGCCTGCGCGATGATCTCGGCCGAAACGACAACCTTCGCCGCGTCGGCAAGGTCGGCGCCTTCGCCCGCGAGGAGGACATCGCCCAGCGTGATCTTGTCACCGGCTTCGCCAGCCAGCTTTTCGACCGCGATCTTGTCTCCGGCGGCTACCCGGTACTGCTTGCCGCCCGTGCGCACTATTGCGAACATGGTTTCTGCTATCCGTTTCTCGTGTGTGGCTGCCCTGCCTTCCCCGGTGCTCCACGCTTACGGCTTGCCGCAAGTGCGAATCGCGCGAAAATCGGGCAACACGCCAGTACCCCGCAACAGGCAGGGTGCCGGAAAGAGACGCGCCGATAATCGAACGGGCCGCTCCTGTCAACGCGCGATCGCCCGAAAATCGGTCATCGGGGCGAATCCGGATGGGCGCCCTGGCACGGGCTGGCGGCGCGCGCGCGGCGTGCTATGGCGATGGCCATGCGTCGCATATTGCCCGTTCTCGTGCCGCTTGTCCTGCTCTCCGCGTGCGCGGGCGCGCAAGGCGGCTACCCCTCGCTTGCGACCCGCCCTGCAGAGCGCGCCTATGCGGCGGCCCTGCCGGTCGCGCCGGAACCCGCCGCAACGGCCACACCCGTGCCGCCGGACGCCACGCTTTTGCGCAAGCTCGCACTGTTGCGCGGCAACGCGGCGGAAGCGCACCAGCGCTTCCTGGATCGCAAGGCGGCGGCCGACCGGTTTACCGCAAGCGGCAGAGGCGCCGGCACGGGCACCGAGGCATGGTCGGTGGCGTTGCTGTCACTCGCCAGCCTCGAATCGGCGCGCAACGATACTTCGGTTATCCTTGCCGATCTCGATGCGATGATGCTCGCCGCCAATCTCGCTTCGGCCGGCCAGTCATCGACGGATCTTTCCGCGATTCGCGCCGCGCACGTGGACGTTTCGGTCCTCGTTCGCCAGGAAAGCGAAACAATAAACGCCTATGCCGCGCGTCTCGCCGGCTGATATCTAGCGCGTCCACCGCGCAAGGTCGGCATGGTCTTCTTCGCGCGGTTCTATCCAGCGCCAGCCTTTGGCCGTCCGCTCCCGCTTCCAGAACCACGCCCGGCTTTTCAGGTGATCCATCACGAAGTCCGCCGCGGCAAAGGCATCGCGCCTGTGCCGCGCGGCTGCAGCGACCAGCACGATCGGGTCGCCCGGCGCCATCGTGCCGCTGCGGTGGATCACCAACAGTCCGTCCAGTGGCCAGCGCGCCAGCGCCTCTTGCGCAAGTTCGTCCATGCCGGGAAGCGTCAGCGGATCGAAGTGGCGCAATTCAAGCTCAAGCACGGCATCTTCGCCGGCTTCCGCACGAACCTGTCCGAGAAAGCTGACCACGCCCCCGGCCTCGGGATGGATCGCCGCAAAGCGCGCGCTCTCTTGCGCGGGATCGAAGGCGCCCAGGGCCAGCCGCACGTCCGCGCGCACGTCAGCCGCCACTGACAGGAGGAAGGAACGCCACTTCGTCGCCGGGACCGACCAGTGTCTCCCACGGATGAGCGACCAGCGCACCGTTTATCGCCACGCGCACTTCCGGCACCATGACCGCGTTGGCCAGCGCGGCATCCAGGTGGCGCACCAGCACTTCCAGCGCCTGCGGCTGTTCCAGCGCAAGGTGCAACTCCGGCGCGCCGGCCATATCCTCAAGCCGGCCGAGAAACTGCAGGGTTACGGCCATCGCGCGCGTCAGCCCCCGGTGGTCGACATATGGCGCGCCAGCGCCGGTGCCGCGCCGGGACGATCGATAACGAAGTGGTGCTTTTCGGGCTTTTCGCCCATCGCGCGCTCGAACGCCTGCGCCAGCGCCGCGTCGGGATCGGCCGAGCGCAAGGCCGCGCGCAGGTCCACCTGGCCTTCGCCGCCAAGGCACATGAAAAGCTGGCCCGTCGCCGTCACCCGCACGCGGTTGCAGCCCGCGCAGAAATTCCCGGTGAGCGGCGTGATAAAGCCGATGCGTCCGCCCGTTTCGGCCACCTGGACATAGCGCGAAGGACCGCCGGTGCGCAGCGGGATATCGGCAAGCGACCAGCGCCCTTCCAGATCGCGCCGCACCGCGTCGAGCGGGAGGTAATGATCGAACCTGTCGCCCTCCACTTCGCCCAGCGGCATGACTTCTATCAGCGTCAGGTCGAAACCCTGCCCGTGCGCCCATTCGACCAGCGAAGGGATTTCCGCTTCGTTCAGCCCTTTCAGGGCGACGGTGTTGATCTTCACCTTAAGCCCCGCTTCACGCGCGGCGGCAATCCCGTCCAGCACCTGCGGCAGCACGGCGCGTCGCGAAAGCTGGCGGAAAAGGTTCGGGTCGCGCGTGTCGAGCGAGATGTTGACCCGCTCCACCCCGGCTGCGCGCAGATCGTCGGCAAATTCCGCCAGCCGGGTGGCATTGGTGGTAAGCGTCAGCTCTTCCAGCCCGTCACCCAGTTTGCGACCAAGCGCCCTTACCAGCTGCATCATGTCGCGTCGCACCAGCGGCTCGCCACCGGTCAGGCGGATCTTCGTCACACCGCGATCGATGAAAGAGAGCGCCAGCCGGTGCATTTCCTCAAGCGTCAGGACTTCCGCGCGCGGCAGGAACTCCATCCGCTCTGGCATGCAATAGGCGCAGCGAAGGTCACACCGGTCTGTCACCGACAGGCGAAGATAGGTGATGCGCCGGTCGAACCGGTCGACAAGCGGTGCGGCGGAAAGAGGCGGGGCGGACTGGGTCACGTTTCCATATATACGAAGTCTCGCGGGTAAGACTCAAGATGCGCGCCCGCATCGACGAACACCGTCTGCCCCGTAACCGCGCCCGCCCGCGCGAGATAGCGCACCGCTTCCGCGATCTCTCCCGGTTCGGCCAGCCGATCGAGCGGCATCAGCCGTGCCAGTCGTTCCCACTGGTCATCGCCGTAATCGTCAGTCGGCAAGGTCAGGCCGGGGGCTACACCGTTCACCCTTATGCGCGGCGCCAGCGATCGCGCCAGCGTGCGCACGGCGGCATGGAGCGCCTGCTTGGACAGGGTATAGCTGGTCTGGTCCGGCACCGGGTTGGCCACCCGCTGGTCCAGCACGTTGACGATGGCGCCCTTCCCGCCGTCCAGCTCTGCCGCGAAGGCGCGGGCCATCAGGACCGGGGCGAAAAGGTTCACGTGAAAATGCCCTTCAAGCGCATCCGCGGTTACCGTGCCGATCGTATCTTCCGAAAAAAGCGAGGCATTGTTCACCAGCAGCGAGGCGGCCCTTCCCGCCAGCCGCCGGGCATTGGCCGGAAGCGCCTCTGCGCTGGGCGCGTGACCAAGATCGGCGATCACGCGGAAAACGGTCGCGCCGCTCGCTTCAAGCGCCGCCTGCAACCCGTCCTCGAACGTGTCGGAATGGTGTGCGTGGAGCACCAGATCCCATCCGTCCGCCGCCAGCGTGCGGGCAATGGCCGCGCCGATGCGCCGCCAGCCGCCGGTTACCAGCGCAAGCGGACGTTCCGCGCTCACCCCTTGCGGTCCCGCTTCATGGTGATGCCGATTTCCTCTCCATGTTCGCTGATCGCCAGCTTGACGATCTTCACCTCGACGGAAAGGATGCGCGTGTCCTGCGCGAAAAGCGTGGCGCAGATGTGATCGGCCACGGCCTCAATCAACTTGAAATGCACCCCGCGCGGCAGGCCTTCCGTGGCCGACCACTTGAGGTCCATATAATTCTTGCTGTCATCCAGCGGATTATCCGGCCCGTAGAAGTCCAGCGCCTTCAGTTCGGCGCGGATCGTGATGCGCAATGGCTGCGGACGCCCGGTTTCTTCCGAGTAGATCCCGGTAAGCACATCGGATTCGATATTCGCGACTTCGAGAAACAGGCTGTCGGCCAAGGCAATATTCCTGCAGCAATCAGGCGTTGCGCCTTGGCAGGCCTATGGCCAAAAGTCCACGCCGGCGCGGGTTTCATTCTGCACGCGTTTCTTTTTCCCCAGCGCGGCAGCCCGCCGCCCTTGTCCGCCCCGCACCCGATTGCCTAAGCGAACCGGGTGGGCGCAAGCGTGATCATCGGCGAGGAAACGGGCGGAAAATCCGTTGCGATAGACGTGGAGGAACTTCTCGCCACGCGATTGCTGGTGCAGGGCAACTCCGGTTCGGGAAAATCGCACCTGCTGCGTCGCCTGATGGAAGAGAGCGCGGGACTGGTCCAGCAGATCGTGATCGACCCGGAAGGCGACTTCGTGACGCTGGCCGAGCCCTTCGGCCATGTCGTGATCGACGGTTCCGAACACGATGCGAACGGCATCGCCCGCCTCGCCGCCCGCATCCGCCAGCACCGCGCCTCGGTTGTCCTGGCGCTGGACGGGCTGGAGATCGAAGGACAGATGCGCTGCGCCGCGCAATTCCTGGGCACGCTGTTCGATGCCCCGCGCGAACAGTGGTTCCCCGCGCTGGTCGTGGTGGACGAAGCGCAGATGTTCGCCCCTTCGGCGGCAGGCGACGTTTCCGACGAAGTTCGCCGCCTCAGCCTTGCGGCGATGACCAACCTGATGTGCCGGGGTCGCAAGCGCGGACTAGCCGGGGTGATCGCGACGCAGCGCCTTGCCAAGCTGGCCAAGAACGTGGCTGCGGAAGCCTCGAACTTCCTGATGGGCCGCACCTTCCTGGACATCGACATGGTGCGCGCGGCCGACCTTTTGGGCATGGAGCGGCGGCAGGCGGAACAGATCCGCGATCTTGCGCGCGGCCATTTCCTGGGCCTTGGCCCGGCGATCAGCCGCCGGCCGGTGTCGGTGCGGATCGGCCCGGTAAAGACCGGCGCGAAAACCGCCGCGCCCGCGCTCGCCCCCCTGCCGGACGCGAGCCCTGAGGACATGAAGGCCATGCTCTTTGCCGATTGGGCGGAAGACGAGCAGGTTCCCGCCCCGCCCCCGCCGCGCCGCGCGTCGAGCGACGAGAGCGAGCGGCTGGTGGAAACGATCTCCAGCTTTTCGCTGCCCGATGCGGTGGCACCGCCCGATGGCGACGAACGCACCGCACCGCCCCCGCTCGACGACGCGGAGCGCGAAGCCGTGTTCCTTGGCATATTGCGCGCCATGGCGGATGAGCCCGACGCCACGTTCCAGCCCACGTCTTCGCTGATGCAGGATTTCTCCGTCCGCTGCCGGATGGAGCGGATCGGCGATCCGCGTCTGGACGCCGTCCGCTTCCGCCGCCTTTTCGCGCTTGCGCTCAACGGCATGGAAGATGCGGGCGACGAACGCTGGGCCAGCTTGCTGGAAGCCGCGCGCAACGTGCCCGACGATATGCTTGCCCCGTTCCTTGCCATCGGACGCGCGGCCATCGAGGGCGAACCCTGCCCGGACGACGACGTGCTTGGCCGGCTTTACGGTACACACTCGCCCGGCCGCATCCGGCGCCTGCTCGATTACATGGAACGTGACGGGCTGATCGTGGTGCGCACCGATTTCGGCGGAAGGCGCACGGTCGGCGTGCCGGGCCTTGGCCTGCAAACGGCGGCGCTGGATTAGAGCGCTTTTCGGCCACACCGGCCCGCCTCGCAGGGGTTGGGCCATCAAGTCCGCTGGCGACGTTGGGTCGCTTGCAGGGGCTTAGATCAGGCGCGTTCCTGGACTTCGACCACTGGCGCGCTGCTGCGCCGGACCGCCACGATCAGCACGCCGGCCAGTGCCAGCACCGCGCCCGCGACCATGTGCGCGTCAAGCCGGTCCCCGGTGATCAGGATGCCAAGCGCGATCGTGGACAGCGGCGTCATCAGCGTCAGCGGCGCCAGGAGGTTGGCCTCATGCCGGGCGATCAATCCATAATACGCCGTGTGCGCTCCGATCGAGACGACAACGGCCGAGAAAACCACGGCGGCAACGAACGGCCACCCCGCCGCGTGGGCGGTCTGCCATTGGCCGCTTTCGATGACCCAGGAAATTGCCGCCAAGGGCACTGCTGTGGACAAGCCCACCCACGCCTGGAAGCGCAGCGGTGCGATATCGGGCATCTGCTTCATCATGATCGCCCCGATGGAGCTGGTGAAGGCAGACGCCAGGATGAAAAGCAGGCCGGTAGACAGCGCAAATCCCGGCTTCCAGATCACCACCAGCACGCCCGCCAGCGTCAATGCGATGCCAAGTCCCCTGCGCCAGTGAATACGCTCGCCCAGCACAAGCACGGAAAGCAGCGTGGTAATCGGCACCCCCGCCTGCACGACCACTGCGGCAGCCGAAGGCGTTGCCGTCTTCAGGCCGACGAACAGCAGGGCAAAGCTGCCCGCGCCCATCGCCAGCCCCACGGCAACGATGCGCCATGCCGGTCGCGGCACCGGCAGCAGCCAGGGCGCCGTCAGCAAGGCGACCAGTCCAAACCGGATCGCGGCGAAGAACAGCGGCGGGACGTCCCATTCCCCCACCACAACTTTCGACAGGACGTTGCTGAATCCCCAGACGACGCAGACGACGACCATCAACAGAAAATCGCGGGCGCCCATCGCCAAACCTTCAGCCGTTGCGCCAGCGCGCGAAGATCGCGGTAGGCAACAAGCGCCCGCCCGGTCCTTCCTCACGTATCGCCAGTTCGCCGTGTTCGATGATGCCCGGCATGTCGGCAAAGGCGTCGGCCAACAATCCGCCAATCGCAAGGCTGCTCATCCGCACCGCGTAAACGGTAAGGAACAGGAAGCGGCTGTCACCATCCAGCAGCTTGCGGCTGTCTGCGACCAGCGCGGGCAAATGTTCTTCAAGGCGCCACACCTCTCCGCCCGGTCCGCGCCCGAACTTCGGCGGGTCCATGATGATGCCGTCATAGCGCCGCCCGCGACGCACTTCGCGCGCGGCGAACTTGGCCGCATCGTCCACGATCCAGCGCACCGGGCGCTCCGTCATGCCCGAAAGCGCGGCGTTTTCACGCGCCTGGGCAACCGACTTCTTCGATGCATCGACGTGCGTGACCGGCCCGTATCGGGAAAGGGCCAGCGTGCCGACGCCGGTATAGCCGAACAGGTTCATCGTCGCCGCATCGGTGCGACCGGCCAGTTGCTGCCCCATCCAGTCCCACACCGGGGCCATGTCGGGAAAGAAACCCAGGTGGCGGAACGGGGTGCATGACGATGTGAAATGCACCGATTCGCCGCCGTTCGGCCAGGCAAGCTCCCAACCTTCGCGCGGGGCCGGGTTATCGAACCGCCAGCGGCCACCGCCGTCCTCGTCCGAACCCGGCACGAATTCGGCATCGGCCTGCCAGTCGCCGTGGCGCGGCGCCCACATCGCCTGCGGTTCGGGACGGATGAAACGATAAGGCCCGTATCGCTCGATCTTGCGGCCGTGACCGCTGTCGATCAGGCCGAAATCGGCCCAGCTCTCCCCCGCGAGCAGCTTCGATTGCGGATCGAGACCGGCCATCATCCGCCGCGCGGTGTCGCCCGCTCTGCGATATAGGCTGCCACCGCATCGTAATCGCCCGGCAGTTCGTCGAAGCGTTCCTCACGCTCGAACAGGTCGCCCACGCGGGCGGGTAGCGGCGGACGGAAGCCGGTTGCGCGCTCCACTGCGTCGACAAACTTGGCCGGATGCGCGGTGGCAAGCGTAACCACGGGCACATCCGCCGGCAGGCCTTCGGCCGCGCGCGCCGCATGGAGGCCGATGGCGGTATGCGGATCAAGCACTTGCCCGGTTTCCTCATAGGCCCAGCGCATCGCCTGCTGCATATCGCCCGCATCGGCGCGCGCCGAGGTGAACAACGCCGCGGCGCCTTCGCGCTGCGCATTGGTAAGCTGCATGGCCTTCTTCGCTTCGAAGCCGCGCATCTGTTCGGCCAGCGCCGCGCCATCGCGCCCGCCCACGTCGAACAGCAGGCGTTCGAAGTTGGAAGAGACCTGGATATCCATCGAAGGCGCGGCCGTGGGCGTGACGGTTCCGGCCGAATAATCGCCGGTCAAAAGCGCGCGATGCAGGATATCGTTGACGTTGGTCGCCACGATCAGCCGTTCGATCGGCAAGCCCATCTTCGCCGCCACATAACCGGCGAACACGTCACCGAAATTGCCGGTGGGAACGCTGAAGGCCACCTTGCGGTGCGGCGCGCCCAGTTGCAGCGCGCTGGCGAAATAATAGACGACTTGCGCCATCAGCCGCGCCCAGTTGATCGAATTGACCGCGCTGATCGCGAAACGACCCGTCATCGCCGTATCGGCGAACATCCGCTTCACCATCGCCTGGGCATCGTCGAAGCTGCCGTCGATGGCGATGTTGTGCACGTTGGGGGCCAGCACCGTGGTCATTTGGCGGCGCTGCACATCGGAAACGCGCCCTTGCGGGTGCAGCATGAAGATATCCACCTTGGCCCGGCCGGCCACCGCGTCGATGGCCGCCGATCCGGTATCGCCGCTTGTCGCGCCGACGATGGTGATATGTTCGTCCCCGCGCGCCAGGAACTCTTCGAACAGCAGGCCCAGCAGTTGAAGCGCCACGTCCTTGAACGCCAGCGTCGGGCCGTGGAACAGTTCAAGCACCCATTGCCGTTCATCCAGCTGGACCAGCGGGGTTACCGCCACGTGCGCGAAGCGGCCGTAAGCCTGCCGTGCAAGGTCCAGCAGGCAATCGGGCGAAAGGCTGTCCCCCACGAAGGGTTGCATGACCCTTGCAGCAAGCTCTGCATAGGGCAGGCCCGCCATCGCGGCGATCTCGGCCTCTGTGAAGCGCGGCCACTCGCGCGGCACGTAAAGGCCGCCGTCCGAAGCGAGGCCGGCGAGGGTGACACCCTGGAAATCGAGCGCGGGCGCGCTGCCGCGAGTGCTGACGTAGTCCATGAACCGCGCGGTTAGCGGCGCACGCCGTCCCCGGCAAGGCGCTTGCGCAAGGCAAGGACATAGATGATCAGCGCGATGGCCGCGAAAGTGAACCACTGCACGGCATAGGCGAAGTGGTTGTTGGGGATCTCGCTCTGGTCGGGGCGGGCGTTTGCCTGCAAGCCGGCCTGCGGCCTGTCGGCGATCAGCCGCGCGGTCCCCCGCGCTCCGGGGGCTACGATGCCGCTCACTTTTCCACCCGACCACGTGGCCGTTTCGGGGCGGGCCGCCCAACCGATCACGACATCCGCCTTTCCGCCGCCAGCCAGGGTGCAGTGCGCTTCCTGCGCCCAGCCCGTCTGCCCCGAGGCGCTGCGACCGGCCAGTGCGTCAACACCTGCAACCGATACACAATCGACCGAGCTGCGCCGGAACAGCGCCTGCTCGACCGCGTCGGGATCGCCGGGCCAGGGAACGGGGGTGGGATTGTTTTCGGCCGCCGCGTAATGCGCAAGCAGCCCCTCTTTCCATGCAAGGCGGTGAAGCTGCCACACGCCAAGCCAGACCATCGTGGCTACCGCTGCAAGGACGAGCAGCGTCGGAAAAACGGGGATGCGGCGAATCATGGCCTTGTCTGCCCGGCGAACCGGGTCACTCGTCCTTGATCCGGCCTTCGCCGGCCTTGCGGCGATATTCGGCAATCAGAAGCGCCGCCTTTGCCACGCGCAGCGAACCGATCACGGCGGCGGCGGTTATCGGAATCCACAGCATCGCGTGGACCCACAGCGGCGGCGCCCATGCGAAATCGACCGCGATGGCAAGGATGACGATGATTGTCCCGATGATCAGCGTCAGGAACGCGGCAGGCCCGTCCCCCACGTTGAACTGCGTATAATCGAGTCCGCACACGCGGCAGCGCTTGGCGAACTGGGCGATGCCGTCGAACAGCATCCCCTTGGTGCCGCACTTGGGACACGAAGCGGAAAGGGCAGCCGCGACCAAGCCGGGCTGCCCTTCCGTCTGTTTGTCCGGTGTTTCGTTTTCCGGCGTGTCGGCCATCAGTGCGTCGGATAGCCCCAGCCGCCCCAGATGTAGACCACCACGAAAAGGAACAGCCACACCACGTCGACGAAGTGCCAGTACCATGCCGCCGCTTCGAAGCCGAAGTGCTGGCGCGGCGTGAAATCGCCGTTGTAGGCGCGCTTCAGGCAGACCATCAGGAAAATCGTGCCGACGATCACGTGGAAGCCGTGGAAGCCGGTCGCCATGTAGAACGCCGAACCATAGGTGTTCTTGCCGAAGGGGAACGGCGCGTGCAGGTATTCGTAAGCCTGCAGCGAGGTGAACAGCATGCCCAGCAGGATCGTTGCCCACAGCCCCTTCTTCAAACCGTCGCGATCGCCGTGGATCAGCGAATGGTGCGCCCAGGTGACCGTGGTGCCCGAACACAGCAGGATCAGCGTGTTGAGCAGCGGCAGGTCGAACGGGTCCATCACCGCTTCGATTGCCTTCGGGGGCCACTGGCCGCCGATCACGTCGGAAAGCTGCGACGGGAACAGGGCGAAATCGAAATAGGCCCAGAACCAGCCGACGAAGAACATCACTTCCGAAGCGATGAACAGGATCATGCCATAGCGCTGGTGCAGTTGCACCACCGGCGTATGGTCACCCGCCTTCGCTTCGGCGACGATCTTCGTGAACCACTGGAACATCGAAGCAAGCAGGATCGCCATGCCGAGCCAGGGCACAAAATGGCCACCCGGCAACGAGTGCATGAACAGGACCATGCCCGAAGTGAACGTCAGTGCGCCGATCGTCGTGGTCAACGGGACGATGTCGGGCGGCAGGATATGATAGTCGTGGTTCTTGGTGCCGGCCATGATCTGTCTATTTCCCCCACATATGGCTGAGGCTCGCCGCGCGCGGCCCTGTGATTGTCAATACGCCTTTATCGCCGCCCTGCGGCCCGGTCCAGTCACTTTCCGGTCCCTTGTCCCACGTGGCTCAATCTGTCTGGAGCGACGGACTGTCGGGCGAGACGTGGAACGTATAGCTCAAGGTTATCTGTTCGGTGTCTTTCGAATCGGGATCCTCAAGGATCTTCGGATCGACGTAATAGATGACGGGCATCCGCACCTTTTCATGCGGTTTCAGCGTCTGCTGGGTAAAGCAGAAGCACTGGATCTTGTTGAAATAGGCGGCCGCCGCTTCGGGCATCACGTTGAAACTGGCGGTGCCGGTAATGGTCTTGTCCGAATTGTTTTCCGCCGTGAAGAACGCCATCGAACGCGATCCGATGATCACGTCCTGCGTGGTCTGTTCCGGCTTGAACGCCCACGGCATGTCGCGATCGATGTTGGCATCGAAGCGCACGGACATGGGCTTGCCGATCGCTTTCACGCCACTGGCCGCGGCTTCGTCCACGCGTTTGGGCGTGCCGCCATAGCCGGTGACCTGGCAGAACACGCGATACAGCGGCACCGCCGCATAGCCGAGCCCCAGCATGCCAAGCGCCACCAGCGCCATGATCAGGCCCACGCGCCTGTTCCGGCTGTGCTGCGCCTCGTCGCCTCCGGGGGCGCTGTTTCGTGGAGCGGAGCTGGCCATGCCGCCTTACATCTGCCCCTTGACCTTCATCTTCACGATGGTGATCGCGAAGAACAGCACCACCAGGGCCACCAGCACCAGCGCCAGCGCGCGATTGCGCGAACGCTGGCGAGCGCGGATCAGCCTGCTTTCTTCCTCTGACAGGGTATCCCACCGGATATCGCCCGGCGCACCGTGATATTCACGGATCGGGGTTTCGTCCTTGTCGTCGCGATCCTCGGTCATGCCAGCCACCCTTGCACGCTCGCGAAACGGTCCGCAACCAGCATGGCGAACAGCGCGAAAAGATAGAGGATCGAGAACGCGAAAAGCCGCTTTTCCGGCTTCATCGCATCGTTCTCACCCGTGCGGCGCAAGCCCACCCGCGCGGCGAAGATCAGGAACGCGGTGCCAAGGACGAGCGCCGACACGCCATATACCGCGCCCGTCCCGCCGATCAGCCACGGTGTCAGGGCCAGCGGCAGCAGGACAATCGCATAGATCAGGATCTGTCGGCGGGTCGACGCTTCCCCGGCGACGACCGGCATCATCGGAATGCCCACCTTCGCATAATCGGTCTGCACGAACAGCGCGAGCGCCCAGAAATGCGGCGGCGTCCAGAAGAAGATGATCAGGAACAACAGCACCGGCATCAGCGTGACGTGCCCGGTTGCCGCCACCCAGCCGATCAGCGGCGGGAACGCCCCCGCGCCGCCGCCGATCACGATGTTCTGCGGGGTGCGCGGCTTCAGCCAGACGGTGTAGAACCACGCATAATAGACGATCGAAAGCGCCAGCAGCGCCGCCGCGAGCCAGTGGATCGCAAGGCCCATGACAAGGACCGAACCGACCGAAAGCGCCACGCCGAAATCGCGCGCGCTGGTGCGGTCCATCCGCCCGGCGGGAAGCGGACGTTTGGCCGTGCGCTTCATGCCCGCGTCGATATCGGCTTCCCACCACTGGTTGAGCGCCGCCGCCCCGCCCGCGCCAACCGCGATGCACAGGATGGCGGTAAAGCCCAGCACCGGATGGATCGACACCGGGGCCGCCAGCATTCCGCAAAGCCCGGTAAATATGACAAGGCTCATCACGCGCGGTTTGGTCAGCGCGTAAAAGTCTCGCCAGTCTGCGGGCATCGTCGGTTGAATCGTTTGGGACATGGATTGCATCAATTACCCGCTTCCAGCCGATTCAGCCAGTCGAGCAAAAGCGCGTTGACCTGTCGGGGCCGTTCCTGCTGGGTCCAGTGTCCGCATCCTTCAAGGACATGGCCTTCCACTTTGGGCGCGAACATGCGCATCATGGCCACCGGATCGGATACCGCGCCGAAAAGGCCCGTTGCCGGATCGCGGTCCCCGCCGATGAACAGCGCGGGCTGTTCGATCCGCTTGCCTTTCCAGCCCTGCAGCCACGCATAGTCTGCTTCGTGGTTGCGATATCGGTTGAGCGGCCCGCGAAATCCCGACTGCCGGAACTCCGCTTCGTAGAACGAAAGGTCTTCATCCGTCAGCCACGCCGGCAGCCCGTCCGGATCGTCAACGTCCGGCAGCCCTTCAAGGAACGTCGCGCCCGCCGGCTTGCTCCAGTAATCGCCCGACGGAACGTCCCCTGAAATCGAATACATCATGCGCCGCACGAATGCGCGCGGATCGGCTTCGGCCTCCGCCTCTGCGACGCCCGGTTCCTGGAAGTATTCCTGGTAGAAGAACCGTCCCTTCGAAGTGAAGTGTTCACGGAACACCTCTGTAAAGGGGCGCTCAGGCACACCGGCGAACGGGACAGACATCCCCGCGACGGCGCGAAACTGTTCGGGATGGGTCAGCGCCGAATTCCACACGATCGGTGCGCCCCAATCGTGGCCGACAAGGATGGCGGGCGCATCGGGCGAAAGCGCCCTGGCAACGCCCACAACATCGCCCACGATGCGCTCCATCGCATAGGCCGAAACCTCTTGCGGCTTGTCAGACCCGCCATAGCCGCGCACGTCGATCGCGCAGGCCGTAAAGCCAGCGTCGGCGACCGGGCCGATCTGGTGACGCCACGAATACCAGCTTTCGGGAAAGCCGTGGACCATCAGCACGAGCGGACCCGTTCCCGCAACGGCGGCACGCAAGGTCAGCTCTCCTGCATCGATCCGTCGCATTTCGACCATTGCACTCTCCCCGGCGGCTATCCGACGTGCGGCTGGCCACCAAATTCACGGCTCCGAAACAGAACACCCCGGCCCTTCCGGACCGGGGTGTTCGGTGTTCGGTCCGTCGTTACCCGGCTCAGGCGTGAGCCTTGTCGTCGATGACCGGAAGGGTCTCGAACTGGTGGAACGGCGGCGGGCTCGACAGCGTCCACTCAAGCGTGGTCGCGCCTTCGCCCCAATAGTTGGGCGCGGCCCTCTTTCCGGCGATGAACGCATAGGCGATGTTGATGAAGAAGATCACCACGCTGACGCTCATGATTTCATAGCCGTGGGTCGCGATCTTGTTCCAGTACTCGAACGCCGGGGTATAGTCGGGATACCGGCGCGGCATGCCCTGAACGCCCAGGAAGTGCATCGGGAAGAAGATCAGGTTCACGCCCACGAAGAACACCCAGAACTGGATGTGGCTGAGCAGCTCGGAATGCATCCGCCCGCTCATCTTCGGGAACCAGTAATAGAACCCGGCGAAGAGCGAGGTCACCGCACCCAGCGACAGCACATAGTGGAAGTGCGCCACCACGTAGTAGGTGTCCTGCAGGTTGTCGTCGATGCCGCCGTTGGCAAGCACCACGCCGGTCACGCCGCCGACGGTGAACAGGAAGATGAAGCCCAGCGCCCAGACCATGGGCGACTTGAACTCAAGGCTGCCGCCCCACATCGTCGCGATCCACGAGAAGATCTTGATGCCGGTCGGCACCGCGATAACCATCGTGGCGGCGGTGAAATACATCTTCGTATTGAGGTCGAGGCCGGTGGTGTACATGTGGTGCGCCCACACGATGAACCCGACCACGCCGATCGCGACCATGGCATA